>NZ_LKDU01000020.1:0-81128 GCF_001401855.1 Pseudoalteromonas sp. P1-7a | reverse complement strand
CTGCGCATGTTACGCTTTCCTATTTTTTTGTCAACACTTAATTTTGTTAAACTTGAAAGTTTTTAAAACGAAGTTTTACTCGACTCACTGATTAGCTCGTTCATCGCTATGCGTTGCGCTCTGCCGTCTCAGTGGGGTCGCATTATAGGGAGATCCGAAAACAGATCAACCCTTTTTTGAAGAAAACTTAAAATAAATGACTGTTCGCGTGAAATTAAAGCAAAGTGGTTACTTTAAACACTAAAAAGGCCCTTACGGGCCTTTTATATTAGTTTACGATGAGTTTCCAACCGAGTTTACTTTGCAGTTTTGACTCTTGTTGTAGCTCACTAGCCATAAGCGGGTGTTCTTTTAACCAGTTATTGGCAAACTTTAAGTCTAATGTGTCTTTTTCTACAGATAACTCTATTCTAGGAAGTACGTCATCTTGTCGGCGCATCGATAATATTACGGCGATTCTTAGTAGCCTAACTAAGTATTGGGTAAGCGTACTATGCGCACCTAGAACGTTGAAGCTACCTTTTTGGATATCAGAACGATGTGCGCTTGCAACTGCAGCAATCACTTTATGTTCGGATTGTGAAAAACCAGGCATATCGGTATTTTCTATAATGTAGGCTGTGTGCTTATGGTATTGCTTATACTCTATCAATAAACCAATTTCGTGAAGTTGCGCTGCGGCTTTTAAAAGCGGCAAGGCATTTTCACTAACAAGCGGCCAGCTTTCACCTACCTGCTCTGCCAGTTGAATAACTAAGCTCGATACTCGATTCGCTTGCTTTTGATCAACATGATACCGGTCCATAAACCCATCCACTGTACGTTTACGGATATCGTTGTTATGAAGCTCAGGTACCATACTGTAAAGTACACCTTCGCGAAGTGCACCGCCAGCCAAACCCATTTTTTCAATTTCAAGTGATTCAAATAACGCTATTAAGATAGCAAGGCCCGACACAAAAACTAACCTGCGCTCTTCACTTAACCCAGGCAGGTCAAGTGCAGCAATCGTACTGTAGGCTATCGATTGCTGTTTTATTTTATTTAGCTTTTCTAATGTAAGTAGATCATCTAAGTCCTGCGCGACCATGATTTCTTGAATCGCTTGCACCGTACCAGAGGCACCTGATGCTATTTGCCAACCTGCTTGTTTATACTCTGGCGCAATTTCGTCAATCACTTCATGGGCAGCTTTAATGGCGGCATTGAAGTTTGCTTCACTTAGTTGACAGTCTTTAAAGTAACGCTCTAAGTATGTGACACATCCCATATTTAAGCTTTTATAGTGCAGTGCCTCAAAACCTTTACCTATAACGACTTCGGTACTTGCCCCACCAATATCAATGACAAGTTGTTTGCCAGTACACGATGAGGTGTGTGCTACACCTTTATAAATGGTGCGTGCTTCTAGCTCACCACTAATTACATTTATCGTATGGCCTAGTATCTTCTCAGCATGCGCCTTGAAAACATCGGCATTCGTTGCAAGTCGAAGTGTTGCAGTTGCTACTATGGTGATATTTTGTTTTGGAATGTCCTGTAGGCGCTCAGCAAAAAGTGCAAGGCACTCCCAACCTCGCTGCATTGCCTCAGAGCTTAATACATTTTCGCTATCAAGCCCTGCTGCTAATCTTACTTTGCGTTTAACGCGGCCTATAGTTTGTAGGCCGCCAGCAATTGATTTAGCAATTAGCATATGAAAGCTATTTGAGCCTAAATCAATGACTGCATACACATTTTTTTGCGGTTTAAATTGCCCCACCGTTCAAAAACCTCTAGTTACTACTACGTACAGTAACGGCCAAGTTACGACCGTCCTTTTTGGTAACTATTATTCGGGCGACGTCCGTTATTACTACGATTACGTGGGCCTGTAGAATAGTTGCGCTTTCTTTGAATAGTAGGCTTTGTTAAATCATCTAGCAATGCGGTTTTATCATAATGTGATAAAGGAATGCTGTGCTCTATATACTCTTCTATTTCATGTAAGTTATAAGCATACTGTTCACATGCAAAGCTAATTGCATGACCTGATGCGCCGGCACGACCAGTACGACCAATGCGGTGAACGTAATCTTCACAATCATCCGGTAGGTCAAAGTTAAATACATGACTTACCTCAGGGATATGTAGCCCACGTGCTGCAACATCAGTTGCCACTAAAAAGTCTAATTCACCTTTGGTGAATTGCGCTAATATAGATTGGCGTTTTTTCTGGTTTACATCACCAGTGAGCATACCTACACGGTGACCATCGGCTTTTAACCAAGCATATACTGTCTCACAACTGTGTTTGGTATTGGCAAATACGATGGCCTTATCCGGCCATTCTTCCTCAATTAAAGTTAATAGCAGCTTAATTTTATCCTCTTGAGAAGGATGAAATAGCTCTTCTTTAATGCGCTTGCCTGTTTTTACATCTGGCTCGATTTGAACGTGTTCAGGGTTAGTCATATGTTCAAAGGCAAGCTCCTGCACGCGATAAGAAAGCGTGGCAGAAAATAATAAATTGAGTCTATCTGCTGTATCTGGCATACGGCGGAACATGTAACGAATATCTTTTATAAAGCCTAAATCGAACATACGATCGGCTTCATCAAGCACAACTACCTCAATTTCGTTAAGGGTGTAACAGCCTTGCTTGTACAAATCGATTAGTCGACCTGTAGTACCAATTAAAATATCAACGCCTTTTTCTAATTGTGCACGTTGTTTTTCGTAATCTTCGCCACCATATACTAAACCTAAGTTAAGATTACAGTGCGGCGCTAAAATTTTAGCATCTTTGTGTATCTGAATCGCAAGCTCCCGAGTCGGGGCCATGATCAGGGCTCTTGGATGTTTACTAGGTGCTTTGCTAGATTGTAATAACCGATGGCACGTGGCTGTTAAAAACGCCAACGTTTTGCCCGTACCCGTTTGTGCTTGGCCCGCGATATCGCGACCGTCACAAATAAAAGGTAGGCATTTTGCTTGAATGGGTGTGCAATACTCAAACCCACTTTCGGTTAAACCGGCAACCACTTCCGGTGCGATAGCAAAGTCTGAAAACTTTTTATCGGTCAAATGTGTCTTAGTCATAGCGTTTAAGCATAACGTTTAAACTTGCAATAAGAAACAAGAGTGTTTAAATACGCACTAAATATTTCGCCTAACTAAATCGGAGAGCGCAATGAGCGAGAAAATAATCCAAATTACTGACGATAGCTTTGAAGCTGACGTATTACAATCAGACAAGCCTGTACTAGTAGATTTTTGGGCTGAGTGGTGCGGACCGTGTAAAATGATCGCCCCTATCCTTAATGAAGTGGCTGATGAGTATGATAGCCGTGTAACAGTTGCTAAGTTAAACATTGACCAAAACGCAGGCACACCACCTAAGTTTGGTATTCGTGGTATCCCTACACTACTTCTTTTTAAAGATGGCCAAGTAGCTGCAACGAAAGTTGGTGCGCTTTCTAAAACTCAACTTATTGAGTTCTTAGAAAACAATATCTAAGTAAAAATGAAAAAAAAGGGCTTTTTTGCCCTTTTTTTGTGTTTATTTTGTATAAAGACTGGACGCTGTGCCAGTGAACTGCTAGTTTATAAAGCCAACTAATCCTTAGTTATATTCAACAAACCTCACTCAACTATCAAAGCGATTTTGAGTATGACAATTGTAATAAAGAACCCACCAATATGCATTTACGCGAATTAAAAGACAAGTCTATAAAAGAACTTGTAAACTTAGCTGAGTCCATGGGGCTCGAAAACGTAGCCCGCTTAAGAAAGCAAGATATCATTTTTGCCATTCTTAAAGCACATGCCAAAGGCGGAGAGAACATCTACGGCGGCGGTGTACTAGAGATTTTACAAGATGGTTTTGGTTTTTTAAGATCATCAGAAGCCTCTTACTTAGCTGGCCCAGATGATATTTATGTATCTCCAAGCCAAATTCGCCGTTTCAGCATGCGTACTGGCGATTCTATTTCAGGTCTTATTCGCCCACCTAAAGACGGCGAACGTTACTTTGCTTTACTAAAAGTAAACGAAGTTAACTTTGATAAACCTGAAAACTCTCGCACTAAAATCCTTTTTGAAAACCTTACCCCACTACATGCAAACGAACGTTTTCGTATGGAACGCGGTAACGGCAGTAAAGAAGACATTACCGCTCGTGTACTTGATTTAGCATCACCAATTGGCCGTGGCCAACGTGGTTTGTTAGTAGCACCGCCTAAAGCGGGTAAAACAATGCTACTGCAAAACATTGCACAATCAATTACTCACAATCACCCAGATGTTACATTAATGGTTTTACTTATTGATGAGCGTCCGGAGGAAGTAACCGAGATGCAACGCCTTGTTAAAGGTGAGGTTATTGCATCAACGTTTGATGAGCCAGCTTCTCGCCATGTACAAGTTGCAGAAATGGTGATTGAAAAAGCAAAACGTTTGGTTGAGCACAAAAAAGATGTGGTTATCTTATTGGATTCAATCACCCGTTTAGCACGTGCTTACAACACAGTTATCCCTTCATCAGGTAAAGTACTTACCGGTGGTGTTGATGCTAATGCACTGCACAAGCCTAAGCGCTTCTTTGGTGCTGCACGTAATGTTGAAGAAGGCGGTAGCTTAACGATTATAGCTACAGCACTTATCGACACGGGCTCAAAAATGGATGAAGTTATCTACGAAGAGTTTAAAGGTACCGGTAACATGGAACTACACTTAAACCGTAAGATTGCTGAAAAGCGTGTATTCCCTGCCATCGACTTTAACCGCTCAGGTACGCGTCGTGAAGAACTACTTACTAAACCAGATGAGCTACAAAAGCTATGGATTTTACGCAAGATTGTTCATGAAATGTCAGAGATTGATGCTATGGAATTCTTAATTGATAAGCTTTCTATGAGCAAAACGAACGATGAATTCTTCGATTCGATGAAACGCCAATAAGCGCGTTTTCGTTATATAAAAAAAGCGCCTAGGGCGCTTTTTTTATATTTAAACGACAATACCAATCAACTTAGATATTTAGCCTTTCTAGCATGCTAAATAAAGTATTAACTGAGCTTATCTGTCGCTATAAATGTCTAATAGCTTAACACGATTAGAATAATTAACTTTCGTTATATTTTTTAAGTACGCGCTGTAATTCATCTACAAGCTTTTGAATGTGTTCTTTACTTTGGCTTTGTTTATTGAGTAAAGCCATATCGAGATTTTTAGCGGCCTTGGCAATATCGTCTAACGCAAACATTTGCGCTGCCCCTAAAATGCGATGGCTGTCTTTTTGTAATGCCTCTAAGTCATTACTACTATAATGCTGATTTATGGTTTCGCTTTCAAACGTGAAGCTTTGCTTAAAACTTGTTACTAAGTCGCTCATATCTATCTGAGCTGTATATGGTAGCTCTTGTTTAGCAGCTTCATCCAAATGTTTAGCAAGCGTGTTATAAAAAGCGTTTTTATCTAACGGCTTACCTAAATACCCTGTAAAGCCTAGCGCAAGATAATCATCGACTTCATGACTCATTGCATTGGCAGTTAAAGCAAAAATAGGCGCTTGAAAGCCGCACTTTTGCAATAATGAAAATGCAGCACGGCCATCCATAATAGGCATTTGTATATCCAGTAGCACTAAATCTGGGTATATTTGAAGGCACTTCTCAACCGCTTGCTCACCATTTTCTACCGCTATAACCTCAAGCCCCATAGAACGTAAATAACGACTTATGAGTCTACGGTTGTCGGGGTGATCCTCAGCCAGTACTACACGACCAGTTAACTGCTTAACCTGTTTAGACGAGGTTACATGTTCGTACTCATCTCGCTCTTTTTCAACCTCTACACAAGGTAAAAACAGCGAAAACTGGCTCCCGCGTTTAAACTCACTTTGAACGCTAATGTACCCTCCCATCATAGAGGCCAGCTGTTGAGACAAACTAAGCCCCAACCCAGTGCCACCAAAGCGACGGCTAATACTGTTATCGGCTTGGCTAAAGCATTCAAATATTTGTTTTAGCTGCGATGAATTCATACCAATACCGGTGTCTTTAACTATAAAAACAAGCCCTTGCTCAGTTTTGTTCAAAGACACAACTACCTGCCCAGCCTGAGTAAACTTAACAGCGTTAGCGCATAAATTGATGAGTATTTGCTTTACCCGCATTAAATCGAGTTTGGTATAAAACGCATTACCTACATGGTTATCAAAACGAATTTGCAAATGCTTCGCTTTAGCCTGCGAAATAAACATGGCATGTACATCGCTAACTAGCTGCACTATGTCAAAGCACGAAATATTAAGCTCTAATCTGTTTGCTTCTATTTTGCTTAAATCAAGCACATCATTAATTAAACTTTTTAAATGATCACTATGTCGCTGAATTATTTTTAATTCATCTTGTAGGTTTTCAGGCTCGTACAAACCATTAATTAAATCATCTGTTTGGCCTAAAATAGCGGTAAGCGGGGTTCTAATTTCATGGCTAATATTTGCCAAAAACTGGCTTTTAACATCATTAGCTTCTCGTAGCTCCTGAGCTATAGCTTGCAGCTCTGCCGTACGCTGCGCAACTTGCTCCTTTAATAACTGCTTGGCACGCTTTTCGGCGCCCCGACGATAAAGCGCGGTGCCCGTAACAATCACTAAAAATAATAAAACAAAAATAAAAACTGTGAGCTGCGAGCGCTGGCTCATTTTTAACTTCTGTACTTTTCGTTCTTGCTTGAGCTTCTGAATTTCTTGGTTTAACTGAGTGGCTTTAAATTGGTTTTGTAATACTGCTAAAGCACTGGTGATTGTTTCGCTGTTTATACCACGCTGCTCTGCTACAAACTTTTCGTGCAGCGTTAATGCCTCAGCGTAGTTGCCTTTGCTAGCCTCTAAAAGCGAACGCGTGCCAAAAGCATCGCGCTTTATACGCACACTATTATATTGTGTGGCCAAATCGGTGGCTTTATCTAAGCTTTTTTGCGAATCAGCAAGCTCTCCTCTCACAAATTGTATTTTAGCTAGTGCATGTAAGGCGTTAAGCTCTAAACTGTGATTCGCAATTTCAAGGGCATTTTGTACCCCCAATCTAGCCTGCTCGTAAGCAACATCCACGTTATTAAGAATTAAATTGATATTTGCTAAATTAGTATATTGGGTAGATAACTTATTATAATCATTGGTAGAAATATAGTAACGTAACGCCATCTGATAATAGTGCAGTGCTAAGTCAAATTGTGAACTTTCGTAGTAAGCAACGCCTAAATTATTGTTAACTTGTGCTATACCGCTGGTATCACCTAGTTTTTGATATACTTTAAGTACTTCTTTATAAAATAAAATGGCGCTTTCATAACGCGACAATCTAATGTACACCCCTGCTATATTTAGCAAAATGTCAGCTTGGTCTTGCGCACTGCCCTTTTTTTCATAAATCTCTTTTGCTTTTAAATAATATTCGAGCGTCAGCTCCATATTATTCATTTCAAAGTAAGCTAAACCAATGTTACTAAGCAGGTTTGCAAGCTCTACTTGCTTATTGTTTTTTTCAACAATTACCATGGCGCGGCTATATTCAACAATAGCTTGCTGAAAATACCCCTGAAAATAAAACACAACACCTTGCATTTTAATGGCTCTAAAATGCATATCTGGCAAGTAACTTGAGGAGGTGTGCTGTTCTAATTTTTTAAAGTACAACAGAGCATTTTCAAAATCATCTGAGGAGAAGGCTAAATCGGCAAGTTCAGAATACACACTGACCTTTTGAGATTCTGTTATATTTTTTGCTTCAAGCAGTGCATTACCGAGCGTGAGTTTTACGTCCCACTGCTGCTCTTTTTTAAATTCATCAAATAAAGATACACTATTTTGAGCAAAGCTAGGCAGTATGAACACACAACATAAAACAAATAAAAGGCACTTCAATTTGCCTAGCATAATATTATTCCTTCAAACTTTAGCTTTAGTCAGTGTAATCTTTATTGAAGATACACAACAAAACGAGCGCAAACAATGCTTAACCCCCTGATTGATGAGATTTTTGAGTTACTTTTAACTCAGCGTGTTTGGAAAGTTCATACCTTAGCTGCAACGCTCGCTCAACAAGGGGTGTTACCACCTTTAGATGCAAACCCTGAGCAAAATTTATTTAAAAAGAATTTTTTAATTATGAATGCTTTATTTGAGCTGCAAACACAGCTATTACCCAAGCACTTAATTATATCGTCATTACATATTGAACTTGTAGAGCCAAGTAGCAATGTAGCAACGCAATCCCATTTAAAAAGTTACTATTTAAACTGGGAAAACTACGACACCAGTGCCAAAGACATAGAGGCATTATTAGATAGTTTTTGGCAGCAATTTAACCCACTAATAAAGCAACCAGTTGAGCAAATTGAGCCATTACTTAAGGCTTGGCAATTACCGCCAAACTTTAGCCTGGCTATGCTACAAAAGCGCTGGCGGCAATTGGCATTAAAACATCATCCCGATAAGCAAACAGGGAGTGCATGTAAATTTAGACAAATAAGAGCCGAGTATGAGCAGCTAAAGCTAGCTGCTCAAAACAGGTAATTAACGGGTAAGGCGACGGGCACGAATTTTACGCCCTTTAATATTGCCCTCGGTTAATTTACGTAGCGCAGGTTTTGATGCATTGCGCTCAACGGCTACAAAGGCGACGTTATCGAGTACATTTATTTTACCTACTTGGCGTCCTGCAACACCATCTTTGCCAGTAAGTGCACCTAAAATATCACCAGCGCGCACTTTTTGCTTTTTGCCCGAGTCGATCATTAGGGTAACCATTTCAGGCTTGTAAGGCGGCTTTTCTAATAAACTAAAAGCAGGCATTGGCTCTGGCAAAAAGTCTCGTTCGTAATGGTCGCCTATTTGCGCCACTTTAAACTGCTCAGCTTCACCGTAAATAGAGCACGCAATGCCTTTTTTACCCGCTCGGCCTGTACGCCCTACACGGTGCACATGGGTTTGTGGGTCGTGTGCTAAGTGGTAATTTATTACCATATCCATGTCGTCAATATCTAAGCCTCGCGCGGCAACATCGGTAGCAACTAATATTGAGGCACTTTTATTAGCAAAATGAATTAACGTACGTTCGCGATCACGCTGCTCTAAATCACCGTGCAACGCCACTGCGCTAAAGCCTTCACTTGCTAAATCATCACAAACTTGTTGTGTTTCTACCTTGGTATTACAAAAAACAACACAGCTTTGTGGTGTAAATTTAAGTAGTAATAATTTAAGTGTTGAGTAACGCTGTTTGTTGTTATCCATTTTGTAAAAGTATTGCTTTATTGTGCTTTTTTCTTGCTCTTCTTCTACTTTTATCATCTCTGGATTTTTTAATACGCGCTTTGCAATAGCTTCAATTGCACGCGGAAAGGTTGCACTAAATAACAACGTTTGACGATTTTGCGGTATGCGCTCAATAATGGCATCAAGGGTATCTTGAAAACCCATATCAAGCATTTGATCTGCCTCATCAAGTACCAGCGTTTCAACATCGTCTAAACGCAGTGTGCCTTTACGAATATGATCGTCCACTCGCCCAGGTGTACCCACAATAATGTGCGCGCCATGCTCAAGCGAGCCTATTTGTGGGCCAATAGAAACCCCGCCACACAAGGTTAAAATTTTAATATTGTGAATACCACGAGCAAGTTTACGCATTTCTACTGCCACTTGCTCAGCCAGCTCGCGCGTAGGACAAAGTACAAGCGATTGAATACGAAAACGTTTTACATTTAATTTAGCTAACACACCTAAACTAAAAGCAGCTGTTTTACCTGAACCCGTTTTTGCTTGCGCAATGATATCTTTACCTGCCAAAACCGGCGGTAAGCTTTGCGCTTGTACAGGCGTCATTTGCGAGTAGCCAAGTGTTGATAAATTATCAACTAAACCAGCAGGTAAAGCCAAAGATGAAAATGCAGTAGAAGTCACAATTAATTCCAAAATAATAAAAACAACACAGGGCTTAGCCCCAAAATATGAGCTGTATAATAGCAGAATTCAGATAAGGCAACCATTAATACCCGATGACCATTATTTTACGATGTGTTAAATCTTGTTAATAAAAGAGTTGAAAATGATACTAGTTTTCATTAAGATCTCCAAAAATTTTAACACCCTAACACTGGATGTAATTGATGAAACTAAACTCACTGTACGTAGCACTTGTTGGTGCCATTAGCACAAGCGCCTTTGCCGCCCCTACTGACTTAGAGCGAATTGAAGTTAAAGGTAGTTATTTTAACGACTACAAAGTCGACAACGCCAACGGAGCAATGAGAACATCAGCGTCATTGTTAGAAACAGCGCAATCAGTAACGGTTATTAGCGATACAATAATTAGCGAGCAATTAGCAACCACTCTTGGCGAAGTGCTTACTAACGATGCAAGTTTAACTGCCGGCTCTCAACAACGTAACCGTGAAGTATTTAACTTACGCGGCTTTGAACTTAGCTCATCGACAGGCTACTTACGTGACGGACACCAACATTGGTCTCACTACCAGCAACCGATTGAAATTCTACAACAAGTAGAAGTTATTAAAGGCCCATCAAGTATTTTATACGGACAATCAGGCCCTGGTGGCTTGATAAACATGGTGACAAAAAAGCCTACGGCAACCACATTATTTAACGCCAGCGCAGATGTAGACCAACACGGCTCTACCCGCTTTATGCTAGACGCGGCTGGTGCACTTACCGACGCTGAAGATTTACGTGCACGCGGTATTTTAGTAAAACAAGATGTTGATTACTGGCGCGAATACCAAAACGGCGAAAACCGTGAACGCGACCGTTTTTTAGGTGCTGTAATTGTTGATTACGATTTAAGCGACAACGCATTAGTACGTGTACATTACGACCGCACAGACGACGAAGCAGGCCTTGATACAGGTGCTTGGATAGATGACAACGCTAATGTGATTGGCGATGACAAAACCATTCGCGATATGTCTTGGGCGTTTACCGACATAACGGTAGAAAACTTAGGCGTAGATCTTGAAGTGTACTTAAACGATCACTGGCAAGTTAAGCTTGGTTACAACGAGCAAACATTTGAGCGCCAGCGTTTTGAGTCTGCACCTCGTAAGCCAAGCACATTCGTAGAAGGCGATAGCTATGAGTCACGCCCTTACGACCGTTTTGACGATTGGCAGTTTAAAACCGCATTTATTGATTTTGTTGGCGAATTTAAAACCGGTAGTTTACAACATCAGTTTTTAATTGGTGCAAACTCGCTAGATTACTATTACGGGCAACGCCGTACATCAGCAGAGTATTTTGATTTTGCCGCTGGCCAAAACGAGCCAAGCCGCCCAACAGTAAGCTATAAATCAGATGATACTATTAGCGAAACTGAATACGACTACTACGGTATTTACGTTCAAGACTTAATTACTTTCTCGCCACAGTGGCAAGTATCATTAGGTGGCCGTTACGATGAGCAAAATAGAGAAGGCGCAGATAACGAGTCGTTCGTACCAAAAGTAGGTGTGCTTTATCACCCTAACCCTTCTGCGACTATTTATGCTAGCTACTCAGAAGGTTTTGAGCCACAAGGTAGCGATACATTAGTAAGCGAAACTGACATCAACAACGGTATGAAGCTTGATGCTGTTACCTCTGAGCAAAAAGAGATTGGTGTTAAATGGCAACTATTTGATGACCGCCTAATGTTAAGCGGTGCTGTATTTGATATTAGCAAAAAAGGCACCTTAGTAACCGAAGCACTTGAAGTGCCAGTGGGCGAATTTACCTCTGAAACAAACCAAGTAGGCGAGCAACGCCATAAAGGGCTTGAGCTAAGCGCGCAAGGTGCAGCTACCGATCGCTTATTTGTTATGGCATCAACTATGTACTTAGATGCAAATTTTGAGCGTGACGAAGACCTACAAGGTAAACGCCCTACTGATGCTCCTAAATGGTCTGCATCACTTTGGACACGCTATGAGTTAAACGACACCATTGCATTTAATGCCGGTGCATTTTATGAAGGTGAGCGCTTTGCCGATAGTGCAAACACAGTAGTAAAAGATGCTTACACACGAGTAGATGTAGGTGCAACTTACAAACTTAAAGTAAGCAAAACCGATGTAAACCTTCGTTTAAACATTGAAAACCTATTAGACGAAAACTACTTAGGCGGCGGTGGCTTAAACAACGTTACCGTGGGCGAAGGCACAAATGTACGCCTAGCAGCTCAATTTAGCTTTTAAGTTATAAAACTTATACTTATAAAGCCCGCACAATAATAATTGTGCGGGCTTTTTACTGCCTATTAAAAACACCACTGCATTCATCTCATCTATTTTTTAAAGCCTTTAAAAAGTGCTCTAATACACTTAATTATAAAAAGGCTTACTCTATATGAAAAAAATTATTACAGCGCTACTAATGACTAGCAGCCTCAGCGTTAGCGCAAACAATGCAGAATTCACCACAATGCAATTACAACAGGTTGATGAGGTGCGCACTGCTGCACTTAAAAGCCATTTAAGCTACGAGCTACTCGAGTCACTCACAACAGAAGTTGGCCCTCGCTTACCCGGCACTGAAAACGATAAAAAAGCAGTAGCATGGGCTAAAGCAAAATTTAACGAACTTGGTTTTGATAAAGTATGGCTTGAAGAAGCAACATTTCCAAAATGGCGCCGTTATAGCGAAAGCGGAAAAATACTCACCCCAAGTGAGCAACCTCTGCATTTAACTGCGCTGGGTAATAGTGTAAGCACACCCGATGATGGCATTAGTGCACCGGTTGTACTGTTTGAAACATTGGATGAGCTAATTGCAGCACCAGCAAATAGCTTAGAAGGTAAAATTGCCTATATTAATTACCGCATGAACCGCGACATAGACGGCAACGGTTACGGCCCTGCGGTAAAAGCACGTGCCACAGGCGCAATTGAGGCCGCGAAAAAAGGCGCGGTCGCTTACATGATGCGCTCAGTGAGCACAGCTCACCATCGCTTTGCTCACACTGGCGGTAGTTACTATAAAGAAGGGGTTAAAAAAATACCTAACGTAACTATTGCCAACCCGGATGCGGATCAAATAGCGCGCTTAGTGGCCTTAAACAAAAAGGTAACGGTTAATATAAATGTACAAACACAAAGCCTAGGAGAAGGCACAAGCTATAACGTTATAGGCCAATTTAATGGCACCGAAAATCCAGAACAATATGTGTTGATTGGCGGCCACCTAGACTCGTGGGATTTAGGCACTGGCGCATTAGATGATGGTGCCGGTGTTGCGCTAACAATGGCTGCGGCTAAACACATTAGCGATGTTAAACGCCCTAAACGTAGTATTCGTGTTGTACTGTTTGCAGCAGAAGAGCTTGGACTTTGGGGTGCAAAAGCTTACTTTGCACAACACAAAAGTGACTTACACAATATAGTTGCAGCTGCTGAGTCGGACTTTGGCGCCGATGTAGTATATGGTTTTGAGTCAAATGTTAATGCGGCTTCTCTGCCAGTAGTGCGTGCCATAGCAAAAGAGCTGACTGCGTTAAACATTGAGTATATTGGTAAAAACCAGGCTAACGGCGGGCCGGATTTAATCCCATTAAAAAAAGCGGTGTCGGCACCTATATTTGAGTTGGCCCAAGATGGCACTGATTACTTTGATTACCATCACACAGCTGATGACACACTCGATAAAGTAACGCCTGCTAAACTGCGCCAAAATACCGCTGCGTATGCTGTATTTGCGTTAATGGCAGCAGATGCCAAAACAACAATTCAACCGAAAGCGCAGACTAACTAATAACTGACATACTTACTTACAGTTTGTCGCTTTAATAAACGCACTCCTTGTTTTACCTTTATATAAATTAAATAAAACAAGGAGTGTGCGGGCATGTTGCTTTTCAATACGAGTCAGTCGTTTCCTCATTTTGCACAAACACAGTGCTGCCCTAACTGCCATAGCCGCGCCTATCATCTAATAAACCAAAGTCGTTTTTTACGCTTTACGGTTATTCCTGTTTTGCCTTTAGCACTAAACTATAAATACGAATGCTATCAATGCGGCCATAATGCGCCTGTAAAATTAAAGCAGTTACCGATGTTTGAAATTTTCACTCTACCTAAATACTTTATAGGGGTACTTTTAGCGTTATGGGTGGGGTTATTTTTTTACCAACAACACGCTGCAGCGCAAGCGCAAAAGCAAAGCTACTTAACTAACCCTAAAGCCTACGATACGTATTTAGTACACGCTGATAAATTTACTCATGAGCCATGGACACTCACCAACTTAAAAGTTGCGCAAGTTTTAAGTTTTGACGAGCAGTTTATAACGTTTCAAGTAAGTAACTACAGCTATAAGCGCAACAAAGGCATTACTACTGCAATGCGTACCAGCTTATTAGTACAAAGAGGTTACTTCTCAGATGACAAAATTACTTTACCTCGTAGCGAAGTAAAAAGACTTTACAACGACGGGGTGATTTACGACGTACTGCGCCCCTCAGCAAACAGTTTATATGGTGGGTTTGTTATGTTTCCGCCAAAACCAAAACCGCTATATAAAGGCTTAAAGCTCGACAAAAATAACCAACAGGGCATTACGTATTTTAAAAACGGACAGTATAGCGATGCGCTTGAGAGTTTTACTCTAGCCGCAAATGCCGGCTCGCAATGGGGGCAGCTCAACCTTGCGCAAATGTACCGAGATGGACAAGGCGTGACTCAAAATGTACAAACAGCAAAACATTGGTATGAGCAGGCAATAGCGCAAGGTAATAGCAAAGCGAAAATAGAATTAGAGGAAATGTGCGATAAAGCAAACTGCAAATAAAAAATGGCCAGTTTAACTGGCCATTTTCAATCTTCATTCATACTTATAATTAGAAAGTCATATGCTCATCTAAAAAGTTAAGTACCTGCTTGTAGTAGCGCGTTCTGTGCTCTGCTTTATAAAAGCCATGCCCTTCATCTTCAAGTAACTCGTATATGTAAGGATGGTTTTCTTTTTTTAGCGCTGCAACTAAAGACTCAGCTTGCTCAATAGGTGCTCTTTCATCCTGCCCACCATGTACAATTAAAACTGGCGCTTTAAGCTTGTCTATGTTGTAGCTAGGTGAAAAACGCTTTAACAGTGCCTCATCAGTACCAAGCGCGCTTTTAAGATAGCGCTGTCCACGGTCTCGTTCAGAGATATCGCCTTTTTCAAACATTAGCGGTAAATCGTACACCCCAACTACACCAATAGCACACTGAAACATATCAGGTTCTAAAATTGCACTTTGTAGTGCCGAATAGCCACCAAAACTTGCGCCCATTATACAAATATTATCTTTATTTACAGTGCCTTGCTCTATTAAGTATTTTACACCGTCAATAATGTCGTATTGTATTTCAGCACCCCATTTTTTATGTCCGGCATGTTCAAAGTTGCGGCCAAAGCCACCAGAGCCTCTAAAGTTAACTTTTAGTACTGCAATGCCTCTACTGGCTAATAGCTGAGCTTCGCTCTCATAGCCCCACCAATCTCTTGGTCCATGAGGACCACCGTGAGGCATAACAACTAAAGGTAAGTTTTTCTCATCAGTATTATTAGGGATGGTTAAATATCCGTATATTGTTAAGCCATCACGCGCTTTATAATTTACAGGTTTGGTTATAGCCATTTCACTTGGCTTGATCCAGCTTTTAGTCGCAAACAAAAAGCGTAAGCTATTCTTTTTGGCATCGAACAAGTAGTAGCTGCCAGGGTTAGTATCGCTTGACGCAAAGATAATACTCTTCTCACCATCTTCTGTACTACTAACAAGCTGAACTTGCTGCCCTTGAAGGGATTGTATTAATGCCTTTAAGCGCTCACTTTTATGTGAATTATTTATAAAGGAATAGGCAGGATAGCCAAGCTCATTTTCAATTGCGAATAATTCTTTAGAAACTTCATCTACCCACACTTTTTTTGGAGAGACCTGTGGTTCTTTATGCAAAAGCTCAAACTTTTTACTCTCTAAATTTAGTTTATAAAGCCCCTTTGCTTCGCCATTTTCTGACGCTGTAACATAAACAGAAGCACCCGTACTATCAAACGCATGAAGGCTAATATCAGTGTATTTTAACTCTCCTAAATCAAGCTGTTGCCATTCACCACCTGACTTCTCACGGGTATAAATTTTTTGATTAATATAATCATCGTTTGAAACAGCAACACGCACATTACCATCATGATCTGTTAAAAAGCCTGCCATTCTTGATGGTGAGCGAGTGACTCTTTTTCGCTTTCCGCTGTAAATATCAACTTCATAAACTATTGTATGCGGCTCATTTGAAGCGCTCCATGGGTAGGTCAGGATCAGCATTTTACGCCTATCATGAATAAGCGGGTCTAGTACATAAGAAGTACCTAGTATGGGTGTCGCTTTTTTTATACGGGTTCCTGTTTGCATTTCACCTTGGTAACCCACTAAATATTTGCCTCGGCTACCATCAGCATTTACACCAAAAAGCTCACCATGAAATTCGGGATGATCTTTCCAGCCTTTAATGTACTCTTTAGCCAGTACAATTCTTTCATTGTTAACCCAATAATAATTGCCAACCTGGGCATCATTAGGAAACTTAATTGCATGACTTACTTTAAATGTATCAGTGCTTAGCACCATTAATACATTTTTTCCTTCAGGGCGAGTAATTACAGCTAAGTATTTTCCATCAGGTGAAATTTTCACACCTGCAAACTCTATATCTTTACTAAAGCTTTCTATCGGTACCAAGTCGTTACTTGCTGTAGTATGAGAGCTAAAAATACTGGCCAGCAATAAAGGCAGACAAGCCAAAAACTTATTCATTAAAGTTCCTTTTATTTATTTTTGATTGAGCTTTATGTTACATACTTTTAACAAAAACATACACCATACTTCTTCCCTTTATGTAAACAGGCGTAAATTAATAGGGTTATTAATCTAATGCTTAGGGTTAGTAAGCTTACTCCAAACTAAATGCAGAATAACAATGCATAGCCCCGCTACTACCCCTAGTAATCCGTCAAATATAAGGGGGGCTAATGTTTCGCCGGTGCCATTTAATAACGACTTGCCTATGGCTATTACTTCTAATTGCCAATGATGTAGTAGCTCAATACCATGGGATAAAATACCGCCACCGACTAAAAACATGGCCACCGTGCCGGCAAAGGCTAAAAATTGCATAAGCCTTGGTGCTGCAGCTAATAACCCCTTACCAAGCATCTCTTTAAATTTATTAGCCGACACCTTTGATTGATTAAGCAAATACAACCCCGCGTCATCAAGCTTCACAATACCGGCTACAAGGCCGTATACACCTATGGTCATTAATACGGCTATAACACACAGTACAAGCGCCTGATTTACAAGTGTGGCACCTGCAACCGTTCCCAAGGTGATCACTATAATTTCGGCTGAGAGAATAAAGTCGGTGCGTATGGCTCCTTTTACTTTTTGCTTTTCATACTCAGCTGGGTCTAATTGCTGCGACTCATCAGCCTCTTTTTCGGGGTGAGGTAAAAACCCAGCAAATACTTTCTCAGCGCCTTCAAAACATAAAAATAAGCCACCGATTATTAGCAGCGGGGTTATTAACCAAGGCAGCCATACACTTATGAGCAATGCACCAGGGACCAAAATGGCTTTATTTAAAAATGAGCCCTTTGCCACAGCCCAAACTACAGGTAATTCGCGGTCGGCTGTAACGCCTGTAACTTGCTGAGCATTAAGTGCTAAGTCGTCACCAAGTACACCGGCTGTTTTTTTAGTGGCGACTTTACTCATTGTGGCAATGTCATCAAGTAAAGTGGTTATATCATCAAGTAATGTTAAAAGGTTAATGCCTGCCATGTTGCTTCCTAGCTAAAAAATAATGCTATCAACATAGCGTAATCCGTAATTTTCACCAACGGTTAATTTTGCTTTGTTATGCTGATTAAACGCACTGATTTTTATTAATGGCAAACTTACTTAGGGGATATAAATGAAAGCATTGGTGGTTATTTTTACAAGCATGCTGGTTTTATCAGCCTGTAGTAATGAGTCTAAAAGTACCCACTACTTATGCAACGAGCGCGTAGTAGAATTAGCCCACCAAGGAGCGGGGGCAACACTTACTTTAAATGAGCAAACATATACGCTTAATAAAGAGCCGAGCGCATCAGGGGTAAAGTATATTAATGAGCGAGTGCTATTTTGGTCTAAAGCCGATGAAGCCATGCTGATTGTTTCAGGTAATAAATACCACTGCCAACTTCAACAAGCCGACGCCTTATAATTTTGTCTTTCGCGATTTAAACTTTTTCTTTTTTCTCATCGTAATAAATAGCCTGTTTTTACGTTATCACTGACTTACAACTGCACATGCATTTGTTGTTTAGTTGGGTATAATACTTTTACTTTTTGCTTAGTAGCGGCCTACCATGAAATATAAAGATTTACGTGATTTTATCGATTTGCTTGAAAAAAAAGGCGAACTTAAACGTATTACTCAAGAAATCGACCCGTATCTTGAAATGACCGAAATAGCCGACCGTACATTACGTGCTAAAGGCCCCGCATTATTGTTCGAAAACCCAAAAGGTCACAGTATGCCTGTGCTTGCAAACTTATTTGGTACACCTAAGCGCGTTGCTATGGGCATGGGCCAAGAAGATGTAAGCGAGCTGCGTGAAGTTGGCAAGCTACTCGCTTTTTTAAAAGAGCCCGAGCCACCAAAAGGGATTAAAGAAGCACTAGGGCAAATTCCGGTATTTAAACAAGTACTCAATATGCCGGCTAAAGAAGTTAAAAAAGCACCGTGCCAACAGGTTGTTCTAGAAGGTGACGAGGTAGATTTAACTAAGTTACCAATACAGCATTGTTGGCCTGGAGATGCCGCTCCCCTTATTACTTGGGGTTTAACCGTTACCAAAGGGCCTTATAAAAAGCGCCAAAATTTGGGTATTTACCGCCAGCAGCTATTAGGTAAAAATAAAATAATTATGCGTTGGTTATCGCATCGCGGTGGCGCACTCGATTTTCAAGAATGGTGTAAAGAAAACCCCGGTGAGCCTTACCCAGTTTCGGTTGCATTAGGAGCTGATCCTGCCACTATTTTAGGTGCGGTGACACCTGTGCCAGACACGTTAAGCGAATATGCCTTTGCTGGCTTACTGCGCGGTAGTAAAACAGAAGTGGTTAAGTCAATTTCAAATGACTTACAGGTCCCTGCCAGTGCCGAAATAGTACTTGAAGGCTACATTATGCCTGGCGAAATGGCTCCCGAGGGGCCATATGGCGACCACACTGGTTATTACAATGAAGTTGATGATTTTCCTGTGATGACAGTGACCCATTTAACACACCGTAAAAACCCAATTTACCATAGTACATTTACCGGCCGTCCACCTGATGAGCCAGCTATTTTAGGTGTGGCCTTAAACGAAGTGTTTGTGCCTATATTGCAAAAGCAGTTTCCAGAAATCGTCGACTTTTACTTGCCACCCGAAGGCTGCTCTTACCGTATGGCCGTGGTAACCATGAAAAAACAATACCCAGGCCATGCTAAGCGCGTAATGATGGGCGTATGGTCGTTTTTACGTCAGTTTATGTACACTAAGTTTGTTATTGTTTGCGATGATGATGTAAATGCCCGTGACTGGAACGATGTTATTTGGGCCATCACTACCCGTATGGACCCTGCACGTGACACCACATTAATTGAAAACACGCCAATAGATTACCTCGATTTTGCATCGCCGGTATCTGGGCTTGGCTCAAAAATGGGCATGGATGCAACAAATAAGTGGCCAGGTGAAACCGACCGCGAATGGGGCGAGCCAATTGTCATGGATAAAGCGACAAAAGATCGTGTTGACGAAATTTGGCAAAGCCTCGATATACTTTAAGCACGCTTAGTGAATATAAACAGGCTATAAAATAACCCCGCAGATATGTTAATATTGCTCCACTTAACTGCATATCTGCGTAAACGCTGCTAAAAGGTAAAAAATGCAAACATTAAAAGCTGAAGTTGTTGCCATCAGCCCACTTACAGAATTTGTTCATAAAGTAATTTTAAAGCCTCAACAACCTGTTACGTTTGAAGCTGGCCAATACATGCAACTTGTACTTGGCGAAAAAGACAAGCGCGCATTTTCGATTGCAAGTCGTCCATCGCAATGTGATGAAATAGAGCTTCATATTGGCGCATCTAAAGCCGATTCATACGCAATGCAATCGCTTGAGCATTTGCGTAATGCGCATCAAAATAATACACCGGTAGATATAGAAGCCGGCCTTGGTGTATCGCAACTACGCCTACAATGCGAGCGCCCTATTATTTTATTGGCTGGCGGCACTGGTTTTTCTTATGCAAAATCAATGGCTGATCACTTAGCTGAAATTAACTGCGACCGCCCGGTATTATTTTACTGGGGTGTTAAAGAAGAGTCTGCATTGTATGCTCACAGCGAAATGCAAGCATGGGCAGAGAGTAACGAGCACTTTAAATTTATTCCTGTTGTAGAAAACCCATCTGCTAATTGGCAAGGCCACACCGGGTTTGTACACAAAGCAGTCATGCAAGATATTGTGTCGTTAGAACCTTACGACATTTATATGGCTGGTCGCTTTGACATGATTGGCATTGTCCGTGATGACTTTATTGCTCACGGTGCTGTTCGCGAAAACATGTACGCTGACGCATTTGCGTTTATAAAATAAATTTTTATTTATAATACAAAGGCGCCCCATGGCGCCTTTGTTATTTCTATCAAATTTAAGCTATTAATTGGTATAACCTATTGCTTTAATCAGTATAAACAATTTCCTAAATTCCTATCTATAAACCATACTTTGTATAGAACATCAGCGGGAGAGACCCAAATGTTAAATACAAAAGTAAAAGATTTTATGCAACGTAAGTTGCCACACATTACCCCAAATACCGAAATGACCACCGCCATTAGTGAGCTGCAAAAGTTTAACTTATTAGGTGCACCAGTATTTGATGACAATAAATCGCTGGTTGGTTTTATATCTGAGCAAGAGCTGTTAAAACCATTAATGCGAAGCAGCTATTTTTGCGATGGCGTTGTAAAAGTTTCGCAGCTTATGCAAACCGAGGTTGTAACCGTTAATGCCGATACCAACATTATCGAGCTTGCAGAGCAAATGAAAACAGGAAAGCCAAAAAACTACCCCGTTGTTGAGGGTGATACCGTGATAGGGCTGATTGGCCGAAGCGATGTATTAAAAGCACTGTTTGATAATTACGTGAGCTGCCAAACAAAAGTAAGCTAACATAAAAAATGCCGCTAATAAGCGGCATTTTTTGTATTAAGCGTATTTAACGTGCTGCAGCAAGCGCAGTTAATGCGTTTTTATCGCTGTCGCTTAAAAATGCAATCTCTAAGGCATTAGCTTGTGCCTTATGCATATCGGCTTGTGTTAAACCCGCCTTTGGCGCAGCCACTAGGTATTCATGCTCAATTTCAATGCCCTCTACAGCCGGATCGTCGGTATTAATACACGCTAAAATACCGTGATCTAAAAACTGTTTAAGGGGGTGTTTAGCTAAATCGTTTACGGTACTGGTTTGAATATTACTGGTTAAGCACGACTCAATACCAATGCGGTTATCGCGCAGGTAGTCCATTAGTTTAGGGTCTTCAATTGCTTTTACCCCATGACCTATACGGCTTGCACCTAATTCATTAATGGCTTGCCAAATACTCGCTGCGCCCAGCGCTTCACCGGCATGAATGGTAGCGGCCAGGTAAGCGTCTCTTACTTGCTTAAATTGTTCGACAAAAAGCTCTCCCGGAAAACCAATTTCATCTCCGGCTAAATCAATCGCCACTAAATCATTTTTAAAGGCAAGTAATGCGTCAAGCTCCTGCTGGCAGGTTTTAACACCATAAGTACGCGACATAATACCAATTAAGTTTGCTTTAATATTGGCGCCTTGAGTAGCCGATTTAATACCATCAACCACGGCCTCAACCACCCCTTGCGGGTGTAAGCCTTGGCTTTGTGCCATATAATACGGGCTAAAGCGAAGCTCTACATAATCAAGTCCCTGCGCTTGAGCGTCTTCTATGTTTTCAACGGCAATGCGTCTACAGGCGTCGTAATCGCCCAGTACCGTTACACCCCAGTCGAGCTTTTGCAAAAACGCCATTAAATCAGGCTCAGGATCAATAACTTGCACATGAGGGATAAGCGCCTCTACGTTATCAGCAGGTAGCGTAATATTAAACTGTCGACCAAGCTCTAGTATGGTTTGCGCACGTACATTGCCATCTAAATGACGATGAATATCTAGCAGAGGTAATTTTTTATTTATCATAATAGCGACTCGGTTAGGTTAAAATTGCGCGCATGATACGCAGGTACAGTTATTTTTCAAGTGTAGAGCAGTTAAAGTAAATATTAGCGGTCATATGTCTGCTTTTTACTCAAAAAGTGAACAAAATTAGGTTTTTGTTCACTTATTTTGATGAGCTAAGTGATGCCAGAGTGTTTTGAATAAGGTATTTGCTTCAATGGGTTTAGTAATATAATTATCCATACCGCTGGCAACTGCTTTTTTAACATCGTCATCGTGGGCATTAGCAGATAAGCCAATAATAGGTAGGTCAAACAAACCAAGTTCATTACGAATAACTCGCGTGGCTTCAAGGCCATCCATTTTTGGCATTTGTATATCCATAAGCACAATGTCGTAGGTATGCTCTGTCAGCTTTTCAATCGCCTCAAAACCATCATTAGCAATATCAGCAACGCACCCTTTGGTTTTTAAAATAGCGCTCGCGACGTGCTGATTTAATGGGTTATCTTCAACAAGTAATAATTTATAATCTGCAAAAGAAAGCGTACTAACATCTATCTCATCATATTGTTGCTTTATTTGCTCAGCCTTTGGTAGCGGCGAATAAATTGGCAGGCTAAAAGTAAACGTAGAACCGTGCCCTTCGTGGCTTATTAAATCAATTTCTCCGCCCATCAACTCTACAAGCTTTTTGCATATACTTAAACCTAAGCCCGTGCCGCCAT
Organism: Pseudoalteromonas sp. P1-7a; assembly: GCF_001401855.1. Classification (NCBI taxonomy): domain Bacteria; kingdom Pseudomonadati; phylum Pseudomonadota; class Gammaproteobacteria; order Alteromonadales; family Pseudoalteromonadaceae; genus Pseudoalteromonas; species Pseudoalteromonas sp. P1-7a. The sequence goes on along the minus strand of NZ_LKDU01000020.1, from coordinate 58,083 downwards.
ATTGACGGGAGGTAGAGCTATCTGCTTGTGCAAACGGTTTAAAGAGCTGTTTTTGCGCCTCTTTACTAATACCAATACCGGTATCGTTAACGCTAAAGTAAGTCATTTTTTTAGATTGCCACACTTTAAGTGTGATACTGCCTTTAGCCGTAAACTTAATGGCATTATTGATTAGGTTTAGCAAAACTTGTTTTAAGCGTATTGGGTCGGTGTTGATAACCAAGTTACTTGATTTATCGTAATCAAGCATAAATTCTAGCGACTTTGCTTCTATATCAAACTGCAGTAAATTAGCCACTTCTTCACTGAGTGTGCCTACATCAATTGGCTCTTGAATTAAATCAAGCTTGCCTGCTTCCATTTTAGAAAAATCGAGCACATCATTTAATACTCTTAGCAATACGCCCAGTGCCCCATCTGCTTGTTCAATATAGCTGCGAGCTTGCTGCCAATCGTTTTGCTGTAGGGCTAAATAATGCAGCCCTTTAATACCATTAATAGGCGTGCGAACTTCGTGGCTCATATTTGCTAAAAACTGGCTTTTTATTTCATTGGCTTCATCGGCCTTTTGCTTTTCTAAGCGTAAAATTTTTGTTTGTTTTGCTACCTGCTCACGTATACGAATATTGGTACCCGTTACCGATATTAAAAAGGTAATAAGCAGCCAAACAAATAACATGCCGGCTATTTGTGCAAGCCAGTAAACTAACCATGACTCTCGTTGCATTGGCTGATGCAGCTCCACCTGCCACACCCGCTTACCTACCAATAACTTATAGTCTTTTAACGGCAATAGTTGTTGGTGATCGGCAATAAAAATAGGTTGTGCATTATTCTCTGTTGTGGTGTCTGTAAAGCTCACTGCTACGCCGTTGTTTTGATCAAATAACACCGCGTTTGATAGTCTTTCTAAACTTACAACGGCTACCACAAAACCTTTAAAATCGTCTTCGGTAATATTGTTGCCAAACACCGGATGAAAAAACAACACGCCGCGCTCAGCTTCGTTTTGTACTAAATTTATTGGCTCACTGATCACCAACTCATTTAACACTTTTGCTTTTATTAATGCAGATCGCCTTACCTCATTTGAGGCAAGATCAAAGCCAATTACGTCTTCATTTCCCGACAAAGGATGTGCGTATTGTACAGGGTAGTAAAAATCTCGTGGGGGTATGGCCTGCCAACTGCCATCTTTTGCTCTTTCTTTTAAGCTATATTTAGCCAGCTCGGTGTTGTTATTAGCCTCTATATACTGAGCTAGGTTTTCACTTGGTAAGTAGGGCACCCACTCAAATGCTAAAATTTCTTCGCTGTAACTAAGCTGCTTAGAAGTAAACTGCTTAAATTCAGTAAAGCTCACATCGTCACTACTAGAAAAAAAGGTCGCCAGTAAGGCGAGGTGTGCTGTTATTTCGTTAATTTTATTGTTGATAGCATCTTGAGTGGCTAATATTTTCAGCTCTTCTTTTTGAATGTTTTTTTCTTTTTTTACACTGGCCGCGCCATAAAAGCTAATACTTATAACCATATAAATTAACAGTGAGGGCAGTATAACTTGTAGGCGATAATTTACCTGTGAATAGTTAAATGCCGCTAGCATAAGCGGCGTAAAAACAAGCACTCCAATACTGTCGCCTATCCACCACGCTATAAACGTATCCCAACCGGCTTGAGACACAATAACGCCATTAAAAATTAATAAGCTGGTGCCTACACCTGCAGCTATAACACAGCACAATGGGCCGGCAACAACGAGGCTTTGAATACAGTGCTTTAAAGAAGATAAGTCGAGTGGTGCTTTAATCACTTTAGTGACCAATTGGCTACCTACCCATGCTTGTAAAGTAGCAGCAAAGGTAACAGCCGCAGCATGCATAAACACACTTAATTGAAATATCGCTGAGGCGCTTTCTAAATGAATAAGGTTAGTAAAAAAAGCCCCTAAAACAATACCTAGTAAGCTCTTTCTGCCCCAAATTAAAAAGCCAGCAAGCGCAATTCCCGAAGGCGGCCACACAGCCACTGCGTAGCCATCTATCGCTAATAGTAAATTACTGAAATATCCGGTAAAAAAGTAAGCGCACGCTAAACTTACAGTGACAATGAAAAAGTGTTTCAACCCAATGCTCCCGAATATCAAAGCTGCAAAAGTATAAGTGTAGCCTTTATTGATACAAAACGAGTGCTTTATCGGCTTGTGCGGTATTTTTATAGCTAAGCGCTGCTTGCTGAGCAAATTGCTTTTTGTTTTCGATATTCAAGGCTTTATCAAAAACCTTTGCGGCTAACTCATAATCGCCTTGGGCATTAGCTAAACACGCAAGCGAGAGTAATAATGCGTTGTTTGCATCATCTTTTTTCAGGCGCTCTTGAATACTACTTTGAAGCTTTACAGCCTCTGCCGAGGTAGCGTTACTTAATATATTGGCCAGCTGAGCATGTTGCTCGTCGTGCTTCACCATTTTAATTAAGTCACTTTCAATCGCACTTAACTGACCCACTTTAGCCATTTGCATTAAGTAAGCTGTATTAGCATGAGCTTGTAGCTTTTTAGGAAGTTGTTTATATTTTTCAGTGATTTTATCGCTAGCTTGTGCATTAAAATAGGCATTAAACAGCTGCGTCCACTGCGCATCGTTAAGGACTTTTTTACGAAGTAAACGCGGTAAAAAGTCTTCAAGTGCACTAAAGTGCTGTTGCTGTACAAGTATTTCGGCGTATAGCTTAAGCTCAAGTGGTGTCGCTTTTTTTGAATCGCTGTTAGCACGCATTTGCGATTCTATTGCGCTGCTATCGCCACTGGCTATCCAAAGTTTAGCAACGTTAAGTTGCTGCTCTGGGCTAATTTCAAATAAACGCTCTAGTGCTTTGTCGGTTTGGTTATTAGCAAGCGCTGCTTTTGCTAATAGCGCTAAGCGTATATCTTCAAACTTACCGGGTACACTATTACCTGATAACGTTTGCTCTACATGCTCGTAATCATCGTTTATCGCACTCCATAAGGCTTGCTCTATAGCTGCTTGCTTTCGCTCTTCGCTACGCGCAAAAAAACCATGTTTAGTATTATGATAAATCGACAATAAATAGCGCACTAATTTGTAAGTTAAAAACAAAATAGTTGCACTAATTACCGCCATAATACAAAACGATACAATCGTGCCTTCAATCGTGGTGTTGTTAAACGAGATCAGCACATAGCCTTTTTCATCCAGTACAAATGGCGTAATCGCTAAAACTAAAACAATCGCAACAATTAATACTATAAGCCCTATCATTGTGCCCACTCCTTAACCTGCTGTGTACTTTGTAAGTTTACTTCAGGGTTAAAGTTTAATGGCTCTTTTTCTAGGCTAGTTAGTGCGTTTATAACCACTTTTGTCGCCTCGTCATCTTGCTTAAAGTACTCATTAACAAGACGCTTTGCCTCACTTATGGCACTAAAATAAATGCTCGCTTGTTTGCTCATTAATGCATCTTGAGCTTGCGTCACATTTAATTTAATACGTTGATTAATTAAGTGGCGCTCCTGATCGGTTAGCAGTGGCTCTATAGCAACCCCTTCGTGCTGACGAATAGTAATAAAGCTATCAACTAGCTTATTCCAGCTATTACTTAGGTTTTGCTGCCAATCGCTTACATCTTCACTCAAGGCATTTTTTTCAATTTCTGTTGCTTCTTGCGGTATGTTAACGGCATTAAATGCAAGGTTATCTATGTTTGATAACACGCTATTAAGCTTTAAGTAAATGGCTTCTGTTGGGATAGGTTTTAAGCTATCTAGTGTTTGAATGTCTTGTGTTATTGCTTGGCGAACTGCAACAGTACCTGGGTGTTCACTCAATAAGGCATCTAAGCGTTTAAGTACAGCGCTGGCACCTTGGTAATCTTTTTCAGCCCACAGTTTAAACTCAGCCATACGTTGTAAGCTGGTTACTTCTTGCGGGTTTAGTGAAGCGCCTTGCTGCTGAGCTTGTTGCAATGCAGCTTTTAATTGTTGCTGGTTACTCTCTGCACTTTCATTAAGCGCAGCAGCCACTTTTTGTTCACTATTGAACAATGCTTGCTGAAGATTAGATTGCGCCGACTTGAGCGCCTGTAACTCTTGTGACAATAACGCGTTTTCTTCTTTTAGTTCATTAACAGCTACATTTTGGGCTTTACCTGCATTGAGTTTTTGGTAAAACTCATACCCCACACCACAGGCAACAATAAGCGAAATGATCAGCGCTAATACCGCTAATTTACTTATTTTTTGCTTGTCGTTATGTGGTTTACTGTGTGCTTTAGCTGCCTCTTTTTTTTGTGCTGAGGCCGCTACTTTAGTGGTTGGTGTGTTATCTGCCGTTACTGGCTTTGACTGTTCGCTCATCTTGCTACCTTGCTGTTTTATGCAGGAAAACATAGCGGTATCGCTTGCCCCTGCGGCAATGTGTATATTAGCCGAGCTTACCTGTTGCTGTTGTAAATAAGCGGCTATACGCTCGCTAGCAACATAAAATCGGCACTGTTGTAACCACTGTAACTGTTGTTCAGTCAGGTTATTAAATATTGCATCAACTGCTGCATTACTGGTTATGACTATACCTTGTACTTTCAGGCTTTGCCAGTGGTCTGTCCAGTTGGCTTTTTCAGCGCTTATTGGCTCGCGCTTGTATACCACACAGTTATTTAAAAATGCCCCACGCGCCTTTAAGGTTTTGGCGATATCAGGGCGCCCCGCTTGACCTTTTACTAATACAATATTACTACCATCAACCTCAGCTAACGAGTTTAGCGCCAATAACCCTTCAGAATCATGTAGCTTAGGCACTGCTGCGCGCACGCCAAATAACGCATAAATAGTATCTGCAGTTTGCTGCCCTACTGCGTAAAATTGCGCTTTGGTATTTATTGTTGGCTTTAATTGCGCAAGGGCAGTAACGGCATCTTGAGAGATAAAAATAATTTTATCGGCATTAATTAACGGGCTTAGCTCGGTAGTAGAAGGCGTAAGGTAGGATATTTTTAAAACAGGAAATAATGACGCCTGATAACCCGCTTGCTCAAGTTGCTGAGCAAGGGCTGCGCCTTTTCCTTCGGGCCGAGTTATCAGGATATGTGTCATTTATGCGTCTCTATATACTTCTGCTAATATTTTGTCGGCGCCTTGCGCTAATAATTTTTTAGCAAGCTGCACACCGATAGCTTCTGCATCATTTATATGACCGGTTACTTCGTCATGTAAAATTTCACTACCATCTACCGCGCCCACGAGGCCACGTAAATGCACTTGCTCGCCATCAACTAACGCGTAGGCACCAATTGGTACTTGGCAGCCACCTTCTAAATGACGATTCATAGCACGCTCTGCATTTACACGAATGCGTGTTTGGGTATGCTCAAGTGGGGCCAATAAGGCTTTTGTTACTTCATCGTCAATACGACATTCAATGCCGACTGCACCTTGTCCGTTAGCAGGTAGAGATACCTCAGGCTCAATATAATCAGCAATACGCTCGTCCATTTTTAAACGTAGCAGTCCGGCTGCGGCTAAAATAATCGCATCGTACTGGCCATCATCTAGCTTAGCTAAACGGGTATTAACATTACCACGTAAGTCTTTAATGACTAAATCAGGGCGCAAAGCTCTAATTTGGCACTGACGACGAAGGCTAGAAGTACCGACTACAGCGCCTTGTGGTAATTCGCTTAAATTGGCAAAGTTATTTGATACAAACGCGTCGCGCGGGTCTTCACGCTCACAGATTGTGTGCAGTGCTAAGCCTTCTGGAAATTCTACGGGTACATCTTTCATTGAATGTACTGCTATATCCGCGCGGCCATCTAACATTGCTTGCTCAAGCTCTTTAACAAACAAGCCTTTACCACCAATTTTAGCAAGCGGTGTATCTAAAATAATATCCCCTTGAGTAGACATAGGGACTAATTCTACGCGTACATCAGCATGAAAATGCTCTAGCTGTGCTTTTACAAATTCAGCCTGCCAAAGCGCTAAAGCACTTTTACGGGTCGCAATGCGTACTAACTTTGTTTTTTCTGTCATAGGGGTATCCAAATAGTTACAGCTAATAGCCAAGCTTAATTAGCTAAAATTCTAAATTCTTTTTGAGCAATTAAATTACCTTGCTCATCAACAACATCTACACGCCAGTGGCCTGTTTGTGTATTCATAATATTTTTGGTTGAGTACGTTCTGTAGCGCGGCGAGGTAACATTAAGTGAAATCTCAGCCATGGTTTCACCCTCATAAGACCATACATGCTTTACTTGTTGGCCTTGTAGGTTTTTAAGCTCACTAAAAAACGAAAGTGCCTCTTCAAACTGGTTTAAGCGGATATCTGCAGCAAATACATTAGTGGGCTCGCGCTTACTTACTTTGCGAGTAAGCACTGCACGGCTAATTTTACCTGTATCAATTTGTGCACCTAACGCAACGCTTGCAATGTGCGCCGTAGATGAAAAACCTTCACTGCTAGTTAGCGAGCCGTCGTCGTTTTTAATATCTGGGAGCTGTTCATTGGGTGATGCGCTTAACTGGGTGTTTGTAAGCGGCCGATTAGCGATAGGCTCAGCGAGTTCGGCATCTGATTGCTCAATAACAGAAACTTGATTGCTTTGAACGTTAGCAATTGGCTCTATACCCGTTTGCTCGTGATTGCTTTGCGCTAATAAAGTATCATTATTAACGCTTTCATCCTCAAGCACCGCTGGCGCAACATCTGCTATATCATTCGCTAATGTAGGCTCGTTTGGGTGCATTTGCTCATCATTTACACGCACAGCAGGCTCAACATTATCTGCGGCGCCTTCGCTTAAATGTAAATAAGGCGATTGCTCTTTCGGCTGCTCGCCCTGATCGGCATTTACCGAACTCGTTAAGCCATACACAACCGCTGCCGAGGTCATTGCTACCAACATAGAAACACTCGCAATACGACGCCAATGCCACTCGTAGCTTACATTAGGTACACTATTTTGTGGTTCGCGTTTTACATTTGCTTTAATAACTATTTTTTGACTCATATTGACCTCAGCGGTTCCAAATTAGCTTAAACGGGCAATTAACCATTGGCGAATAGCTTGCAGTTCTTCTGCGCAAACCTGATGAGCCATAGGGTATTCTTGCCAGCTTACATCCATGTTATGTGCTGTTAATACTTCAAACGCACTTCTACCCGCACTATGCGGCACTACATTATCCTGGCTACCATGCGCCATAAATACATTTAAATCAGTATGCTTTGCTTCTTGCGCTAGCTTTTCAGGCACGCACATATAAGTAGACAGCGCCATAACACCTGCCAATTTATGCTCAAATCGCGGCGCTAAATGTAAAGACACCACGCCCCCTTGCGAAAAGCCCGCCAAAATAATTTTATTGGCAGGTATACCATTTTCTATTTCTTGATTGATCAGGGCTTGCACTTTTTCGGCTGAATCTCTCACGCCTTGTTCATCGGCACGTTTGTCTAATTCTATAGATTTAATGTCGTACCACGAGCGCATTTCCATGCCACCATTTATGGTGACCGGTTGAATAGGCGCATGCGGAAAAATAAATCGTATGCCAAGCTCACTGGGTAAATTAAGTTGCGGTGCAACCGGAGCAAAGCCATCGCCAGAGTCACCTAAACCATGTAACCAAATCACAGTGGCTTTGTGCTCACCTTGCGCTGGGTATTGTGCAAACTCTAAACTCATAAGCTTGATTGCCACTTAATCTCTTGGCCAGCTTGGCGAGTAGACGCTTGGTTCATAAACTCCCAAAACTCTGCACCTGAGCGGTTATCGATCCATTGCCCATCACGCATTTCAAAATGGTGGCCATTAAATTTAGTTGCAACCCATACTTGATGCAAAGGCGCCTGTTTATTAATTACAATTTTACTTTTATCAGGGAAAATTATTTCTAAAATACCTTCTGCCGACTCGTAATCTAAATCTGCTTCACAATCATCAACTTGCTCTTCAATTGTGTACATAAGCGCTTCGGCTAATTGGTGATATTCACTTTCAGTCATTGTAATTTTCCTTTGCAGGCGAGCTGCGTAATATTGGGTACGGTTTATATACAGCTAGTGTAACAGGAATAAAATCATCCGCGAATAGCTGCATTTTTTAGATATTCTGTTACTCTGCGATTATAAAGCCAGCAACCGTATTAATCTAATGAAAGCGACACATACCTTACAATTAAAACGACTATTTATAAGTACTTTACTGCTAAGTGCATTAGCTGGCTGCGGCCAAAGCGGGCCTTTGTATTTACCAGAGCAACAGGCTGAGCAAAACACACCCCCTAATACGGCACAGCCAACGCCCGTAAAAAAAACCAACACAGAGCAAGTGCAGGAGCAATAAATGGATTATTTTAACTATCAAAACAATCAATTATTTGCCGAAGATGTCAGCATTGCCACAATTGCTCAGCACTATGGTACGCCGTGTTATGTGTACTCGCGTGCTACTTTTGAGCGCCATTATTTAGCCTTTGCAAATGCCACTAAAAATCATAAAAGCTTGGTGTGCTACGCAGTTAAAGCCAATTCTAATATTGCAGTATTAAATATATTGGCGCGTTTAGGCTCAGGGTTTGACATAGTGTCTAAAGGTGAGCTGGCGCGTGTAATTAAAGCCGGCGGTGATGCCAGTAAAGTAGTGTTTTCAGGTGTAGCTAAAACCGCCGACGAAATTGCTTATGCACTAAAGTTAGGCATTAAATGTTTTAACGTTGAATCGGCCTCAGAGCTTGAGCGTATTTCTGAGGTAGCGTGCGAGTTAAATTTAGAAGCCCCTATTTCTATTCGTGTAAACCCTGATATAGATGCCAAAACTCACCCGTATATTTCTACCGGTTTAAAAGAAAACAAGTTTGGTATCGATATTCAAACGGCTGTGAGCGTTTATCAGCATGCGGCATCTTTACCAGGTCTAAAAGTAACAGGCGTAGATTGCCACATAGGCTCGCAATTAACTGAGGTTAAACCTTTTTTAGAAGCGCTTGATAAGCTAATGGCATTAATAGATGAACTCAAGGAAAAAGGAATTGAGCTTACCCATTTAGATATTGGTGGCGGATTGGGCGTGCCTTATAATAATGAGCAACCGCCTCACCCTAGCGAATATGCAGCGCAAGTTACCGAGCGTCTAGCAAATTACAAACATCTTGAACTTATTTTTGAGCCAGGACGCGCTATAGCCGCTAACGCTGGAATTTTAGTAACGCAGGTTGAGTTTATTAAACAAAACCAAGATAAATTTTTTGCCATTGTCGATGCGGGTATGAACGACATGCTTCGCCCTTCGCTTTATCAGGCATGGCAAAAAATTATTCCTATCTCAGTGCGCAACGACGATACCTCAACACGCAACTTTGATATTGTGGGTCCTGTGTGCGAAACCGGCGACTTTTTAGGGAAAAATCGTGACTTAGCGCTCAAACAAGGCGACTTATTAGCACAACGAAGTGCCGGTGCCTATGGTTTTACCATGAGTTCAAACTACAACTCTCGCCCACGTGTGGCCGAAATAATGGTAGATGGTGAGCAACACCACCTTATTCGCCAACGCGAAACCATCGAGAGCCTTTATCAAGGTGAGAAAATTTTACCATAAACGTTTTTGTTAAGGCGCTGCTCTGTGGCATGATTAGCGCAGAGCAAACCCGAATTAGAGCGCTATGTTAGTTAATTTTTCCAAAATGCACGGCTTAGGCAACGACTTTGTTGTAATTGATAACATTACACAAAATGTATTTTTGTCTCGCGATCAAATAAAAAAACTGGCTGATCGCCACTTTGGTATTGGCTTTGACCAATTACTTATGGTTGAAGCCCCTTATTCCCCTGATCTCGACTTCCATTACCGTATATTTAATGCCGATGGCAATGAAGTAGAACAATGCGGAAATGGCGCACGCTGTTTTGCCCGTTTTGTGCGTATGAAAGGCTTAACTAACAAGCACAAAATTAGTGTTTCGACCAAGTCAGGCAACCTTACGCTATACATAGAAAAAGACGGCCAAGTGACGGTTAACATGGGCCACCCTAATTTTGAGCCTGCTAAAATCCCGCTTAAAGCCAGCAAGCGAGAACTCACTTATATAATAAGAGCGCAAGAACACACTGTGTTTAGTGGCGCCGTGTCTATGGGTAACCCACATTGCGTGCTACAAGTTGACGATATAGCAACCGCACAAGTTGAGGTGCTTGGCCCACTACTTGAAAACCACGAACGCTTTCCAAATCGTGCCAATATTGGCTTTATGCAAGTGGTCTCGCAAGATCATATTAAGTTAAGAGTCTGGGAGCGCGGCGTTAGTGAAACCTTAGCGTGTGGTACGGGCGCCTGCGCAGCAATGGTTATTGGTCACATTCAGAGCAAACTTAACACCACAGTACAAGTTGATTTACCCGGTGGCACATTACAAGTGCGTTGGAGCGGCGAAGGGCACCCTGTTCGTATGACCGGCCCTGCCGAGCATGTATTCGATGGGCAAGTTGCTTTATGAGCGAACTAACAAAAGAACGCGTTGCTGAGTATTTAGCGCGCCACCCTGATTTTTTATTAGAGCAGCCAGAGCTGCTTGCACAACTTGAGTTACACCACAAAGCGCAAGGGGCTACCTCGCTTGTACATATACAACAGCGCCAGTTACGCGAGCACAATACTCAGTTAAAAAATCAAATACAGAGTATGAGCCAACACGCGACGCAAAATGAGCTAGTGTATCGCTTGTTTAGCCAGTGCCATCGTCAACTATGGACAAATTACGACTTTAATACGCTTGCCGCAAATTTGCGCAATATTATTTGTACCAGCCCACACATTAGCGAGTGTAGGTTGGTTAAATATAACAACACTTTTGATGAACTTATTGAGCACCGCCTTAGCCAGTTTGGGCACTACTTAGGACGCGTTAATCAGCAAGAGCGTGAGCTATTATTTTGCGAAAACACGCAATCTTCTGCTATTTACTTAATTGGCTGCGTTGAAAAACCCGTTGCTATATTGGCCTTTGGCAGCCATGATGAAAACCATTTTGAGCCTGCACAAGATAACCTGTTTGTGCTTGATTTTGTGCATGCATTGCAACTTAGGCTATTGGAATTGGCATGAGCGACGAGACGCCTAACACTGAACAATTAAGTGAGCATTGGCGTAACCCCATTCATTTATTTAGTGACTATTTAAAGTACGAAAGACAGTACTCAGAGCACACTGTAAATCAGTATGTTAGCCAACTAAACTTTGCCGCCCTGTATTTTAGTAAATTATGTGACGACTGGTTTGGCGTACAAGGGGAGCATATTCGCCGCTACAGCATGGCACTTCGCACAAAGCAATTAAGCGGACGCACCATTAGTTTAAAATTAAGCTGCATTCGTAGTTTGTATAAATTTTTAAAAGCCAAAAACGTTGCGCACCACGCGCATTATCATAACCCAGCGCAGGGTATTAAAGGCCCTAAATTTTCGAAGCCTTTACCTAAAAATCTCGACGTTGATCAGATGGCAAGCCTACTGGAGATTAGCGATGACGACCCATTAGCCATACGAGATAAGGCCATGATGGAGCTTATGTATTCATCAGGGTTACGCATCAGCGAGTTAGTTGGCACCAACTTACACGATATAAACACTGCCAATGGTGAAATATTAGTCAAAGGTAAAGGTAACAAAGAACGCCTCATTCCCGTAGGTAGTAAAGCACTCAAAGCGTTAAAAAATTGGCTCAATATACGGGGGCAATTTGCAAAGCCTGACGAAATGGCGGTGTTTTTAAGCAGTAAAAAAAACCGTATTTCGGTTCGCCAAGTTCGCTTACGCATGCAAGAGTGGGGAATAAAACAAGGTATTAGCTCACAAGTGCACCCGCATAAACTTCGCCACTCGTTTGCCTCTCATATTTTAGAATCATCTGGCGATTTACGCGCTGTACAAGAACTATTAGGGCACAGTAGTTTGTCGGCTACGCAAGTGTATACACATTTAGATTTTCAGCATTTAGCCAAAGTGTACGACAACACCCATCCGCGCGCTAAAAAACAAACCGATTAGGAATGTAATTATGATTCGATTTAATCGTGCTCTTCGCCCTTTTTCTGTTATGAGCTTTGATTTAGACGACACCCTATATAACAACCACCCAATAATAAAAGCCGCAGTTAAAGCGCAGCAAGATTATTTAAACGCGCTTCCTAGCTACTTAAAACAAGGCCCAAAATACTGGCAACAATGTCGCAACGAGGCCGTAATACAGTTACCAGAGCTTGCTGATAATGTAACTAAATGGCGCCAACATACGCTACGCCTAGCCCTTTCAAAGCTAGATTTAAGCGATCAAGAAGTAGAGCATCATGCCGATGCAGCCTATAACGCCTTTGCCGATGCCCGCAGCAAAATAGTGGTAACCGACGACGTACTAAAGCTGCTAGATAACTTAGCCCAGCACTTTACGCTGGTTGCAATAACCAATGGTAATGTGGAAATAGAACGCTTTAATTTACGCGATAAATTTGCGCTAGTATTGCAAGCCGGCATGCACGGTAAAGCCAAGCCCCACGCTACACTGTTTGATAAAGCCGCCGTGCACTTAAACGTGGCTAAAAGTGAAATTTTACACATTGGCGATAGCCTAGATACCGACGTACAAGGTGCTAATAATGCTGGCTGCCAATCGGTTTGGTTAAACGACCAAGGCGCGAATTATAACTACAAAGGCCTTGCCGATGTTGAAATTGCGAATATTCATGCCTTAGCGCATTTTATCAAATAGCCTAAATACAACTAAGAGGTTGCAATGAGCCAATATACCAAGCTAATCACCTTGCTATTAATAGGCTCTATTAGCCTAAACGCTTATTTATTGTGGCCAGAAAAACAGCCCACGGTAAGCGCACAAAATACCAAACCTGCAGACCTAGTTAAAACGCCAAAAAGTAATCTACTCAATCAAGCTCAACAGCAATTTAAGCTACACAAATTTGGCGATGCGCTAAAGACATATCAGCAACTAAAGCAACACTCGCCCACCCTAGCTCGCACTCTTTACGCTTCGTGGCTCTTGCAATTAAAAACATGGCTAAATACTAACTTATTTCTTAGCGAGCCATTGTTAAACGCACTATTAGATCAAGACCCTTACAATACAGAGCTACTTACATTGCAGGTCGATTACTTAATAAATAGAGGGCAAATACAAAATGCAATTATTGCCTTATTTGAACTATACCCGTTGTTAAGTGAGCAACAGCAAAGCGCTGCAAATGCGCAGTTGGAAAATCTGACTAAAAACGAGCTCCATAGTTTAAGTGAGCAACAAAACTGGCAAACAATTATTGAACAAACTCAAATTTGGCTCGACTATCAAAACGATAACAGTCATTTTTTATACGCACTCGCGCATGCTTATTATCAGCTCGAAGACTTTATTAGCGCCTTAACAACTATTGAGCGTATGCCATCACAACACCCTTTACAAAACGAAGTCGCTGATTTACAAGCAATGATAGATAAAGCTCAATCACAAGATGACTTTATTACGCTTACCCCCTACGGCGCACATTACACAATTAACGCCGAGCTAAATGAATCAATCCAAGCAGAACTAATGCTAGATACTGGCGCAAGTGTTACCTCGCTATCAAGCGACATAATCGAGCAGCTTTCACCCAGGCCACTTTATTTAGGCGATGTAACCGTAAACACGGCGAATGGGCAAATTAGCGTAAAGCGCTACCAAATTGAGTCGTTTAAAGTAGGGATGCAAATTATTTACGGTTTTGAAGTGCTCGGTATTGAAAACATCCGCGGCCAAGGTTTGTTGGGAATGAACTTTTTATCTAGATATAAATTTAATATAAATCAGCAAACAGATGAGTTAGAGTTGAGTGCTAAATAAACAAAAAATAATAAAAGGAAGTTTATGCGTACTCTACTATGTACACTACTTTGTTTTTGGCAATGTACTGCTCAGGCAACAAATTATTTTGTACAAGACAAAAGTTGTGAGGCTATTTCACCCGAAATAGAAATAAGCCTTAGCGCTACACTGAGAGATTTAGATAACCATCAAAGAAAAAGACAAAACCTTAGACAAAAAGCACTCAATAAATATACCGCACAGTATAAACAACAACATGAACAACTATATGTTGAGGAATACTTTACTACCCAAAGCAGCCACTCTGCTGAAACCCCCACAATAAGTAGAGCCAAAAAAAAATTACACTACCTTATTAAGCTCACCCCTTCAAAAAACTGTAATCAGCAAGTCGCTATGACTAGCGAGCTATTTATTTCAGGCATGCACAAGCGCAGCTTATCAACTACCATTGAGGGGAATGCAATGGAAGTCACTTTAGACATAAACAACGCCCCTAAGTTTACTCAATTTAACAATCCCCTTATCACCCCAACCAACTTTTTTGGCCTTCAACTTGGCAGTAGCTATGAGCAAGTATTAGCGACTCTGGGACTCGCTAGTTTATCGCTAAGCGATAAAAATAATGCAATACTTGTATATGGAAGAAATCATGCCTTTCACTTTAAAAATAATGTATTTATAGGTTACCAGTTCCATGAAATGCTACTACCTATGGTGATAAATAATGAGCTTTCTCTAGCAAATGAAAAGCTACAAATAAGTACCGGCACAGAGCAGACTATTTCTCTTGATACAAATTTAACTCAACAGGCCATAAATAAATTAAAAAACAGTTTTGATGAAATAGAAACTGCATCTTACAAGGTGTCAATTGACAAGTCAGAGCAAAGAGTTGTCGGTATATCTCACGGCGAGATAATTAAGAACATAGAGAACACGACCCAATGCTATAACGGCTCCATGTTGGCCGATGAATACTTAAAAAAACACGAAAGTAGTAAAACGCTTAAAGTGGTTAATGAAGATCATGACAATATAATTATTACTCCTTGTTATGAGTTTATATATGAAGGCAACGGCTACATTTCTAAATTAAAGCTTGTAGAGCCTTTTTCAACCGCAAATATTAAACTCGCTGCATTAGCTGGCTATATTAACCAAAGTAAACAGTGGAGCCTAACAGGCATAAATTACAACGACCCCGTTTCAAACCTTGCTAAGTTAGGCGATTACGACGAGTTTTTTGACTCAGCAGAGTTTACCTCTGAACACTGGGACGGTTATTTTTATATTTATGACGGAAAGCTTTTAAGCGCAGAGCTTACAAGCAACGACTATTAATTTTTCTCCTTGAATCTTCTGTTAAAAAAGGGCAATCATGTTATTAAACGACTTTTTACAGCAACTTGCAGGCAACCCTAAAAGCATACAATTTAGCGATACCATGGCGGTGATAGAAGCTAATTACGATTTTACTGCGTGTGGATTTAATAACCACGGCTTACTTAGCTCAGCAAGTGAAAACAACGGGTCTTGCAAAATTTTTGCATTTGCTAAATTAAACGATTTAAGCAAACAAAATACCTTAGATTGTTTTGGTAAGTTTTACCGCGAGGACGTACTACAAAACCCTAAAGGCGATGACCACATGAACATTCGTACATTTATGTTAGCGCCAGAAACGACGCCATTTTTAGGGCTGAGCTTTGATGGTGAGCCGCTAAAAGCAAAGTAATATAAACAGCTCAATTAAAGCGTTTTTTCCATAAAATAACGCGTACCAGAATGCGGGTAGTTGTTAAGCTGATACTTAACCACATATCCGCGTTTTTCATAAAATGGCTTGGCCTGAAAATCAAGCGTGTCGAGCTGTGCAATGTTGGCACCAAGCTCAATAGCTGCAAGTTCAAGCGCATTTAAAAGCTTGCCAGCTAACCCCTTGCCCCGAGCAGTATCGCTACACCAAAGCCAGTTAATCATTAGCCAATTACCAAATACGGAACCACTCACACCCGCAATTAGGTTGCCTTTTTCATCTACAAATTTATAACCTAATGGCACTCTTTGCGCATCAAAATGCTGAGCATTAAATTCAACCATTTTTGTGCGAAGCGCTAAATTTAACGCATCGGTATTATCTGCCGTTAATTGATACATGTGCCGCCCTTAAAAGAGCAGATACTAGCAAACTCGTACTATTAAAACAGGTTGTTTTTTCCATAGGGTACTTCAAGCAAATTAGTGCATGTTTTTTCGGGTTGGCCGCACATTTCATCGTAGGCACTAGTGTGTCGCAGCACCATTTCAGCGTAAGCTATGTTTTCAAACCGCTTTTGAATATGCAGCGGACTGAGCGCTTTTACAAATTCGTCATTCTCTTCAGTAACGTAATACTCTACGTTATTTATAATGACAGACACCTGATAGAGCGCCATTTCAAGGGAGTGCGCCACCACTTTTTGTAATGGTTCGTGCTTTTTTAGCTCAGAAAATTTCATACCCATAACAATCGCCTTTTAATAAAAAGTAACCTTATAGATACGCACCTTTGCTATAATCGCGATCAAACTATTACATCACTACCTTTTAAAGCTTATGAGCAATAAAATTCGACTCGCTAAATACATTGCTCACGCTGGTGTGTGCTCACGAAAACAAGCATCTCGCTTAATAGATGATGGGGTAGTAATGGTCAATAATCGCCCTGCTAATCACATAGATCACGTTAATGAGCAAGACGACGTAGTAGTTGATGGCCAAGCAGTTAAAGGGCCAGCCGATTTGGTTTATTATGCGTACCACAAACCTGTAGGTATTGACTGCAAATTAAATAAAAATGACCCTGCCAGCCTAATTCACCATTTACCCACCCTCACCCGAGTTTACCCTATTGGCCGATTAGATAAAGACTCTCGTGGCTTGCTGGTTTTGACCAACGACGGTGATTTTTGTAATCAACTTATTCACCCAGACTTCCACCAGCCTAAACGTTATTTAGTCACGGTAGATAAGCCTATTGATAACGCGTTTTGTGAAAAAATGGCCGCAGGAATCCCTATCGATAAACAAGTAACCTTACCGTGTGAAGTCACTAAAATAGCTGACAACCAATTTAGTATTATTTTAAAACAAGGACTTAACAGGCAAATACGTAAAATGGCGCATTACTGCGGCTTTAAAGTGATTGATTTATTTAGAGTGCAATTTAGCGAACTCGCCCTCTCGCAACTAAACCTACCTGAAAACCACTACATACAAATTAATAAAACAGATATTTCAAATATCTAATACCTAGTCGCTTAATTACCTATAAAAAGTTAAAAAATAACCTTGCAAAAATAGATTACAGGTGTAGTCTTAATTTAAAGATTACATTTGTAGGCAATAAAAATGATTGAGTTATCAAAAGCAGAATTCGACGTGCTTGATGCACTTTGGATTAATTACCCAGCAACCGCCAGCCAAATTATTGAGCGTTTAAGCGATGACAAACAATGGCACGAAAAAACCATTAAAACCCTTCTAGGTCGATTAGTTAAAAAAGGCGCACTGACCTTTGAAAAGGACGGTCGCCAATATATTTATACTCCCTGTATGGAGCGCGCCGACTACACCCTAAAAGAAAGCCAAAACTTTATAGAGCGCTTTTTTAGTGGCCGCATAGCGCCGCTGGTAAGCGGGTTTGCTAAATCGGAGCAGCTTTCTCAGCAAGACATAAATGAGCTTAAAAAAGTCATTGATGAGTGGGAAAAAAACCAAAAGTAAGGGATTAACATGGTTATTCAAACTGGATTTAATTGGTTGATTGAACAGCAACTATTATTAAGTATTTTGTTTTGTGGATTTATTTTACTCGAGCGATTTGGTTTAAAAACCCTTGGCGCGCGGTTTGTATACAAGTTAGCGTGGTTAGTACCTGCAGGATTAGTTATTGCTAATTTACCCAATGCGATAAAACCACTGCAAAATAGCAATATTAGCCATTACTTAATTACCCCTAACCAGCCCTTTTCTCATGAAATGGGGATTAGCTGGGCACTCATGTATGTACTTATTACTATGGGGTTATTAATAGCCAGTTTTATTACACATACACGTTTTGTTAAAAGCCTGCAGCTAACTGAACTAACGCACCTAGAGCACAGTCTTGCCACTGGTATTAAAACCTATGCCAGTAA
The DNA here is from genome assembly GCF_001401855.1 of Pseudoalteromonas sp. P1-7a. Classification (NCBI taxonomy): domain Bacteria; kingdom Pseudomonadati; phylum Pseudomonadota; class Gammaproteobacteria; order Alteromonadales; family Pseudoalteromonadaceae; genus Pseudoalteromonas; species Pseudoalteromonas sp. P1-7a. The sequence continues at coordinate 40,015 of NZ_LKDU01000020.1, read as the reverse complement.
ATATGCAGCCACACCAATGGTGGTGGGTATATTTAAAAGTAAGCTTGTACTGCCCAGCAATTACAAGACCCAATTTGATAAAGCCTCTTTAGCGCTTATTTTAGAGCATGAAACTGTGCACATAAAACGCAAAGATAACTTAATAAATGCCCTGCTGTTACTGGCTACTATTTTATTATGGTTTAATCCGCTCGCTTGGATGGCGTACGCAAGTTGTAGGCGCTTACAAGAGCTGACTTGTGATGAACGGGTACTTGCGAATAAAACCACACACCAACACATTTTATACAGCAAAGCCTTAGTTAACTGCGCGGCAACAACGCCCGCTGGTCTAATGGCTTATTCACTCTACGGAGATAAAAAAACCATGTTACAACGACTTACCAATATAAAGCACAGTGGCACTCACTCTCGCCTTGCCAAAGGTGGCATACTGCTTGTGGCCGCAACTATGTTAAGTGCCCTCGCTATTGCAAAGCAACCGCAAGCACAAGGTGCCAAACAAGATCATATTTCACCCATAATTCGCATTGAGCCACGCTACCCTACTAAAGCCGCCCAACAAGGTATTAGTGGCTCAGTGGTGTTAAAATACGATATTGCTGCCAATGGCAGAACAAAAAATATTAGTGTCATTCAATCAAAGCCATCGGGCATTTTTGATAAATCAGCTAAAGAAGCGCTGGCGAAGTGGGAATATAAAATCTCTGAGGCAGGGTTTAATGATGTACTTGTACAGCTCGATTTTGCCATAAACAACAAGGTTGCTAATACTGATTTAATAGAGCGAATTAAAGTATCCCATTAATGCTATTGAGTAATACAAGAGCACAAAGCAAGCGCCCTTTTAGGCCGCTTGCTTTGTGGTTTTAACAATAAAATTAGATACTCATTACAATCATGGCAATGGCAGTGCCTAAACCAATAAACCATACGAGTGAACGTATAATATCTAGGTTCAGCCAATAAAAAATGCAATATAAAGTACGCGAAACTATATGGGTCACCGCCAAGGTTTCGGTTACGGCATTTACCGAGTTAGTTTCCAATACCACCGCAATAGCAACGGCAAACACTGCAAGTGATTCAAAACAATTTTGATGTGCCGCGAGCGCCCGCGCACCAAAGCCTGTTAGTTTTGCTTGTTGCGAACGCGGATGTTTATTGTCATACCGACCGAGCTTTGCCATCGCAACGGCTACAGGTATTTTTGCAAAATAAGGCATTAATACAGCAAGTAATGCGCATACTACTAATGTCGTCATAATGTATTCTCTTATTTTAGAACCTAGTTATTTAACCAATACATATAACACACATACACAAAAAAGCCGCCTATACGTTTTATGACATACGCAGGCGGCTAAACAATAACATCACTCTTACTATAGCTAAGTTTACCTATAAAGCAGTGCGGCATAATGTCGCAGGTGAGGAATATTCACTATCACCCTTAATGCATCGCTTTAATAACTAAAGATTGTTAATTTATAGACCTTATTTTTTTACCGACGACCCCCATGACCTGGATCTTTTTCACTTTTTTAGCCGCCTTTATGCAAGCATGGCGAAATGCCCTGCAAAGTAAATTAAGCACACATGCAAGTGTAGCTGGCGTAACCCTTTCGCGTTTTATTTTAGCCGGCCCTATTGCTGCAGTGTATTTGTATGGCTTATATCAATATCAAGACACGACCATGCCTACCTTTAATAATGCCTTTTGGGGATTTATTATTGGCGCAAGCGTTATGCAAATACTCGCCACGGGTTTAATGGTAAAGCTGTTTAAAATGAACAATTACGCCATAGGTGCAGGCCTTGCTAAAAGTGAGGCGTTAGTCGCGGCTATTTTAGGAGTGTTGTTTTTTGGCTCTGCGCTTAGCCTACTTGGTTGGCTTGGGGTATTTTTAGGCGCTATTGCGGTGCTTTTACTTAGCGGTATAACCAGCGTAAAACGCTTTGATGCTAAAACAGCATTACTTGGCCTTGCCTGTGGTACCAGCTTTGCCCTTACATCGCTGTGGGTACGCGAAGCAAGTTTAAATTCAGGGTTGTTATTTCCGCACTCGGCTGCATGGGTTTTACTGTTTGTAATAAGCCTACAAACGCTTATATTACTTGGCTATTTATTACTAAAAGAGCCACAAACTCTTAGTAAACTTTGGCAATATAAAGGCATTACAACAGCAATTAGTATTTTTAGTTGTGTAGGCTCTATTGGCTGGTTTAGCGCAATGAGTTTACAGCACGTGGCGTATGTTAAAACGCTTGGTCAGGTAGAGGTATTTTTTACCATGCTAATAGCCGTACTTTGGTTAAAACAGCCACTTAAAAAGCAAGATACCGCGGGCTTAATTTTAATAGCCATTGCCGCTATTTTGGTGATGCTACCAAATTGAGAACATAAAAAAGCGCAGGCTTATAAACCTGCGCTACTGTAAAGCTGCTTATAACTTTTAAAGCAAGTGTTAAGCGCTCTTTTTAAGAGCTGATTTTTAGCGTTATCACACCGCAAATAATCATCAGCACACCTGCAATGCGGCCAAACGTGGCTGCATCACCGTAAAATAATATACCCACTAAAAACGTCCCCGCAGCACCTATTCCAGTCCATACGGCATAAGACGTCCCCATTGATATTTGCTTTTGTGCAAGCCATAGCATAAAGCCACTGGCCACCATAAATGCAATTGCCATTGCAATACCTTGCCAACGAGTATCCGGGTTTTGCGATACCTTTAAACCAATTGGCCAGCCTATTTCAAGCAGGCCTGCAATGACTAAATAAACCCATGCCATTAAACATCTCTCTTTTTCAAAATTACGTCGTATAAATCTTCGCGGCGATCTTTTAAATTGCGCACTGTCCCTTCGCTATGAAGAATTTTTAGCTTATCCATATCAAGGTCGCTAAATAATAACATTTCGGTATTAGGTGTGGCTTCATTTAATGTTGCATCGTGCGGAAACGAAAAGTCTGATGGTGTTAGTACAGCTGATTGTGAGTACTGTACGTCTAAGCTTTCTACCTCAGGTAAGTTACCCACTGAACCTGCAATAACCACGTAACATTCGTTTTCGATTGCGCGCGCTTGCGCACAGTGACGAACCCGTAAATAACTATTTTTAGTATCGGTCCAAAATGGTACAAAAAGTATATCAAGCCCCTGCTTGGCTAAAATACGCGAAAGCTCAGGAAACTCTACATCATAACAAATTTGAATACCCACACGCCCAGCATCGGTATCGAACACGGCAATTTTGTCGCCGCCTTGAATCACCCAGTCATTTTGCTCATGCGGGGTGATGTGTATTTTGCGCTGCTCGTCTATTTTACCGCTTCGGTGGCATAAGTAACTGACGTTATAAATTTTATCGTCTTCGGCAAGGGGCATAGAGCCAGTAATAATATTAGCGTTGTACTCTATTGCCATGCGCGACATGGCGTTTTTAAACGTTTCGGTGTACTCAGCTAAATAGCGAATAGCCTCAGTTTGATTACTTTGTTCGGTAAGCCCCATAAGTGGCGCATTAAAAAATTCCGGAAATAAAATAAAGTCACTTTTATAATCAGAGACTGTATCGACAAAGTATTCCACTTGTTTAAGTAGCTCTTCAACCGACTCAACACAACGCATTTGCCATTGCACCGCACCTACCCGCACAATCGATTTAGTCGATTCGAGTACTGTATCGGTTGGTTCATACATTATGTTATTCCACTCAAGTAACGTGGCGTAACCTACAGACTCTTGATCCTCTGGCAGGTATTTTTTAAGTAACCGCTTTACCTGAAAATCGTTAGAGAGTTGAAAACTTAAAATTGGGTCGTAAAGCTCTTTTTGGTCAACTTTTTCAATGTATTCCATTGGCGTCATTTCACTGCTGTGATTGTAATAACGCGGAATACGCCCACCGGCTAAAATTGCCCGTAGGTTATATTGGCGGCACAATTCTTTACGAGCATCGTATAACCTGCGCCCTAAGCGCATGCCTCGGTGGGTTTCGCTAATGGCTACATCTAAACCGTATAGCGCATCGCCGTCGGAGTCACTAAATACACGGTCGTGGCCATCGGCTATGTCTTCGTACGTATGCGGGTTTGAAAAACGCGTGTAATCAACTTGCACGCTCAGTGCTATGCCCACCAGCACGCCATCATCCACTATGCCTATTTGCCCTTCAGGAAACTGATCTATCAATCTAAAAATAGTATGGCTTGGCCACGCGCCACCTAAATCAGGGTAAGCCTGATCCATTAAGGTCTTAATTTGCGGATACTGCTCTTTTGTTAAGTTACAAATTTCTAGGTGGGTTTTTTCTGCCGACATACACAACTCCTTTGGGCATAAGAAAATAAAAGCCGAATGTAGGCTTAAGTACACTCAGCTTTGTATCATGTTTTTTACGTTACACGTACTACTTTAAACTGCGATAAAAAAGTGTAGTCACTTTCTCTTTTGGCAGCCAACCTGCGTACTTAAGATTAAGCGTGGCTAACGGATCGGCTTTTAGTACTTGCTCTAAACTTGCGCCATTTTGCATTGCTTTTAGCATTAAATCTTTGGCTTTTTTAACAAGTTTAGCATACGTTACCAGCCCTGAACGGTCACTTACCGGCCCATGCCCGGGTATCACTATGGTGCGCTCATCTATTTGTTTAATAACGTCATCTACGGCCGCTAATATTCCATCAACACTGCCGCCACTATCTACATCAACAAACGGTAAGCTACCAAAGTTAAAGTAAATGTCACCCATGTGCACTATGTTATCGTTATTAAAAAATATCACCGCATCACCATCAGTATGTGCATGGGCGTAATGCACTACATGCGCGTGTTCGTTATTAAAATGCAGCTTTAAATCGTGGCCAAAGCTAATGCGTGGCAGGTAATCTGAGTTTGCGCCGTGTTTTTCTTTTAATCGCTTATGAACGTTGTGGTGCGCAATGACATGCGCGCCGGCTTTGGCAAAGTTTTCGTTGCCACCGGTGTGGTCACCATGATGATGCGTATTAATAACAAACTCTGCACTACCTGGTTTTAAATCACTAATGGTTTTTTTAATGTCGTTTGAAAGCTTAGCAAACTGATCATCAATAATGTAAATACCATCGTCCCCTACACTTGCCGCAATATTACCGCCTTGACCAAATAGTACATACACACTGTCACTTAGTTTTTTGGCCGTTACCGGGTTTTCATCTGCATGTGTTGCACTGCTAAGTAATAAGCCTGTTATTAATGCCGGTAGTATTTTTTTCATTTTAGTTCTCTGTTGATTTATTAATGATTATATAGAACGTGATTAACTGTCATTTAGTTCATCGTGCTGGCTCTATCACTATTTGATGTATTAGCGTTTGTGGTAGTAAAGGCGTGTGCTTACCTTCAATATAGTCACTAAAGCCTGCACGATAAAACGCGGATAGCGGATGCCCCGACTGCCCACCAGGCACTGCCATAATGGCGTTTTCTAAATGCCCAGGTTGAGCAATAAAGCGCTGCGATGCACCAAAGCTTTTGCCTTGTACGGCGGGCATGTAGCTATCGCCAAAACCTAGCGTCACAGGCATATTTAAAAGCTTAGTCAGTATGGGCATTTGTTTAGCAAACGGGTGCTCAATATTAAGCGCATTTACTTTACCCCACAGCCAATTTTGCACGTTATCCCCATACTCAGCCCTAAGTGCTGTCACTGTATCGCTAAATGCACCTAATAACTGCTCGTCCCAATTTTTATATTCTGGGTTTACCCATGAGCTCGGCTTCTCCTTAATAAGCTGCCATATAGCTGGTTCTAAATCGCGTTTTACATATTTAAGCGTGGCGTCTTGCTCATTGAGTGTGTGCTCCATGCTTGCAAAAACAGTATTTATTAATGTGCTGCGGTAGTGTTTAACTAAGGTATAACCTACCGAGCTTGCACATGCACACTGCTGCCAGTTTTCAAGTGCACTTATGTACTGTGCGTTTTGGGTTTTGTCTTTTTTAAGTTGATTAAGTAGAAATGTGTGCCAAGGCGTTAAAAAACGGGCTTGGTTATCGAGCTGTAACGCGTAAAAGTCGCTCTCGGCAAACGCTTGTTTTTCAAATAATCTATCGCGTATTTGGCTTGAACGAGCGCCTAGTGCATAACCACCGTTACCAAAACGAGTATTATCAGTGGCCGATACAACGCGTGAATTACCTGTCCATAATCGTCCATTTTTTGGGTTTTTAACATGAGGGCGTTGATGCTCATTTTGCTTCCAGTCGGGTGAGTACTCATTTTCATTCACGCTTAGCTCACTCGGTGTTTTACGTGCCGGTATAGCGCCAATATGTTGCCATGCAGCACTGCCTTGGCTATCTACCACCATTAAATTTTGTACCGGAATACCCACATTACTCGCTATTGCTAATGCATCATCAACCGTATTTGTTTGTTCAAGCTTTACCAATTCCATATCAACGGCATAAGGCTGATGCGCCGCCCAACTAAGTGCATAAGGCTTTTTATTAATATATTTTACTGGGCCGTATTCGCTTAAAGTGAGTGAGTAATCTTCCCGTTCGCCATCAGCCATTACAATAGGCTCATTAACTTGCCATGTTTTACTTTCATCATTTAGTGCTATCCAGTCGGCGGTATCTATGTAGCCATTAGTAAAGCCCCACGCTATTTTATTATTGCTACCCACCACAATAGCGGGTGCGCCAGGCAGTGATACGCCAGTTATCTGAGCTTGCTCGCCATTTTGTTGGTAATTAAGCTGCGCCCTGTACCAAATAACAGGCACCGCCATCGATAAATGCATATCATCCGAGAGCATGGCTGCGCCTGTTTGTGTATATGCACCAGTTACTGCCCAGTTATTGCTACCACGCTCTTGATTTACCTGAATATTTTTAACCGTGTGCTGCGCTTGCGCTGGTAGCTGAGGAATGGTGCCTGTAAACGGGGCGAGCTTACTGCCATCAAGCGCTGCTTGGTATTGGCTAGGTTGTGTTAAAAAATCAACCATGTGTTGTCCGTATGCTTGCTCAATGTGTATAAGTGCTTTATCGCGCTCAAAGGTGGCACTTTGTAAATCAAGGTACATGCTAAATATAACTAATAGGCTGTCTTCACTTTGCCATGGTTTTTGCGCTGCGCCTGTTAGTAAATACTCAAAGCTTGCAAAGCCAACTTGTGCTAGCCCTTCGTTTACACCTTGGGCGTAGCTATTTAATAGTTGTTTATCGCTTTCGGGTAAGGTGTTTAATATAGCGCGGCTGCGTTTACGTAATTGATGAAAGCGCATTTTTTTATCAAGCCCAAGGGCCGCTTTACCAAATAACTCACTAAGCTCGCCTGCGGCGTTACGCCTTAATAAATCCATTTGAAAAAAACGGTCTTGCCCGTGCGCATAACCTAACCCATATGCGGCGTTATTGCGGCTTTGCGCATTTATAACTGCTTGACCTAGTGCATCACGCGAAATAGTAACCGGTTTATTAATTGCTGTACTTTGCCCTTTACCATCCAGTGTGGGCATACTTAAACTTAATACGCCGTAAACCAGCGCCGTACCTGCTAACCCTAAAACCACAATGAGCAATACTAGCCATTTGATTACTTTAAACATTAATATGTCCTTTACACTATTTGTTGCACATATAATAACCATAGTTTTATTAAATAATAATGTTCTTACTCGCAAAGGGTGAAATAAACATCAAAATCCACGATAATAGCTATTCCACATTTTGTGCAGATCTAGTTGAGACTCATATGACTGAAAAAACATTTATCAAAGGTAAAGACCGCGACCTAGAATCGTCTATCTCTACCATGCAAAACAAGCTAAAAGCGCTAAACATCAATATTGAAGAAGCACTTTGGCTTAACCCTGTAGCTAACTGTTATTCAGTTCATATAAAAGACAGCGACTGCGGTGTTATGTTTACCAACGGTAAAGGCGCAACCGATAAAGCGTCTATCGCCTCTGCGCTCGGTGAATACTTTGAACGATTAAGCTGCAATTACTTTTTTGCCGACTTTTATTTAGGTGAAGAATTTGCAAACGGTGACTTTACTCATTATCCAAATGAGAAGTGGTTTAAAGTTGAAGGCAATGAAGTGCCAGAGGGCATAATGGACGAAAGCCTGTGGGATTACTTTGACCCAGAGCGCGAGCTTAATGCCTCACACCTATTTGATTTTAACTCAGGTAATAACGAGCGCGGCATTTGTGCACTGCCATACACACGCCAACGCGATAACCAAGACGTATACATTCCGGTAAACGTGATTGGTAATATTTTTGTTTCTAACGGCATGAGCGCAGGCAACACTAAATTTGAAGCTCGCGTACAAGGGCTATCAGAAGTATTTGAGCGCGCTATTAAAAATCGTATTATCGCAGAAGGTCTTTGTTTGCCAATTGTCCCTGAAGACGTTGTAAAGCAATACCCTAAGATTCATGAAGCGTGTGAAGAGCTTCGCAGTCATGGTTTTCATTTACGTATTGCCGATGCATCACTTGGCGGTAAATACCCTGTAATGAGCGTAACGCTTATTAACCCTGTTGATGGCTCTGTGTTTGCCTCGTTTGGTGCTCACCCGTCATTTGAAGTTGCCCTTGAGCGTACGGTTACAGAGCTACTGCAAGGTCGTCGCCTTGACCAACTTGATGTGTTTCAACCGGCTACGTTTGATAACGATGAAGTTGCAACACCTGAAAACATTGAACTGCACTTTATCGATTCAAGCGGTTTAATCTCGCATGATTTTTTCCGCGCAACACCTGACTTTGATTTTGTGCATTGGGACTTTAGCGGTACAACAGAGCAAGAATACAACTTCTGTACTGACTTAATTCACAGCATGGGCCACGATATTTACATCATGGATTACACACACTTAAACGTGTATGCGTGTCGTATTTTAGTGCCAGGGATGTCAGACATTTACCCAGTTGATGAACTAATTTGGCGTAACAACAACGAAGGCGCTAAATTCCGTGAAGCATTCTTATCGCTTGATCAGTACGATACGCAGCAGTGGATGGACATTTACGACAGCCTAGAAGAAGCAGGCCACAGCGATATTATTCGTGCTGCAGAATTTATTGGCCTTGCCACCGACGCCGACACACCATGGCATACACTGCGTATTGGTGAGCTTAAAGCGCACCTATGCTTAGCTGCAGGCAACGAAGAAGCCATTGATTGGGTAGACTGGATACTGCACACAGGCCAAGTAAGCGAAGAGGCAATGCGCCATTTCCGTTGCTTGAAAGCCATTCTTGAAATTAAGTACGATGACGAACGTGAGTACGCTGACTACCAAGAAGCTCTTGGTTTAATGTTTGGCAACGACAACGTAACGCTTGCTATTGAAATTGCAGAAGGCCGTAAATTATTCAATGGTTTAACCTTCCCGGGTTTATCGCTTGAAGGCTTTAAAAAGCATGCGGCTCTACTTGATGGCTACCGTAAATTACATGTCGCTAAGCAAAACCACTGGGCGCGTGAAGTAACGGATGCTTAATAGTTAAACTACTAATTATAAAAATAAAACGGCGCTTATTTATCAGCGCCGTTTTTATTTATGCAATAAATTAGCTATAGTTAAATTGCCTAAAATAACAGCATGACTTAGCCAATGCCGCCAAAAAATAACAACAAAAAAAACACTACCAGCAACTATAAGCTGACCTTTTGGTTATCGCTTACGCTAATTGTAGTAGTGAGCATTGTACTTGATAGAATTAACTATAATCGCGCAAAAGATGCCCACCGCTTACAAATTTTATCCCAGGTAAGTACATATCGTGCACAGCTAGAAGCAACGTTAGTATCAAACATTCAGCTGGTTCGTGGTTTAGCAGTTGCAGTATCGGCTGAACCTGAATTACAGCAAGCACGGTTTGAACAAATTGCCGCGCCTTTATTTAAAACCTCCAGTGAGCTACGCCATATTGGTGGCGCACCCGACATGATAATTCGTATGTCTTACCCACTAAAAGGTAACGAAAAAGCCATTGGCTTAAACTTTTTAGAACAAAAAAACCAACGCCAAGATGCCATTAGAGCCCGTGATACCAATACAATTGTTATGGCTGGACCACTTAAGCTTGTTCAAGGCGACATTGCCCTTATTGCCAGAGTGCCGGTTTATATTCCGCCCGAAAACCGCTTTTGGGGGCTGTTATCAGTGGTGCTCGACATTGAAAAAGTCTATAAAAACTCAGGCATAAAGGAGCTTGAAAAAAACTACAACATTGCCATTCAAGGGCGTCATGGTTTAGGCAAAAAAGGCGAGTTTTTTTACGGTAATAGCAATATAACCACACAAGATCCGCTGGATTTTACGCTTAATTTTCAAGGGGGAAGCTGGCAATTATACGTAGCGCCTAAAGAGGGGTGGAGCCCTGCTCCTTCAACTATATGGCCGCTTAGAATTGCCATTATAATTATTTGCGGATTACTAATATGGGCATTTTTATTCTTTTTAAAAATGCTAAACCGCCAACAACAAAACGAAAAAATGCTCGAGGCAATGAGTGACCTTGCGCAAATTGGGGCATGGTCATTTAATTTAGAAACCAAACAAGTGTATTGGTCAGATATGACCAAAAAAATATTTAAATACCCCCTAAATAAAGAGCCCTCATGGCCAACAAACTTAAATTATTTTAAAGCCGGCGAAAGCAGAGAACGCATTACTCAGCTGGTTGAATCTGCAATTAAAGAAGGCAAAAGTTACGAAGCCGAGCTTGAAGTTATCGACTCACAAGGGCGTGAAATGTGGGTGCTTATTCATGGTGAGGCCGAGCGAAAAAATGAACGTTGCGTAAGAATATTTGGCTCACTACAAAATATTGATACCCGTAAACGTATTGAACTTGAGAACAGCAAAATAGCTCTACATAACGAAATTTTAGCATCGCTTACTGCTAACGAGCTTATTTTAAGTGGCCAGCTAAGCCAATCCAAACAAGTCATTACTGAATCTATTTGCCATGCATTAAACATTGAGCAAGCCAGTATCTGGTTTTTTAATAGCTCAAAGACCTCGTTAAGCCCTATCGCCTCTCACAATATTGAAAACAGAATGGGCAATAATAATGCAGTGTGGCTTAAAAGTGAGGCCCCTGATTTTTTTGAAGCCATCGAAAAACACGCTGTTTTTAGCACCAGTGATGCTCAAAAACACCCGCTATTAAAACCACTTAAAAAGCATTACCTAGCGCCGCTCAATATTAATGCCATGCTGTGCGTAATCATACCCGCGGGAAATGGCACCATTGGCATCGTTTGCGCTGAGCAATGCGCCTCAATGCGTCCGTGGTCACGTAACGAAGAAAGCTTTTTAATAGCTATAGCCGCACTAGTAGGCAGCCTACACTCAAGCCAGCAACGCATTGAAACCGAACAACAGCTAGTCACCGCCAAAGAGGCCGCAGAGCAAGCTGTTATGGCTAAAAGCGAGTTTTTAGCCAGTATGAGCCACGAAATAAGAACCCCAATGAACGGCGTATTGGGCATGCTAAATATTATCAAGCGTACCCAACTTAACCAGCAGCAAGAGCACCATATTGAGCTTGCTCAATCTTCGGCACAATCGCTTTTAAATATAATTAACGATATTTTAGACTTTTCTAAAATTGAAGCGGGCAAGCTCGACATAGAAAATGTGCAATTTAACTTGCCTAAACTACTGGGCGAAGTGGTTGAGTCGTTTGCGCTTAAAGTGGAGCAAAATAATACCCACCTTATTTTAGATGCCACCCAAATTACAATTAGCGAAATAATTAGCGATCCGAATAGATTGCGTCAAATTTTAAATAACCTGATTGGCAATGCCGTTAAGTTTACGATTGATGGGCAAATTTTGGTAACTGCGCAGATAGAAGAAACCACTGATGGCAGCTTTTTACACTGCTCTATTATTGATACCGGCATAGGCATAGACGCAGAAAAACAAAAGACCTTATTTGACTCATTCACCCAAGCCGACGCTTCTACTACTCGTCAATTTGGTGGTACAGGCCTTGGCCTAGCTATCGTTAAGCAACTTTGTGAACTAATGGAAGGCGAAGTAAACGTAACCAGCATGCTTAATGAGGGCAGTACTTTTTCGTTTTCTATAAAAATACAGCCGCGTTTAACTAAAGCCCAAGATTTACCCAGCCATTTAATTAATAACAAACATATTTTAATTGTTGATACCTGTACACTTAACGCCAATATTGCCGCTAAACAATTACGTGTATGGGGCGCACACGTTACTATTTTAAATGACTATAGCGACATTATTAATTATTTTGATAACTGCGATACCCAGCCAGATGCACTGCTAGTCGATTATTATTTTTTTGAGCATGCTGCACACTTACAAGTCAACGCATTAAAAAACAGGGTAACAACCAAGCAAAGTAAGCTGGTCGTTATGGCACCGATGAGTTACTCCCAAGAGCATAATAACATTGGTATAAATATAGATTGCCTGATATTTAAACCGCTCACCCCGTCAGATTTATTTGATTCTCTGACTAACGATAAATTCATAGAGCAACAACAGCGCCAAGCGCAACTGCAAAATGAGTTGACCGAAAAACCTAAAGAAATCTCAGCGCACGCGCAAGTGCTTTTAGTAGAAGATAACAAAGTAAATCAGGTGGTTGCCTCTGCTTTGTTAAAACAAATTGGCCTTACCTTTGATATTGCACAAAACGGCCAAGATGCACTAGATAAGCTAAACAGCAGCCAAGACAAAAAATACCAGTTAGTTTTAATGGATTGCCAAATGCCCGTGATGGATGGCTACCAAGCCACGCAAGCTATACGCGAAGGTAAAGCGGGCCAGCATAATAAACATATTACAATCATTGCGTTAACGGCAAATGCAATGCAAGGCGACAAAGAAAAGTGCCTAGATGCCGGAATGAATGATTATTTAACCAAACCTTTAGACTCTGCTGCACTAGAGCCTAAATTGCAACAATGGCTTGGTACACAATAAAGGTGTAAGCTAAAAATACTGTTTACTAATAAAGAAAAGCCATGCATTTATCAGCAAATCAGCAGCGCGTTATTGGCTGCCTTTTAGAAAAGCAAAGCACTACACCCGAGCACTATCCACTGTCGTTGAACGCACTAACGAATGCGTGTAACCAAAAATCCAACCGAGATCCGGTTGTAAACTTGAGCGAAAGTGAGGTTCAACAAGCACTTGATGAGCTTATAAGCCAGCGCCTTGTAACGCTAGACGAAGGGCTATCGGGGCGAGTTAATAAATACGACCACCGTTTTTGTAATACAGAATTTAGTAGTTTACAGCTAAGCTCGCAGCAACGGGCAATACTATGTTTACTGTTACTGCGCGGCGCACAAACACCCGGAGAGCTGAGAACGCGCAGCGCGCGTCTAACTGAGTTTACAAACGTGAGCGAAGTAGAAACAGCTCTGAGCGCACTGGCAAAAGATGACTACGTTACAAAGCTTGAGCGTGAGCCCGGCAAACGAGAAAATCGCTACATGCACCTTTTTGCTGACCCAGCAATAGTGCCAAGCCCAGCGCCAGCTGCAGAAGTCGCAGAAGTTAAAAACGATGAAATTAACGAGTTACTTGCAGAAATTGAGGAACTAAAAGCCGAGCTTAGCCGTATAAAAGCACATTTAGGACTTTAATTAATCACCACTAAACCAGATAATGTAAGCCTATTTAAAAACGACTTATTAAATGACAAGGAGCTGGCCATGCGCGCCGAAATTATGGCTGAAATGAAAGTTCAGCCAACTATTGATGTAAATGCCGAAATTACCCGTCGAGTTAACTTTATAAAAGCACGCTTGGTGGCAGCCCACAGTGTATCGCTAGTACTTGGCATTAGCGGTGGTGTTGACTCATCGACCTGTGGACGTTTATGTCAATTAGCCGTAGATGAACTAAACGCTGAACAAAACACGAATAAGTACCAATTTATTGCAGTTCGTTTGCCATACGGTGTACAAGCAGATGAAGACGAAGCGCAAATGGCCGTTGACTTCATTAAGCCAAGCAAACGTATGACCGTAAACGTAAAGCCTGCTGCCGACGCATTACACGAACAAGCTATGGCGGCGGTTGTTGGTAGTGGCGAAAGCTTGCCCGACCAAGCTAAAATAGATTTTGTTAAGGGTAATGTAAAAGCACGCCAACGCATGGTAGCGCAGTATGAAATAGCAGGTTTTTGCCAAGGCTTAGTGGTAGGTACCGATCACAGCGCTGAAAACATTACTGGTTTTTATACCAAATTTGGTGACGGCGCATGCGATTTAGCCCCATTATTTGGCTTATCAAAACGTCAAGTTCGTGCACTTGCAACTGCCTTAGGTGCGCCAGAGCTATTAGTAACAAAAGCCCCTACCGCTGATTTAGAAAGTGACCGCCCAGGCCTCACTGATGAAGAAGCGTTAGGGCTAAGCTATGAGCAAATTGACGACTTTTTAGAAGGTAAGCCAGTGGCTGCAGAGGTTGAGCAAAAGCTAACTGAGATTTATGTACGCACTCAGCATAAGCGCCAACCCATTCCGACTATTTACGATGAGTTGTAACGGCTCAAACAGCTAGTGCTGCATAAGCACTAGCTGATCTATTTGCCGTAATGTTACGTAGAAAAAAACTAATTTATAGTTAATTTTAACGCCTGCCAAAGAGAAAACTGCATTACATGACATCTCCTATTTTAATAACAGGTGCTGGTCAACGTATTGGCCTTGCACTTGCCAAGCACTTTTTATCGCAAGGCCAAGCTATTATTATTACCTATCGTACGCGCCACCGTGCAGTCGATGAGTTAGAACAACAAGGCGCTGTATGCTTACACGCCGACTTTAGCAGCGATGCTGGTATTGCCAGTTTTATTGAAATACTTAAACAGCATACGCACTCCTTACGTGCCATAGTGCACAATGCCTCCAGTTGGGACTGCGAAGCCAGTAACCCTGATTTTTCGAGCTTGTTTGACAACATGATGCGCATTCATGCCAAAACTCCGTATTTAATTAATAATGCCTGTGCAGAGCTATTAATGACGTATCAAGCCGAGGCTTGCACTCCTGCTGACATCATTCACCTTACCGATTATGTTGTTGAGACAGGTAGCCCAAAACACATTGCCTATGCCGCAAGTAAGGCTGCGCTTGATAACTTAACCAAGTCATTTAGCGCTAAGTACGCACCAAATATAAAGGTGAATTCGGTAGCGCCATCGTTGATTATTTTTAACGAACATGATGACGAGGCTTATCGCGCCAAAACCCTTAAAAAATCATTGATGGGTATAGAGCCTGGTTGCCAAGAAATTATTAATAGTATTGATTTATTGCTGCGCAGCCACTACATCACAGGCCGCGCTTTGCCTGTGGATGGCGGTCGCCATTTAAAGTAAAACACACATTAAAACTGAGAAATTTATGCATGACGAATTAAAACAAAGTTATCAAAATATAATTACTGCTGTAGGTGAAGACGCTAATCGTGAAGGTCTGCTCGACACGCCAAAACGTGCAGCTAAAGCCATGGAGTATTTAACAAAAGGGTATCGTCAAACGCTCGATGAAATTACCAATAATGCAGTATTTACCTCAGACGCAGACGATATGGTTCTTGTGCAAGATATAGAGCTTTACTCTATGTGTGAGCATCACCTATTACCTTTTATTGGTCGTTGTCATATTGCCTATATTCCCGATGGTAAAGTACTGGGCTTATCTAAATTTGCACGTATTGTTGATATGTTCGCACGCCGTTTTCAGATACAAGAGCAATTAACACATCAAATTGCAAAAGCCGTTGAGGAAGTAACCGGTGCTAAAGGCGTGGGGGTTATTGTTGAAGCTAAACACATGTGTATGATGATGCGCGGTGTAGAAAAGCAAAATTCAAGCATGCGTACCTCGGTAATGCTAGGTAACTTTAGATCAGACTCTAAAACGCGTAACGAGTTTTTACAACTTATTAAGGGGTAATAATGGCCAACGCAATTATTAACGTAACCAACTTACGCTTACGTACGTTTATTGGCTTTAACCCTGAAGAGCGGGAAAAAAAGCAAGATGTAGTGATTAATTTAGAAATTCACTATCCTGCTGATGAAGCCTGTAAAACAGACGAAGTAGAACAAGCCCTTAATTATAAAGTGATCACCAAAGAGGTGATAAACCTAGTAGAACAAGGACACTTTTTGTTACTTGAAAAGCTGGTTGCCGAAATACTTGCTGTATGCCATAAACACCCCAGCGTGCATTACGCCAAAGCACGTGTGGATAAACCACATGCACTGCGTTTTGCCGACTCGGTATCACTCACGCTTGATTGGGTTAAATAATATTAAATTATTTTATCTAAGCCTATGGCAAGGGCAGTAACGACTAAATACCGCACGCCTTTGCCAAGTGTTACTAGCAATAAAAATACACTGAAACGTACTTTAAATATGCCACCAATAACCGTTAGCGGATCGCCAATAATCGGTAGCCAAGCAAACAGTAAGCTGTACACGCCATATTTTTTAAACTGAGATTGTGCTTTAACAATTCCCTGCTCAGAGACCGGAAACCACTTTTTGTGCTTAAAGCGCAGCACATGGGTACCCAGCCAATAATTAACACAACTTCCAAGTACATTGCCTGACGTAGCGGCTAACCACAGCAGCCATAGATTAGCTTTAGCTTGGCTTATCATCGTCGCAAGTACCACCTCTGAAGAGCTTGGCAATAAAGTAGCGGACACAAACGCACTAAAAAATAAGGTGATATAAAGCATTAAGTACTTAAAGTAAAAACCCAGCATACAGCTGGGTTTATTAGAAAATGGCTGTCTATTTTATCAAATTTAAACTCAGCGGGTAATTAAACTCTTTGCCTTCGTTGGCTTTAATACTGGCTAAAACCACCATGACAAACGAAAAAATAGCCACAAGAGGCAACAAAACCAAACCTATTACAGCAAACACAAGTAAAAAACACACAAAGTAGGCAATAGCCATAGTGATTTGAAAGTTTAACGATTTTTTACCGTGTAAATCGACAATTGGCATTTCATCTTTTTTAATAAGCCATACCACTAATGGCCCAAGTATAGAGCCAAACGGAATAACAAAACCGGCTACAGCACTTAAGTGACAAAGCATAGCCCATGTTTTTTCGTCTTTTGATAACGGCTCAAGCTGTTGATTTTCTTCCATTACGCTCTCCTTTTTAGTTAATACATACTGCCTTTTTATTGAGCAGGTGTCCATAAATCATAGCTGTATTGTTAAATATCACATCCTAACCCGCTGTGATAAAAAAGTGATAACTTTGTGAGAGTTTCTTGAGGTGGTTATTCAATACTTAATCTGAATCATCACTTACAGGAAATAATAATGAAAACATCAGCACTTACACTTGCCACTCTTTTAGCCGTAGCAAGCCAAACAACACAAGCTGCAGAGCTTGATTTAGAATTGACAAATTTAACCCAAGGTATTCACTTTACACCTGTGTTAATAACAGCGCACGACGCTGAAGGTAAATTGTTTGAAGTAGCGACAGAGGCTTCAACAGCGCTACAAACAATGGCTGAGGGCGGTAATATTGCCGAGCTAATGGCTCAAGCAAGTGCGGCGGGTAGTGATATGGCAGCAAATCCAGCTGAAGGATTGCTTGCCCCAACGGCCTCTGCCTCTGCCACCCTTATGACAGCAGACACTAACGAATACCTTTCGCTTACTGCCATGCTATTACCTACCAATGATGGCTTTGTTGGGCTTGATAGCTGGAAAATCCCAACCGAAGCAGGTACCTATACAGTATATCTAAATGCCTACGATGCAGGTACTGAACAAAACAATGAGTTAGTAGTTGAAGGCTCAGGCGCGCCTGGTACACCGGGGATCCCAGCAGCACCAGGGGGTGATGCAGGTACAGGTGGCGCAGGTTTAACCAGTACAGATAGCAATGTGAATGTACATATTCATCCTGGTAATTTAGGTGACGACGACTTAAATGCCGGTAGCAGTGATTTAAGTAACACCGTACACAGATGGTTAAACCCCGTTGCAAAATTAACTGTGACGGTTAAATAGGAGAGTTAATTATGTCATCTCTTTCTAATTTTAAAAAAAGTGCGCTTATTTTACTGTTAGCCAGCTCACTAGCCGCATGTGGCGATAACGATAATAACGACCCTATTGAAGATCAAGAACCTGTGGTGGTGGTTGAGCCGGAACCTGTAGTGTATGAGTTTACTATTACCTTTAGTAACTTAACGGCTGGACAGCCCCTATCGCCACTTTCTGTTATTGCATTTGATGAAACCGCACCATGGCAATTTGGTGAAACAGCCTCCATAGGCTTAGAAATGATTGCAGAAAGCGGCGCTAACGAAGCGTACCTTAGTGACGAAAATGCACTCGCTTCGGTCTCAGCAGAAGGCCCTATTGGCCCTGGAGAAACAACGACTGTAACGCTATCTGTTGAAGCGCAAGATGTACTTAATTTGTCTTTTGCTGCCATGCTTGGGAATACAAATGATGCTTTTACCGGTCTTAGTTCTATAGATGTATCTACATTAGCAGTAGGCGATACGCTAACGCGCACCACCTTAGCTTATGATGCAGGTACAGAGGCAAATACCGAAACGGCTGAAACTGTGCCAGGCCCGGCTGCAAATGGCGAAGGGTTTAACGAAATACGCGACGACATTATTGATTTAATAACAATGCATCCAGGTGTTGTGTCTAATCAAGATGGGCTATCAACTTCTGCACTCGGTGCAGGGCAAAAATTTGATAACCCTGTCTCTAAAATAATGATTGAGCGCACACAGTAATAACCAGCTTGTAATGGGGATGTGAGGAGACATGGAGGTCCCTTTTTTTACGAGGTTAATACATGCGTCACGAAAAAATACTGGTAGTAGAAGACGACAGAGAAATAGGTCAATTAATAACAACTCAACTTACCACGCTAAATCTACATGTTGATCATGTTATAAGCGCTGAGCTTGCACTTAAAAAAATAGCAAAACAGCCTTACGGGCTTATTTTATTAGATATAAATCTGCCGCAAATGGATGGCTTAAGCCTATGCCGTAAAATTAAAGAGCACTACCCTACCATTTCCGTTATTTTACTTACCGCGCTGAGTAGCGATATGGACCGTGTAATTGGGCTTGAAATGGGCGCAGATGATTATATTTGTAAACCCTTTTTTGCTCGCGAATTACAAGCGCGCGTAAAAACACAGTTACGCCACCGCTCTCAACTTCTGGCGATTCAAAATAATGAAAACGACATCCCGTGCAACGAACAAACACTAAATATAGGCTCGCTCAACATTGAATTTAGCTCACATCAAGTTTATTTAGACGAACAAGCCCTTAACCTCACCGCCACTGAATTTGATTTGTTGGTGTATTTTGCTCGTCACCCTAACCACGTATTTAGTCGCCAGCAACTCTTAGATAAAGTGTGGGGCTACCAACATAGTGGCTACGAGCACACGGTTAACTCACATATCAACCGTTTACGCGCCAAGCTTGAGCAGCATCATCAAGCTCCCTTTATAGAAACCGTATGGGGTGTAGGCTATAAACTCAACCCTAGCCAACTTGGGTAACTTTTATGTTCAATTTGTCTTTATATCAAAAACTAGCTATCTCTTTGGTAATTATTTTTTGTTTTATTTGTGCACTTGTTTATAGCTGGAGTAAACAGCTAGAACTGAATTCCAAACACCATGGCGAGCAAAACCTACATCTAGCACTGGCCGAACACTTAGTTCAAGATAACCCACTTATTAAAGAAGGTGTTTACGATTACAAAGCCCTTGAAAACCTGTTTCATACTTTAATGTTATTAGGTCCCGCATTTGAGTTTTATTTTGTTGATGAAAACGGCAAAATCCTTACTTATTCAGCTGAGCCCGGCAAGGTAAAACGTACACACATTAATTTAGCGCCCCTTAAAACATTGATTAATAACCCTGATGCAGCCCCTATATATGGAGATAACCCGCGCGACCAAACTCAACAAAAAATATTTTCTGTCGCTCCTGTGTTTAATAACGACACATTGCAAGGATACCTGTATGTCATAATTGGTGGAGAAGCTTACGACACTTCACTTAATAATATAAAAAGTAACGACCGACTATGGCTTGCAGCATTATGGCTAACATCGGCCTTGGCATTTTTACTGATTGCAATGCTTATTTTACTGCGCTTTTTTACCAACCCAATTCAACGTTTAGCTCAAGATGTAAGTAATATAGAAGCGGCCAATTACAGCTTAACAGACACAAAACTGAGTAACTTTTCGACCCAAAAAAGTAACGAGGTGCATAGCCTAGGGCGAAGCATACAAGCCATGGTGACCCGTATTAATGAGCAATTTAAAGCACTTGAGCAAAGCGATAAACAACGCAAAGAACTACTGACTCATTTATCTCACGACCTACGTACACCGCTTGCTTCTTTACAAGGCTTTTTAGAGGTACTTAATCAATCAGGTTCGCAACTAAGCGCTAATGAGCAACAAGAGTACTTACACGTTTCGCTCAACAATTGCGCACAACTTAAACAACTTATTGAGCAAATTTTTGAACTCGCTCACTTAGAAAACGGCGAAATAAGCATACACAAAGAAACCTTTAATTTAGGGGAGTTAATTTACGATTGTATTGCCAAATTTAGTCTGGCTGCTGACAGCAAAGGCATTAAGTTAAGCGTGGAGCCTGCTATTTGCGATTTTCCTGTTGTAGCGGATATTGCAAAGCTTGAGCGTGTGCTGAGTAATTTAATTGATAACGCCATTAGGCATACACCTAACGGCGGCAATATAGCTGTCCACGTTAAGCATATAGATAATGCACAGTTATTTGTGCAGGTTTCTGATACAGGTGTAGGTATAAAACATGATGAGCTAGATGCTATTTTTAATCCACACTACCAAGCATCTAATTCTAATAACGAAGGCCGCCAACAAGGCGGTTTAGGGCTGGCTATTTGTAAAGGTTTACTTGCCTTGATGGATAGCGAAATAAACGTGCAGAGCGAATTAGGTAAAGGCACCATGTTTAGCTTTAACTTGCCACAAAAAATAAAGGTATAGCCATTGGCTATACCTTTAAAACATTACTTAATTTTTATTCCCATTAGGGCATGCTGACTTAGTTTTTAATACCAGCTAAATCCAGCATAAAGGCGTAATTAAGCGCTGTATCTTCTAGGCGCTTAAAGCGACCAGACGCACCGCCGTGGCCGGCTTCCATATCTATTTTAAATAGCAGTTTATTATCATCTGTCTTAAAGTCACGTAGCTTTGCAACCCACTTAGCTGGTTCAAAGTATTGAACTTGCGAGTCATGTAAGCCCGTAGTCACTAGCATATTTGGGTACGCTTGTTTAGCCACTTGGTCATACGGTGAGTACGACAGCATATAGTCATAGTACTCTTTTTCATTTGGGTTACCCCACTCGCCATACTCATTGGTTGTCAGCGGTATGCTTTCATCAAGCATGGTGGTAACCACATCAACAAAAGGCACTGCTGCAACCACCCCTTTATACAACTCAGGTGCTTGGTTAACCACCGCGCCCATTAATAAACCACCAGCACTCCCTCCGTAGGCAAATATTTCGTCTTTTGCACCATAACCTTGTGTCACTAATGACTTAGTTACATCAACAAAGTCGTTAAACGTGTTCTTTTTAGTTAATAATTTGCCATCTTCATACCATGGGCGACCTAACATTTGCGAGCCACGCACATGCGCTATAGCAAACACAAACCCACGGTCTAATAAGCTTAAGCGGGAGCTTGAAAAAGTAGGGTCCATTGTTGCGCCGTACGAGCCATAGCCGTATTGAAGTAATGGGTTTGTGCCATCCTTTTTAAATGCATCTTTACGGTACACTAAGCTTACCGGCACTTTAATACCGTCGCGAGCCTTTACGAAAATACGCTCAGAGGCATAGTTATCTGCGTTAAAATCACCTAACACAGTTTGCTGTTTAAGTTGCGTTTTATCACCCGATTTAAGGTCAATATCGTACGAGGTACCTGGCGTAGTCATACTCGTATAGTAAACACGTAATTTGTCGCTGTTTATATCGTTATTGCCATAGCTTGCAATGGTATACGCACTGTCGTTAAAGCTTAGCGTATGCTCATCTCCAGTAGTTAAATGGCGTACAATAAGGCGTGACTGACCCTGCTCTCGTTCTTGGTACACAAGGTAGTCTTTAAATAAATCAACGCCTTCAAGCTTAATATCATCGCGCGGGGCAATCACCGTTTGCCAATTTGCTTTATCATGCGCTTTATCTACATCCACTTTCATAAGCTGAAAGTTAACCGCATTTAAGTTAGTAACGATGTAGTACGTATTGCCAAGCTTTGAAATACTGTATTCAAGGTCGTCCTCACGCTCAATTAAGCGCTTAGGTTTTGCTTTAATATCATCTGCACTGAGTACCGACATACCAGAGGCATTGGTGCTGCTGTGCCAAATATATATTTCTGAGCCATCTTTGCTCTTACTAATACCTGTGTAATAGCTTGTATCAGTTTCTTCGTAGATAAGCTCATCATCACTTTGCGGTGTACCTAATGTGTGGCGGTAAACTTGATAGCCAAGTAAGGTTTGTGCATCTTTTTTAATGTAATAAAAGGTTTTATTATCGTTTGCCCAAATAACGCCGCCATTTGTTCCCTCAAGCGTGTCTTCGAGCAACTGTCCTGTGGTTAAATCTTTTACCTTTATGGTGTAAATTCTACGGCTAACAGTATCTTCCCCGTACGCCATTAAATTTCCGTTAGTGCTTACAGATAAGCCACTGACAGCAAAGTAGTCGTGATCTTTGGCCAACGCATTTACATCTAAAATAACTTGCTGATCACTGCCTTTAAAGTCGCTACTGCGAACATAAGTAGGGTATTCGTTTTCGCCACGGGTTTGCGATGAATAAAAATAATCACCTCTTTTTACTGGCACCGAGTCATCGTCTTTTTTAATACGCCCTTTTAGCTCTTCAAATAACGTATCTTGCAGCGTTTTAGTGTGCGCAAGCATTGCATCGGTATAGGCGTTTTCTGCATTTAAGTAACTTATAACTTCTGGCGCTTTACGCTCGTCATCACGTAGCCAGTAGTAATCATCAATACGCGTATCGCCATGAATCGTCATTTCATGCGGTACTTTTTTAGCAATCGGCGCCACGGCGCTCACTGGTTTTTCTGTTTGTTGAGTTTGCATCGTTGTTGCTGTCTCTGAAGGTGTACTTTTTGGCGCATTATCACACCCTGCTAGCACCGCGAGTGATAACGCCGCTAGCGTAAATGAAGAACGAATCATTATTAAATCTCTATGTTTTTTATTATTGATGATATTAAATATACCTAATAATAAAGCGTGATGTAATTTAGTTTGTGAAGCTATGTAAAAAGGGAGCCGAGGCTCCCTTTAAAATAACTAAGTAGTTATAAAATTACTTTTGTTTACGACGACGCATAAATGCAAACGGCGCAGCAAGTAACGTTAACCAAGCGAGTGAGCCCGATGAACCATTGCTTTCAGGCTCTGGAGTTGGGGTCACAGGCTGAGGGTCTGCAATGGTATCGTTAACAACAATTGATACCATGGTTTCTTCAGCAGTCGTGCCTGATGCTTCACGCACTGTGTATGTGAAGCTATCTTCACCAGAGAACTGCGCATTTGGCGTATAATCAATTGTGCCATCTTCATTCACTGTAGTTGAACCATTTGCAGGTGCAGAAGCCACCTCAACAGTTGATGCGACTAGGCTGCCTTTAATTCTTACGCCTTTATGGGCAGAGAATTCTGCATTTTCTGTTTCTGAAGAAGCTACTGCGTCAAATACAAAACGCGACTCAGCCATATCATTAGCTAATACATCAATAGTCACTGTTTGCTCTTCATCAACTTCTACAGAATCTGCTGCTGTGTAATGGCTGCGATCTTTTGCAAAAGCCTGATATTGAATATCAACCACACCGCCTTTAATTTGATCAACCAAATAGCCACTACCAATACCATTACCCGTTGGAACGGTGTCTAGCATAGCTCCTACGTTACCATCGGCAGACTCTACACCCGCAGAGTAAGGAGCAGGCAATGTGGGTACATCAATGTAATTCATACGTATTTCATCAGTGCCTTCTTTTAAGATCACTTGGAACGTGTACTTATCACCTGAAGCGCTACCCCAAAGCTCAACATCATGCCATTCTACAACAACATAACCGCTATCAAATTTAGCAACATAGATCTCACCGCCACCGGACGTACCACCCGCTAAATCAAAGTCAGCCCAAAGCGGCGCTATAACACCGTTAGGTGTACGTGCATTAGGCATTGCTTGAGGGCTCCAAGAGTTAGTGGTGTTTACATCTGCACCAACAGCAATAAAGCCATTATCTGAGATGGTAAATGCTGAGTACTCTTTCCCATCAAAAATAAAGTCAGCTTCAACCGTAATGGTTATTTCATCACACCCGTCAGGACACGCTTGAGGCTCAAAGTCATCATCAGCCAATGAGAAGGTACCTAAGAAATCACTGCTGTTAATAGCAAACTCTTTTGGTCCTAATGTACCCGTCCAGGTAAGCTCTTTGTTGTCTTCACTTAATGTTACTTCGCCTGCACCATTAGTCACTTCAACAACAGGCGCTGCACCTTTTAAAAGCTCCGCATTCTCATCAAGTTTTACATTTACAGATAGTTCTTCAGTAAATAAAGTATTGTTAAATTGCACCCCTATTTTTGCTGGAGTAGAAGAGTTTAAAGAATCGGCATCGACTGTTGCGCTAAACACACTGCTATTGGTTGCTTCGTTATCATAAATAGCAAATGGTAAATGCGCGACTTGGCCTGTTTCAGTATGAGTCCATACAACGTGACCAAAGTTCCAACCTTTAACATCATTAAACGTTGAATCAATATCTAGGTTAAACTCAGCCATGTCTGTGCTTGTTTCAGCACCCTCTGAATCAGTAGAAGTAGAACCATGTGCACCCAGTGTAACTGTATTAGGAGACACAGAGATTTCTGCGCCTTGCATATCTGTTACTACTTTTGCCGTCCACTCGCCAGCTGTATCTGTCATGTTTTGCACGGTATTTGAGAAACTACAAACGCTTAAACAGCTCGGATCGGCGTAAGAGCCATGTTCAAACGTAAGCGCAGCTTCTAGCGCATTAGGTACATCTAATCGACCAGCACCTACATCAAAGGCATCAGCTTTTGTCACTAAGTCTTCTTTATGTAGACCATCCATTTTAGATGAACTCATAAGTGCGGTTTTAATCTGTACCGCATTCCATTCTGGGTGAGCTTGCTTCATAAGCGCTGCTGCACCTGCAACATGTGGGCTCGCCATACTTGTACCTGAAATAGCGTTAAAGGTAATGCCATTTCCTTCATCTGGCGAATACGCAGATAAAATATCAGTACCTGGTGCTGCAATATCAGGTTTTAAGAAGCTAGGCTCACCATTAGGGCCACGCGAACTTGAAGAATTGACTGCATCAGTAAATTTCTCTTGAATTGTTCTTTTAACACTAGGATCGAGTGATGCAATAACCGGCTCTTCAGCTGCTGTTAAAAGCTCAACTAAGCTTAAACCATCTTCTTGGCTGATTGCTGAGGCTGGAATTGTAGCATCATCCATAGACATGCCCATTGCACCGCCTGCAACATTGTTGTGGATAATTACCGCTGTTGCACCTGCTTTTGCTGCATTTTCAGCTTTAGCTGTAAATGCGCAGCTACCACGAGAGATAAGTGCAACAGAATCCGCAAATGAGATATCCTCAGCGAACTCTTCACACCCTTCAAAGTTATCAGGCGCTACAACCTGCGCAGAAATTATAGGGAGCGAGATAGGGTCTGTTAATAAACCGTTGCTTCCTTCAATACTTAAATAAGTTTCGCCTGCCACTTCAACTTGCTGAGAGAAAAAACGCCCTGTTTGCGTATTGGCCACTGTGAGACCCGACTCTATACAGCTAGGACAACCAATAGTTTGGGCGCCGTTACCATCGTTACCTGCTGCGGTTACAACCACTACACCGGCTTCTTCTGCAGCGGTGAATAAATCACTATACGCACTACCAGAAGGGTTGCCACCTGGACCACCGCCCCACGAGTTGTTAATTACGTCTGCGCCATCTTTAATGGCTGCTTCTAATGCAGCCATGAGCGCTACAGTTGTACCGCTGCCTCGCCCATCGGCTGTGTGCCAAAGCGCTTTGTAAGCCATTAATTGTGCTGCTGGTGCTACACCTGAGATTGACACGTTATTGTCTTGGTAAGTAATTTCAATTGGGTTACCTACAGCGGTACCCGCAACATGCGTTCCGTGACCGTCGTATCCTAGTGGAGAGCCAATATATTCATCAGGATGAACATCACTTGGTGTTGGGCCAAATGCACGTGCAACAATTAATTTGTTGTTACAAAAATCGGCTTCACCGCCCTCTATACGACAGTAATCAGGGTTTTCTGCGATGTAAGCAGCCTCTTCTTCACTAAACTCTGCAGCTGCGAAACCCACATCTGAAAACATTGGGTTTTCTGGGCGAATACCCGAGTCAATGATCGCAACTTTAACGCCTTTACCCGCTTCAGATTGGCCACCAAGCGCCTGCCAAGCCTCTACGCCTCTAATTACATCAATAGAAGCATCCATTAATGTGTGGTACTCAGTATCTAAAAATACTTTTTTAACACCCGCAAGTTTAGCGAGTTTTTCACGCTGTCCTTGCTCACCCTCTACTACGATACCATTAAAAAGGGTGCTGAATGAGTGTGATACAGCGCCCCCACTAACAGACGCGGCTACTTGTGCTACGCTTTTTTGCTTGGCTTTTAAGTAACTGCTGTATTTTAAAGCGGGTGCTGAACTAAGTTTAATTTTACTATCACCAGTAACGGCGGCAGAGGTTGCTTCAAGCCCTGCGATACCGCCTTTGTAGGTTGCTAGCGGCTCATCTTCAAGCTGGATAATATAGCGTGCTTTAGTAGAGATAGTTTTATCTTGAGAGTATGTTTTTACACTTGATGTTTCTGGGACGTATCCTTTAGATAAATCAGGTGTAGCTGCTACGCCGTATGACATCATAGCTAAACCTATAGCTGATGAAATAGCGGTTCTTTTCAGTGTTATATTAGACATTATTTCCCCTGGAGTGTGTTTTATATTATTGTATTTACTCAATTCGATATTATTAGAATTGTGATTTTAATATAGAACTTCAGCCCTTAAGCTAGCAACAACTCAATTACAGCTAGATTACAAAGGTGCAAAAAAAGCCCTTCGCAAAAATCATAAATGATTAATAAAAAACAAGTTTTTAGCTAACCGGCATTTGTAAATCACTGTAAACAAACCCTAACTTCTCTATGGAAAATGAATGAGTAACGACGTTATAAATATTTTAACCATGGCTAAAGTAATTCAGACTGCAGTCGCCCCTGTCTTTTTAATTACAGGAATTGCAGCCACACTCGGAGTCTTATCTAATCGTTTAGCGCGCATTACTGATCGTGCGAGGCAACTTGAGCGAAAACTTAAAGTAAGCACCGATGAAGACTTTAATAAAACCTTGGCCACAGAGCTACGCGCCCTGTTAAAGCGCTCGCGATGTATTCACATTGCTTTTAGTATGAGCGTTTTAAGTGCTTTGCTAGTATGTGCCGTGGTAATGCAGTTGTTTTTATCGCATATTCAATCTATTAATTTAGGGGTAACCATTGCAAGCTGCTTTGTGGCTGCAATGGCCTTATTAATATGTGGTTTTATGTCGTTACTTGGTGAAGTATTTTTGGCCACACGTAGTATGCGCCGAGGGATGATTTTTGCTGATATTAATGATTAGCAATAAAAAAGCCCGAGGCTTTACTCGGGCTTTTATCACAACATTTTAATTTTATTGTGCAGTATAAATAGTCTCTAACACTTCAATTCGTGCTTCTTTTGTATAGTCAGATGACTTTAACTGCTCTGCAGCAGCTAAAATATCTTGACCATCATTAACAGCTAATACCGCTATTTTAGTGCCTGGGAAAACAGACACTACCTTCAAGCCAGATAGCTGAGCTACCTCTGTTGCGTTCATGTCATCTTTAAGCAAAATAGTGATATTGCCAGAAAGCGACGTTAAGTTATTTGTTAGTACATTACGTACCAGCGTCCCTTTTGTTACTAACGATGAAGCCTCAGAAGATTCAACAACCGCCATCTCACCTTTAGTAGAAACAACATACTCATCAGCAGCAACACTTGCTGGTACTAAACGTAAGTTTTTTTCTACAACGTAAGAGCCAAAGTCGGTTTTGCTGTATTTCACACTATTTACCGGCTTTTTTGGAAGTTGCAGCTCTTTATCTGCTACTGAACTCGCTGTTGCACTTAGAGAAATACACGCAGCAGCACCTAAAATAACTAATTTATTCATTTTCATATCTATATTCCTTACTCTTGACCTGCGTGACCAAATGCTCTTAACGAAACGCCTTCTAAAACGCTTGCTGCACGGTTATTTGAAATACCAGTAACTCCAAGACCATTGTCAGTACCATCAGTAAAAGCAAAACTATCTGCTGCAGCATCAAGAACACGAATAGTCCACGTACCTTTTGTTGTCTCGCCATAGAAGGCATTAGACATAAGTACCGCATCCTTTAAAACATAACCTGTGTTCCAACCATTAGTAAAACTATAAGCTGGGTAGAATAGAGCTTGCTTAGACGCTAGTAATACACTACGCGTGCCTGATGGAGACGTTACTTCGATTGCTAAATCGGTACCAGCAGAGGTTTGCGTACCATCCGCTAAACCAAAGCCCATTTCAGTGTTGCTCACATCAAACTTGAACTGCATAGCTTCAATGTTTAACTCTTCTTCAACAATGATTTGCTGTGTAACACCCGCAGCACTGTTGTCTGGAATTTCTAGCGTAAGGGCATCTTCTTCAACAACAGAGCCAACACCACTCCAATCTGTAATAACTTGCTCGCCTAATACTACGTCGTACTCTTTTGCCATCTCAACGGCAGCACCAGCATCTACACGCCCAAAACCATATAAGTTATTAAAGTTATAACCTGCTGCATTTTCAACCCAGCCGTCATGCGCTACAAATTCACCTTCACCAACGCTAAGCGTTATAACTTCATCTTCTGTATCGTTGACTGTGCTGGTAGTAGCTAAGATATGACGAACATCGCGCCATGTTAGCTCCGGATTAGCTGATAAAATCAGTGATACTACACCTGACGCATTAGGTGCTGCCGAAGAAGTACCATTAAACGTTGAGGTATAGTTACAGCTAGCGTTATCTTCATGGCCTGGGTAATTGAATGGGTATTGCGATGCCGCAAAGTCTTCGCCATATGCTGCAGCCCATGCTGTAATCGAGCTACCATTAAAGCCTGAGTACCCGTTAATACAGGTCATTTGATCAGTTGTTACCATGGCAGGCGCCCAGCGCCCGTATTCACCCGCAGGGGCTGAAACCATTAGGTTAGCACCACCACTTGAGTAGCTTGTATGTGTACCATCAGCATTTACAGCTGCAACGCTTAAGTAATATGGATGACCCTGGCTTGGCTCAAACGCGCCGTTATAACAAGTAAGACCTAACTCATTTGCGCCATTATCAGCACATAATGACCCCTCATCGCCACCATCTACAAACGAGTTACCGCTTGATTTCATGTTTAGCGCACCTTTACCACCACGAAGGCTAAGGTTAGGGTATGACTCGATAGCTTCATCTAGCTCTGAGTAACCAATAAACGTTGGGAAGGTAATACCGTAGCTGCGGTTAAAAGCAGAAATGTTTTCTGATGTGCTAATGCCGCTTCCAGGGAAACCATGAGCGAGTAAATCGGTTTGCTCAATTTTATCGCCACCTAGGTAGTTCATGCCAATGAGACCAGCATCTGGTGCAACACCGCGCCCGCCTTTACCATTCCAGCCTTTTGCTGCAATTAAGCCTGCAACACTAGTACCGTGGTCACCACTGTTTGACAAACTTGTAGGGTCGGTACGGTCAAGCGCCTCTGCATCTAAGTTTAGAGAGCGATTAGGTAAAACGTTATCAACTAAATCTTCGTGACGAATTTCCATACCAGAATCAACAACAACCGCCGTTACGCCAGCACCTGTAACACCTTGAGCATAAGCTGCTGCTACGTTCATATCCTCGCCAACAACCAATTCTTCTGCTTCTGATTCAGCAAAATCCTCGTCAAAAATAGTTTGCGCTTCTTCTTCGCTGTAACCTAATTGGTTAACATATAAATCAATTAGGCCTTGCTTCATTTCATCGCTTAGAGCGTACGACTTTTGACCTGTGTTACGCAGATGCCATTGCTGATTAGCTAACGGATCAGTTGCAATATCACTAATAACTAATTGCGCAGACGCCGATTTACCATTTGCATTAGCGGTGTAATCAATTACCGCATCTTCACCCGAAACTGGAACGTAAGTAAAGGTATCGCCTTCAACAGTGAGTAAGCCGTGGCTAAAAGTATATACGCCATCTTGTGCTTCAACCGCTTCACCATTTTCAGTAAATGTATAGCCTAGTGTATCGCCATCGTTATCACTTGCATTAAACTCAGCTGTTACAGGTACCCATTGCTTTAAACCGGCAACGGCTACATCGCTTGCTTTTGGTGCAACATCGGTTACTACAGCAACTTGGCTATTATTGTCATTGTCGCTGCCACCACACCCTGCTAGCGTCATAACTACTGCGGCAGAAAGCGCCGACATTTTAAAGATATTATGCTTCATAAACTTCCTTCGTTATTTATTTTTATGATGACTCAAGGTACACAACAGGGCACTTAATAACAACGCACTGTTTACAGTCGTTAACAATAAAATGACAAGGTGTAATGATATATTCAGAAAACAAGCTATGAGACATTAAAGTTTCACTTGAATAAAATAAGTAATCGATTCAAGATGTCTAATTAGTAGATATAATTTCTTACAGGGGCAAAACATGAAATTTAAACAATTTTTAGCAGGGGTTGCTTTAGCAACATGTACACTTAGCGTATCTGCAAATACTGCATTTAAAGAACCAAGTGATGCTATTGAATACCGTCAAGCTGCATTTTCTATGATTTCAGTGCAAATTAGCGATATGGGCGCAATGCTAAAAGGTAAAATTCCTTTTGATGCAGAACAATTTAAAATGCGCGCTAATAACGCAGCTGCCCTTTCTAAAATGCCATGGGAAGCGTTTTACGAAGGCACAGATAAAGGTGATACGGCAGCCTTAGCTGATGTATGGTCAGACAATGCAACCTTTGTTAAAAAAGCCAATGCCTTCGCGGCCAATGCAGATAAGTTAGCTTTAGCAGCTCAATCTGGTGATAAGGCGGTAATTGGTAAAGCATTTGGCGCTTGGGCCAAAGGCTGTAAAGATTGCCACAAGCAATTTAAAGACTAATTACAATTAAAACAACACACACTAAAACGGCGCTTTATGCGCCGTTTTGTTTTTTCTTAGCTATTAACTTAGCAAGTAATTAAGTGGTTCTTTGCCCCATGTAACAGCCAGTAGCACGAGTAATCCAACAAAAATAGCCCACGCTAACCAAGGTGCCTGGGTGTTATCTATATTAGTTTGAGTGGCTTGCTCGCTGTTAGCCTGTTTACCGGTGATCATTGCTTTGACAAGTGGCTTTCCTTTTATTTTATACACAACTATGGCAGTAACATGCAGGCATATAGCATAAAATAAAATATCGAAGTTAAGGCGGTGCAGCCAATTTGCAAAATCAACTGTTGAGCTCGACACGTACTCAACCAAAGGACCATCAGTCAAAATGCCATCACTGCTCATTAGCCCAGTTACTAACTGCACTATAATAAGCACAAAAAACAACAAAACCATGTAGCTACCTGGCGCCGAATGACCCACCCCTTTACTAGGATTTTTAAACTCTTTAAGTACTGCTATTGGCGAGTGCAGTAACGCACTTAATTTTGCCGTTTTACTGCCCACCAGCCCCCACACTAAACGAGTCACTATTAATGCGATTGCGAAAAAGCCAGCTACAAAATGTAGCTCAATCATGCCCTCGTCAATGCTAAAGTAAAGCACAGCTATATTAATCACTAATAACCAATGGAAGCTTCTTATAAAGCCATCCCATACTTTTATACTTTGCATATGAATCCTCAACTTGTTGCCAGTCTTTGGCGCATTATTTTGATACTAAAACTATTATTCCAAAGTTTTACTAGTGCTGCATTAATGATATTACATAAAGCCCTATTTATGGCACACTAAACGCACACACATATTAGCTACTTGTATTAATGAATATAACTAAACGCGCAGTATTAAAAGGTTTTTTTGACATGCTCCCGCTTTGCTTAGCGGTTGTTCCTTGGGGGATATTATGTGGCTCTTTAGCGATTCAAAATGGCTTTAGCGCCTTAGAAACACAAGCAATGTCACTACTTGTATTCGCGGGTTCTGCACAATTAGTTGCCATTGAACTAATGGCCGGTAACACCCCTTTACTGACTATTCTATTTACCACATTTATTATTAGCTCTCGGCATTTTTTATACGGTTTAGCCGTACGCCATAAAGTTATTTCACAACCATTACGGTGGCGCTTACCAATCAGTTTTGTACTAACCGACGAGCTGTTTGCCTTTTCGCATCACCGCAAAGCCTATAAAACAAAAGCGCGCCTAATATACGCTTTAAGTGCGGGTTTTAGTTTTTATATTGCATGGAACCTTTGGACACTCATAGGCATAGTTGCAGGAAGTGTGCTCCCTGATTTAACAAATTTAGGGCTCGACTTTGCTATTGCAGCTACATTTATTGCACTTGTGGTACCGGGCATAAAAAATTTAGCCTCGCTGGTTACAGTGATTGTTGCGGGTATTAGCGCCACACTTTTAAAAAGCACGGGATTTGAATTGTGGTTAGTTTGTGCTGCTCTACTTGCAATGAGTGCAGGCTACTTTACTGCAAGGCTTACTCAAAAAAAGGACTGCCCATTATGATGCTCACTATATTATTAATGGCGTGTATTACCTTTTTTACTCGTTACTTATTTTTACATCAACGCCTTGGTTTTAAGGTGGGCCCTAAAATGCAGCAGTTTTTAAGCTTTAGCGCACCCGCTGTACTAACCGCTATTTGGGTACCCATTATTTTTATAAATGAAGAGGGGATCAACCTAAACTGGCACAACCCTTATTTAAGCGCAGCTATCGTTGCGATTATTGTTGCCTATAAAACACATAATATTTATTACACAACGCTTGCCAGTATGGGGTTATTTTTAATTTTAAATTAGGGCGTGTTGACCTTTGGCGTTTGAATTTGCAGCAGTATGTTTGGTTTTTAGGCAAGGCAGAGCCTATGAAGTGTGGTTATTCCCCATAAATAGGCGATAACGTAGCATAAATGCCAAACATGCGCTGCCCTTTGGGTTCTGCCTAGGGGCGATAAACTCTTTGTTGTCTACATGGATGTAGGTAAGGGGCGTGAGCAGGACGCGGAAGCTCTGCTCGGTTTTTACTTATTCTTACATGGATGTAAGTCATTAGAATAACGCAGGAGCAGTTATCGAGCCTACTAGGTTACAAACCTCGTGCCGCGATTTGATCGCTCCTAGGTTGAACAAATTTCAATCCGCAAAGTTCAACACGCCCTAAATAACAGCCAACCCATTAACAATGTCTAAAGTTTATACTTTTAGTAACGCGCTACAGCGGGTAGAATGTAGCAAACAACAATAAAAAAGCGCCCATCATGCATGAATTTCATCAATTAACGGCTACTGCGTTAAACGGAAAAACAATTAACTTTAGCGACTTTGAAGGAAAGGTTGTACTTATTGTTAATACCGCCAGTGAGTGTGGATTTACAAAGCAATATGAATCTCTACAAGCGCTACATACTAAATACGCGCAAGCTGGCTTGGTTATAATTGGTTTTCCATGTAATCAATTTGGTCAGCAAGAGCCAGGCGACGCGACGCAAATACAACAAGGCTGTTTAATTAACTATGGGGTAAGCTTTTTAATGGCCGCAAAGGTGGATGTAAATGGCCGTCACGCACACCCTGTATTTAGGTATTTAAAATCGGCCTTGCCCGGCTTTTTAACACGAAAAATAAAGTGGAACTTCACTAAGTTTTTAATCGCACCCGACGGTACGCCTATTAAACGTTATGCCCCTTTTACAAAACCAGAAAAGTTAGAAAGCACCATTCAACAAGCACTCGCTAAAAAGTAAGTACATAAAAGTAATAAAGAGGCATAAAGCCTCTTTATTGCCAGTATTTAGCTTTCAAACATGCGTATACGCACATTCAAACCTTAAAACAGGCGCATTATTTTAACTAGCACAATTTAGTCTATGTAATCGTTTAAGTCGTCTTCACCTAGGTTTTTACGCAAACGTTTTTGCTCAAGGTAATCTTCCAACTTCTTTTTTACCTTTTGCTTTTTTTTATCATGCTGATTACGCCCGACCATTTCGTACTCGTCTTCAACAAAATCATCATCTAGCGCATCGTAACTAAATGTCTTACCCACAACCCACTCCATAAAGTGCTTAAGACCAACTCAGGTTGATTCCTGCACTTGGTAAATTAAAAAAGTTTAGCGCTAAAATACGAACAAATTAGCACCAAAATAAAGCCACGTGACTATCGTAAATAGCCTTCATGTCAATATTGTGAATAAATAGCGCTAAATTAAGAAAGTGGAAAGTGAGAGTTTTTTATCGTTTCGACAAATAAAATTTATCATTTATTTATTTTTAGTGTTTTTGACTAAAAAGTAGTTTATTTATCAAAATTAAAAATCATTACAAATACACAAATTTTCATAACCAATTGTTTTAAAATAAAAATAAATAATGGCATCAAACTTGTTAATACTTAACTGTCATCAACAATTATTAGAGAATAAACATGAAAAATTTACTATTAGTAAGCGCTTTAATTTGTACACCCGCTGCAATGGCACATAACGATAACAATGCGGGTATTTCGTTTAGCAACGAACAGTGCAATGTAGAGTTTAAAAACGATGTACGCATTAAGCCTAGCGAATTAGAAATTTTTACCGCATCTAATCAATTCATGCGCTTTAACAGCAATGGCAAATTAACTATAAATGGCGAACAAGTATCCATTAGCAGCGAGCAGCGCCAAGCGCTTGCCCAATATTCGGATAACTTACGTACGCAGCTACCGGAGGTTGCTAATATTGCCCTAGACGGAGTGAAAATAGCCGGTGTAGCACTAGAGGAAGTAGCCAACGCATTTAATATTGA
This sequence comes from Pseudoalteromonas sp. P1-7a, assembly GCF_001401855.1. Classification (NCBI taxonomy): domain Bacteria; kingdom Pseudomonadati; phylum Pseudomonadota; class Gammaproteobacteria; order Alteromonadales; family Pseudoalteromonadaceae; genus Pseudoalteromonas; species Pseudoalteromonas sp. P1-7a. Next base: position 4,650 of record NZ_LKDU01000020.1, on the reverse strand, counting down.
TGGGCTTGACGACTTGTCTGGCCTAATGGACGATATAAAACTGGAAGTAGAAAACACCTTTTACCAAAAAGGTACGTTTGTAATGGGCCAGCAAAGCTTTAATCAATTTGGTGAAAACTTTGAACACCAGTTTGAGGAGCAAATAGAAACCGTGGTTGAGTCTGCCGTTATGCAATCAATGGGCAGTATTTTAGTTGCTTTAGGCTCTGAGCTACTTGGTTCGGGTGGTGATATGGATGCATTTGAGCAACGCATGGAAAATATGGGCGCGCAAATAGAAGAAAAAGTAGAGCTACATGCCAGTGCACTTGAAAAGCGTGCTAACTCTTTATGCGACAGCTTTGCCAGCATTGCACAGCAAGAAGAGCAATTAGTAGCGCAGTTACCGCAACTAAAAGGTTACGAGTTATTTACCATTAAACAAAACTAATACACAAAACCGTATTTAACATCCCTTTAGCAGCACTTGTATATTAGGTGCTGCTTTTTTCATTCTTTTAGCGTGTGAGCCAGCGCACCTAACGTGGTAATAGCCTGCTCAATTTTTTCGCTCCACTGCACCCCGTAGCTTAACCTAATACAGCTTTTATATTTATTACTTGCTGAAAAAATAAGGCCAGGGGTTATGCTAATACCAGCTTCTAAAGCCAGTAAAAATAACTTTTGACTGTCTACCCCTTGGCCTAAATCTAGCCAAATAACACACCCACCTTTAGGGTCACTAATACGTGTATTTTTAGGCATTGCGTTTAATAAGCACCACCGCATGCGCTCTTTGTTATTACGTAAGCGCTGCCTAAGTACTTTTAAATTACGGTCATATTCACCACTGGCTATAAACTCAGAAAGCGTCCACTGATTTATAAGTGAGGCAGAGCAACTTAATGCACGCTTATGCCGGCGCGCTTGACCAGCAAACTTGCCTGCTATTAACCAACCTACTCGATAACTGGGTGCCGCCGTTTTTGAAAACGAGGCGCAGCTGATCACAAGCCCCTTTTTTGAATACGCTAAAGCGGGCGTGCCGCGCTTGGCAGTAAAGTGCAAATCGCCGTACACATCATCTTCTATAAGAACAACATTATGTGACTCTATTAAGTCCACCATTTGCTTACGGCTTTCATCGCTCATAAAGCTGCCAACCGGGTTATTGATTGCGGTCGAAAATAAGCATGCTTTTATATCATGTTGCTCAAGCGCTTGAGCTAGGTCATTAAGCCAAATACCGTTGTCGGGGCATAGCGGGATTTCAAGCGCTTTTAAGCCTAAGCTCTCTATTAATTCAATAATGCCGTGATAGCACGGGGTTTCAATAGCCACTACATCGCCGGGCTTAGTAACACACTTAAGTGCGATAGCCAGCGCCTCTTGCGCACCATTAGTGATCACCAGTTCATCTATATTTACGCCAATACCAAAGCCTAAGTATCTATGCACTAATTGCTTTTTAAGCGCACCAAAACCATCAATAGGGCCATAATTTATAACACTCGGTCCAGCAATTGTCATAACTCGGCGCATATTTCTCGCAAGTGCTTTATCGGTAGGGGCAGCAGCAACGGGATTCGCGATACCAAAAGCTATAATATTAGGCTGATGAATAGCACTATATACTTGCTCTATTAACGCTTGTTTATTTACAGTGACAGGTTCACGGCTTAATTTTACGCGCTTAGGTAAACTATAAACCGTATTAAGCACCGTTAAAAAGTAGCCCGATTTTTCACGCGCCTCCACTACTCCTTGATCTTCTAACGCTTGATACGCTTGCTTAACAGTTGGAACGCTAATATTTAAGTTATTGGCCATTTTACGAAGTGATGGAAGTTTTTCCCCTGGTAATAATACCTTCTGCGTTTGCATATCCTTGATTAGCTCAATAACTTGTTGATATAAAAACTCGGCTTTTTGCTTACTGGCTGTTGGCTGCATATCTCGCTCAAATCTGTATAGGTTACATTTATACTTTTCTGTATATGGTAAGTATACAGATAGGCCTTAAAATAACCACTCAATCAGTTTTTTAGAGGTGTGCCATGAAAAGCGCAGCGCTATATCTCACAACAGTGTTAATTTGGGGCTCTACGTGGCTGGCGATTTCATTTCAGCTAGGCGATATCGCTGTGGAGCTTTCTTTGCTTTATCGTTTTGCCATAGCAGCTGTATGTATGTGGCTATTTGCGGCCTACAAAAAACCTAATATGCGATTTTCATTAGTCGATCATGGTTTTTTTGCTTTATTGGCCATTTGCAACTTTGGCTTAAATTATTTGCTTTTGTATTGGGCTCAAAACTACCTTTCTTCGGCAATGGCCTCTATTGCTTTTTCGATGCTATTAATAATGAACATAATCAACACCCGTTTATTTTTTGCAAAACCTATAGCCAAACGAATTTACTGCGGCGCGCTAATCGGTGTGATAGGTATTATTTGTCTATTTTGGCCGCATTTAAAGCAATTCGACTTGAGTAATGGGGCGTTGGTCGGGTTACTACTTGCCCTTGGGGGCACCTTTGTGGCTTCATTGGGCAATATGATCAGTGTACGCAATTCTAATCGGCAAATAGGTGTATTGCAGGGTAACGCATGGGGCATGTTATATAGCGCAGTTGGTTTAGCCGTTTATGTATTAATAAATGGTATAACGGTCAGTTTTAGTGCCCCTACCAGCTATTGGCTGTCGCTGTTGTATTTATCAGTTTTTGGCACTGTGATTGCGTTTGGCTGCTATTTTGCTTTGTTAAAAAACATTGGCCCCGAAAAAGCAAGTTACGCCATCGTTTTGTTTCCGTTGGTGGCAGTCACATTAAGTAGCTTTTTTGAAGGCTTTGAATGGCACGCAAACACCTTTGCCGGTTTTAGTTTAGTACTACTGGGTAATGCAATTGTACTTACCCCCACAAAAAGAATTAACGCCTTTTTAGCAAGCCGCTGCGTTGCTAAAAATGGTTCCGTCCCCAGTTAGAGGCGTTTTTAACGCACTAACACAAAAGCGCCTACTTTACTGTAGGCGCTTTTTTATTGGTATATGAAAATTAATGGCCTGCTTATGTATAGCAATAATCGCGGGCGTGACGCCTACCAGCTCGCCATCCGCCTCAACGAATAAATTTTTAGTTGTAATATGCGCTTCTTTTAATTGGCTATAAGTGAGCCTTTTTAGGGTGTGATGGCGCTTAAAAAGAAGTTTAATAAAGCTAAATAAGTGATTAACAACACTACTCGCTTGCATTTGGTAGCAATCAAGCAGGCCATCATCAATTTCAGCTCTAGGTGCTATTTTAATTCCGCCGCCAAAATACTGAGAGTTCGCAAATACAGTTATTAAATTTGGGTACTCACTTTGTTTATTTAAAAATACTCCCTGTAGTGTGCTTGCTTTATAAGTAAAGAGCGACTTAAAACTCGTCCACTTATAACGCCAAGCAGGCATGCTTTGTAAATGACCTAACTGCTTAATTACATGAGCATCAAAACCAACACCAGCCACATTAATAAAGTAACGGGTATTAATTTTACCTATGTCAATTAAGTGTGTAGGGGCATTAAAAATAGCGTTTTGCCACTGTTTAGCCGTGCAATGAAAGCTTCGCGCAAAATCGTTACCCGTACCACAAGGTAATATTGCCAAACTGCAGGTACTGTTAATCACGCCATTAAGTGCCAAATTAAGCGTACCGTCGCCACCAATAGCCACTGCTATTTGGCTTTTTTGTGCATTCGCTTTAATGCTTGCTAAGTCGTACTCATAATTACCTGTTGTTTTGACCGTGATATAAAGAATATTTTTCTTCTGACATGTTTTTTTAAGCCAATCGAGGTGTTCTAACACCGCTTTTTTTACGCTCGGTTTAACTATTATTAACAACTGCAAGTAATTTATCCCCTTTTAGTCGGCACGCCAGTGTAAATAAAAATTAAGTTAAAATTAATTTATCTGAATAATTAATCACAATAGTGAGTAAAAATTTATTACAAACTTTTATAAAAACAAAAAACACTTATAAAACAACTCACAAATTAAACCCCGCGGTTAAATAACTATGCAAACCCGCCTCTTATCAGCTTTAAATAAAAACAAAACAAAACAATTTCAGATAAAAATAACTAATAGCTAAGCCTTAGTTTATATTGTTGTATTTTTAAACAAAAAAGAGTCAAAATGCTCGCGATTTAAACACATACACCTTGGAGCAAAGACATGAACCCAATAAACACCCTAAACCAAAATGCAGCAGCCCACGTTGGCGTAAAACCAACTAACCGTAAAGCTAAAATGCTGGCTAAATTAAACCGTATGGGCAAAAAATTAGCATTAAACAGTGCCGCGCAATACAAATAATCAACCTTGTTATGATTATTAAGCAGGGGCAGTAAACAACTAACCACTATTGAAAGCACTTCTTTAGCTCCCTTAGTTTACTGCCACCCTTTAATTTTTAGTTTAAATCCTTCTAATTTCCCTCTATTTACAAAAAAAACCGCAATTACGTCTACTTTTTAAGCAAACAGTTTATTTGCTATTTACACAACGGTATCACCTAAGTATTATTCTGCGTCACGGAGAGATGGCAGAGTGGTCGAATGCACCGGTCTTGAAAACCGGCATAGGTTTGTAGCCTATCTAGGGTTCAAATCCCTATCTCTCC
>NZ_LKDU01000019.1:0-83094 GCF_001401855.1 Pseudoalteromonas sp. P1-7a | reverse complement strand
TGGGTATAACGTTTGCCTTTGCTCATAAAACACCTCTTATTAGAAGTTACAATGTAACTTAGTGGGTGTCTAGCAAACTATGGGAGGTCCAAAAACTAGGCAGAAATTATTGTACCTAGTTGTTCTAAATATAAAATTTTAACGATGTTATAGTGCAATTTAATTCGTTAAATTGATCAAAGATTTATGCAGGTTGGTATAACAACCCCGCATAAATACGTTTACTATGCGGGGTTTAGTAATACTTACAGAGCTGTTTTAGGTGTTAGTTAAGTTCTAACGACCTAAAATAGTTTAATAACAAATCTATAGAATTAGCCAAGGTAGTATCAGCTCCACGAATACGAGATTGTACGCGTAACCCTTGCATATTTGTCATAAAAAAATCGGTGAGCTTATTAATATCGGTATTATTTGCTAACTTATTATTACTTAGATAATCGGAAAAAAAGTAATACATATTAGCTCTTACATTATCTAAATGTTTATTAGCAATTTCATGTAGTGTTGGCTCATCGCCTGCTAGCTCAACAATACTGTTCGTTAATAAACAGCCATAGGTTAATTTATCGTTATTATTTGCTAAAAATAATTGATTTAATAATATTTCAATATTATCCGACATGGCTTTTTTCATATCGAGAAAAGCAAAGCGTTTAGTTAACTCTCGCTCTACATAATAATCAATTGCTTTATTGAAAAGAGCCTCTTTATTACCGTATGCGTTATAAATGCTGGTTTTTGTTAAACCAGTAAGTACAGATAATTTATCAACTTTGGTTGCCGCATATCCGTGCTTCCAAAAGTAGTCAGCAATATTAGATAGCACCTGCTCTTCATCAAACTGCTTTCGCTTACCCATCACAACACCTTTTAATAAATTATTGACAGAAATTGTACCACTCAGTACAATTTATTTTCAAGTGTACTAAGCGGTACAGTAAATTAAGTAAGGTAAAATGATGGATTGGTCAGCTTTTATAACCGCTATAAGCGGGTTAGTAGTTATGTTTATAGGTATTAGTGTTTATTTCTCAAAGTTAATTAAAAATAAAGTGCCAAAAACACCTGTAGGATTGTTTTTAGCGCTTTTTGTTGGCGTGGTTTCTGGTGTGGTGAGTTTGTATCTTGCAATACCAAATAGCTTTTTAGCCGTATTACCCGTTGCTATACCCACATCTTTGAGTTTATTTTTGGGGTTATTTTTCTTGTTTGTGTTTTCACATAAAAAAACACCCATAGGGAATATTCAAGTTAAAGTAGGCGATAAGGTACTGCCATTTAACACAACCACAGCGCAAGGTACTGAGTTCTCAGAGAAACATTTACTCGGCAAGCGCACATTTTTAAAGTTTTATCGCGGCTCATGGTGCCCATACTGCAGCCGAGAGCTCAAAATGTTTGAAGAAATGAAAGCAGAGTTTAATAAATACAATGTACAAGTGGTTGCGCTATCTGGGGATAACACTGAGCAAGCAAGTAACCATATAAAACGCGACTCTCTGAGCCATACTTTACTTGCCGATCCAAGCTTAAACGTTATAAAAAAATATGGCGTTGAACATCAAAAATCGCTTGGTGCCGAGTCAGACAATATTATGAGCATTTTTGGCTTACCGTTTCCAAAACCTTATCAGTTTAAATTTAAATCAATGTCTATTCCTACATCAATTTTGATTGATGAAAAAGGTATTATAAAATGGATAGATCAATCAGAAGATTATCGATTAAGAGCTAATTACCAAAGAGTAATGCAAGCACTCGCTAACAGCTTTCCTGCTTAATAACCTAAGTAAAAACCTTATTAAAACTTAAAAATGAAGGTATTTAACTATAGAAATATAGACGCTTGGACTTCCACAATGCATAAAATCGACCCATTAGGTCGTTTCCATGACTATAGAGGCAAGTTGCAAGTTATTAAGAAATAGAAGAGGAATTCAAAAACTTCAACGTCTGTTGTTCACTCAAATAAGACCCCGAAAAGTGCTTATATAGCTATCTACGTTAACAAAAAACAGAAACATATTTCCGATAACTACCTTTCAAGATCTAGAAACGGAAGTTTGCTTCCGTAATATCGCTATATAAGCTTACAAACCGTGAGTTTACTCACGTTTTGTACTTTTAGATTATAATCCTGTATCTATTGAGCACTGGGAAATACAATTTGTTATTTAACCTATACTACCAGCCATAAAATCAAATAGTGCTGGCTACAATTTGCCAACCATCCTCCGTGAAGGCGTTATAAATATTGGAAAGTTTAAGCAATTAAACCACGCAATGTACAAAGGGTTAAAGTGGTGATTAAAGCTGGACTTAGTAGAGGTAATTTACGAATTAAACCTGCAACATCTACAGTGCCAATAGGTGCTCGTAAAATACCATAAACTGAGTTCCTGAATTTATGATTTATTAAAGTACGCTAGCTAAATCATACAATCTAGGTAAAGGGTTTAAGTGAGTGTTGTTTCAAATTTAACGTGTATTTTACCAAGTCCTTCATACGTAATTTGTATCGGTTTGTTCATCTCCACCTCCATAAGGCCATTATATGAGCCGGTTATAAACACTTGGTTTTTTTCTAACTTAAAGCCATTTGCAGATAAAAAATTAATGGCCCAATAAAGTGGAAGTTGCGGTAACTTGCCTGGATGCTGCCCTGCAACATTAACGCTATTGTCGCCTTCCTGCTCCACTATAAGCGTTATATTATTACTCTCATAAGCTTTTTTCTGGCTTATTTCTGGGCCGATATACACACCTTGATTAGATAAACCGTCGGCAAGTTTTTCAAACTGTGTAGCTTCGTATTGCTTGCTAAACCTGTTTTCAATAAGCTCTAATGCTAGATGTGCACGACCTATAGCATTATCTATTTGTTCATTTGTGTATGGCTTTAATGCACTTAAGTCTTTATTTAAAACAAAAGCAATCTCTGGTTCTATCAGCGCTTTGCAATTTTCACTATTTATCAAGCACGTGTCAGTGCCTTTAATAGGTTTATGAAGCAATGGGGCTAGAGTAATTACGCCATTGCTTGATGGAAGCATACATTTCCAACCGTAAACGCTCTCATCATTGAGCTTTATCATCAATTTTTGAATTACTAAAACGTCTTCAATCGAGTCAAGCGTAAAACCTTTAGGAAGATCTGAAGCGCCACTACCGCACTTTCTTTTGCTCAATAAATGCTCTGCTATATGTTGAAGTTTTTCTGAGTTGTTCATTTTGTTGCCTTCGGGTAATACACTACTTGTGTCATGATGAAAAATTAATAATACATTGAACACACCAGAAAACATACTACCTTTGCATTTATAATATATTATTATTTATTGTAATCTTTCAAGCAAATGTGCCCGCAATTTAGGGCTATGGATTTGCTCAATTAATTCATTCATATTTGCGCTAGATGTGCCTGTATAGTCGATATAGCTTTTGATAGCGAAATACTTCGATTGTTCGCCTTCTAGAGTAAATATCCATTCTCGTGCATCACTTAATTCATGTTCTGGCCATTGACTGATAACAGAATAAGCTAGATTAGGTTGAAATGATGAAGGATAACTATAAAACTCATCTTGTACCTGCTTCGAGTTATTTTTAGTAAGAGTTTGCGCTAGTTGGTGTTGAATAATATGTCGATTGTTACCGGCTATCTCAGTGTGGACTTCAAGGTAATTTAATAGCTGCATAGGGCCTAATTTAGCCCAGGTTTGTAAAAGCCTAAGCTCTGCCTCTTGTTTAATTTTTTCATTGCTTAAGTTATTCAACCATTCGATCCCATCATAGGGTGATACAGCCACTTGACTGCTCAAATAGTCATCAACAATACTTTGATCTGAATGAAGTATTTCAAAATTTAAAATAATATCCCCAGCGACAGGTAAATTATCTGTAATTAAGAAATGTATTACTTGGCTTATATATAACATGTGCTCTGGCGCTTTATATTGCTCACTCAGCCAATGGACACATTCTAATGGCGCTTCTTTGGCCCAATTAAGTAAATGGTTACTTATGGTTTTTATACGTAACTCTTTATCTCTAATTAACAAAGCCTTATCAAGTATGGCCGTATAGGTTGGCTTTTCTGTTTCAAAATCTTCGGCAGGTGAAGCTTTAGGCTTGAGCGTTTCTATTGCGTGTTTTGTATTATTTATTTCAAAATGCATTTGCGCAGAAGTTTCTTCGATGACTTGCTTATTGTCGTTTACTTGTATTAAATAAACATAACCGCAAATGATTAGTAAACTAATGCTAATTATCCACTTGCCGTATAAATTTACCTTTTTCATACCCCCTCCAAAAAGTAGAAGCCTGAGACTATAAATAAAGTGCCTCAATCCTTCGAGGCTAATTTAAGTTAGCTTAATTCACCGTGATGGTTAATTTATCTAATTTACCTTTATTTTTAGTTTTAACCGTAATCGTCGCAGTACCTTTACTCCTCGCTTTTACAACGCCAGCACTGTTCACAGTTGCCACATTTTTATTGCTTGATGAATAAATGACTTTTTTATTGGTTGCACAGTTAGGCATTACTGTACTTTCAAGTGTTATAGATTGACCCTTTCTAAGTGTCTGTTTTGCTGCACTTAGTTGCACACTATTGACAGCGACAAAGGTGTTCGGACATGACTGCCCCTCGCCTGGATCAGAATTGTTATTGCCCACCTTTACCCAGGTTCTTACATAATCAACTTCCATTGAGGTTGGGAAGCCTTCTGCTGATTTATTCGCTGATGGGTAAAATTGATTACATTTCCATTGCGTATGCGGCGCGCGTAAGCCTTGTGATAATGTGAGGTTCATTTGACGATGCCAGTATAAATTTTTCTTTTCACCCACTACTTTACCGTCAACATACCAAGTGATCTTGTCTTTAGTCACATTGACACCATAGGTGTGAAAGTCATTTCGAGGATCGAAAGGTAAATGGTATCCGTTATGATTCGTTTGCGGAAAAGACCCAGGACGCATCCATGTTGGTTTACCATTTTTTACTACAATATTGTGTAAGTCATGATCAGATTCTCTCACGGCACTTTTTTGAGTAAGTTCTACTACGTCTATTTCGCTATATTGAACATCCCCTTCTTTCGTTAATGAACGGTCAATGGTGCTATACATCCAAAAAGCAGGCGATACGCCAGGAAATGTACTCGCTCCTTTGATTCGAGCTTCGTAATAGCCATAATTACCTGTAGCTCTTGATTTAGCGACACCCGATGTATAATAAAGTGGGTAATTTGCAACTTGCTGCTGATTACAGCCATCCCAGAATGTACGCTGATGAGATTCTCGCTTAGTGGTTAATTTTAGTTTGCCATTAGATACTGTCGCATTTTCATTTTTCCATGACCAAACCCCATAGTTTTCTGTTTGAAAGTTCCACTTTGTCGCATCTTTTACGTTAAATTCGTCAGAGCGTTTGGCTTGTAAAATCCATGTTTCACCAGGTTTGGCGATGGGAGGTTGCATAGATGCTGCTTGCGATGCTGCACTTAAAAAAAGCATACTCATAGCTGATATAGGGAATGCCACGATACTTATAGGTTTCATTTATTTATCCATCCTTTGTTGGTGTGAACTGAGCCGCAGCCCAGTAATAGTTGCAGTGTTATAATCGATGAATTTGAATTTACAGATATGTGCTTCTTACCTGTCAGTCTAACTCTCGTTACTCGCGCAAAATTAAGCTGAGCGAGTGGAGATATTTAATATTTATATACAACACCAAACCTCAAAAAATGGTTTTACTGTTCTCTAAAAATGGCTTTTAATCGTTATTTAGTTGTAGTTTTAGCTGGAAAAAGTACGTTTAAATTGCTTCGGCGTGTAGTTTGTTCGTTTTTTAAAAACCGTAGCAAAGTAGTTTGAATTATTAAAACCGACCTCGTAAGCGGTTTCTGTAACAGATTTTTTTAGTAATACTTTTTTAGCCTTTTCTATTCTTACTTCAATAATTTTATTATTGATTGTCTCATCCGTAGCTAACTTAAATTGCTTTACAAGGTAAGAGCGACTTACGCCAACGGAAAGAGCAATCGTGTCTATATTTATATCTTTGAAGTAATTGTTTTCTATATATAAAAGTGCATTGTTTACAACACTATTATTAATATGAACCTGCTTTGCTTTACTATTAATGCACTCATTATTATCGTCTTGTTGCTGGCTACTGTTATAAAGCGCTGTGTTTACATTCCCGCTGAAATTAACTTTATTAGCGTTAGAAGAGGAACTAAGTATTTGGCTATTCTGATAAGTGGTTATTTCTAAAGGGTTACTAAAATGACTTTTATTTTTAACAGCATAATTTGCTATTTTTATATCTTTTAACATGGTACCTAACCAAATCAATCCACATAGACTAGTACCTGAATAGTACATAACCCAATGCGCTGATGTACTGCCTAAAATGGCGATACAACCTAAACTAATTGCGCTGTATATATAACCTTTGTTTTGTGCTTTTGGTGTGTGCAACAATAAATAGCAACATGGTGTAATTAACAAAACCATAAAGGTAATGCTCTGCAAGTAGTAAATATGAGTGAGTTTAAGCCAATCAATAGGCGGTATTATTACCCCAAAATCTTCAAGCACGTTAATTTTAGGATGCTGTAACTCTGTTAAAACTAAAAAGCACAATGAAAAAGCGATGCCAAAGCTATAGCTAAAACAGGTAACAGATTTGGGTAATCTAACATCGGAAAATTTAAAAAGTGCAATTAACAGTGAAGGTAAACCTAACCCAAAAAATAAAATTGTTCGCCCTAATTGGATGTATGGTTTAGCGTGTTCAATAGGAAGAATATTGAAAGCGGGACCACATAAATAAAAAATAAAGGTTGCGAAAAACACAGCAAAATAGTTATACGATGAACCAAAGCGCCGTCGCTCTATAGAAAAGTACACAATTGCAGTAAAAAAAATAGTCGCAACTAACATCGGCACAATGCAGCGCAAAAATACGCCCCACGTCAATAAATTGTCTAACACGCCCTTTCGCCTTATACCCAAAAAGAATACATAGTATGTTTATATAAATATAACAAATAGGCCAGATATAAATTGTAACTAAGTAGTTAATTTATAGTTATTCAACTCTGATAATTTTTAAAAAGCAGCTGACTGGAACAACAAAATATTGAAGCGAAATAAATTCTTTACTTGACGCATAAACATATGATGTTTAGATTCGTAAAATGTTACCTGCTTTTTATTTATACACTGACTTCTATCTATAACAATAAGGAGAGTTACAATGCACACTAAAAAGAAACTAGTACTTGCTATATTAACGTCACTATCAAGCTATTCGTACGCGCATGCGTCCGATGTTTCTGCTACCGCTAAGGACAATGATGATACAGAAATAATTGTCGTAACTGGTGTACGGTCAAGTCTCGAAGCCGCATCATCACTAAAACGCTACAGTGATAGTGTTCAAGATAGTATTGTTGCTGAAGATATTGGTAAATTTCCAGACCAAAATGTTGCCGAATCCTTACAGCGTATACCTGGTGTTTCAATTAATCGCGTTAATGGCGAAGGCTCAAAAATAACAGTGCGTGGTTTTGGCCCCGAATTTAACGTTGTTACTTTAAACGGACGCACACTGGCAACGTCTGAAATTGGCCGCTCTTTTGATTTTCAAGTATTAGCTGCAGAGCTTATATCAGGTGCAGACGTCGTAAAATCTCCTACAGCTAAAACGCCTGAAGGGAGTATTGGCGCGTATGTTAACGTTAAAACCGCACGTCCATTAGATAACCCCGGATTGCATGTACTGGGTTCAATTAATGCTAAATACAGTGCTCTCTCTGGTGAGAGTAGCCCTGAATATTCGGCTTTGTTTAGTAATACCTTTGCAGATGATACTCTCGGCTTTAACATTGCGCTGTCGCAACAAAAAAGTGATAACCGATATGACTCAATGGGTACAACTCGTTGGTTATTACTTAACAATGAGCCAGGGGTTATTGAAGGCGACATTTATAATTTAAATGGGAATGTGGTTACACCCAGTATACTCCGCCATGCTGGGCGAATTGAATACGCCTTGGGTCAAGAAAGCCGTGAGCGCATAGGTGTTAACACCAGTTTACAATGGGCGCCAGATTCAAGTTTTACCAATACATTTGATTACATGTATACCGACCTCTCAGTAGAAACGCAAACGCAAGGTTTACAAGCGGGTCTACAGTATCCTAATTGGCGAAATGTAGTTGTGTCAGACAATGGCACCATTTTATCGGGTACTAAGTTTTCAGGTAGAACACAGGGAGGAACCGGTGAGAATGTTGATTTTAGAATTGATGGTTTATTCCAAGAGCTTGAATCAAAATCAAAAACGCAGGCATTTGGGTTTAATTCTGTAAAGGAATTTGATGTATTAACGCTTGAATTCGACATAGCCCATTCAACATCTAAATCAACGCCGCGTAGCGATCTATTGGTCCCTAATTATATTTCACCAGAGCGAAACGATAGTTTAAATTTTGATTTTAGAAACACAGATACCGTCAATTTAGATACCACGATCGATTATGCTTCGCCTTCAAGCGTAAGAGCACACTGGAACTTAGTTTCACATTATGAATTAGAAGACACAATTACGGAGCTACAAACAAAAGGTAAATACCTATTCGATTTAGAGTTTACTGAAAGCCTTACCTTGGACTCAATCGATTTTGGTATTGCGTATTCGGACCGTGAAAAAATAAGAGATCGCTATGAAACTTTCCATGAAGATAACTGTGGTTTAATTGTTCCTGGTGCCGATATTTGCGGTGAGCTTAGAGACATGCCGGATGATATATTTTCAGCAAGCCCCTATTCAGACTTTTTAAGTGGCGAGCAAGGTAATTTCCCTCGTGATTTTTTATTTGCAGATATCAATAAATATCATAGTGCAATTGCCCAAATGACAAAAAACCCCAATTGGCCAAATGAGCAATATAATGAGATCGCATCATCAAAAGTAACTGAAGAAAAAATAAGTGCTTATAGTCAATTTAATTTTAGCGGCTTGGTTAATGATTATGATTGGCGTGGTAATTTCGGTGTTCGTTATGTAAAAACTGAAACAAAATCTTCGGGATATGGAAAACGCCGCTTAGGGTATACAGGTGAGCTTGATAATGGCCAACCATTATTAGTTGTAGAGTATACAGATTCAGGAATTCTTGAAGCAGAAAATAGTTATACCAATTGGCTACCCAGCGCTAATTTTAGTATTAACTTATCAGATAATTTATTAGTCAGAGCAGCAGCTGCAAAAGTGATGTCTCGCCCTGCCATCGACGATATTGGTGTGCAAACAACCTATACTGATATGCAAGCGGGCAGTTTTTCGCAAACAGGTGGAAACCCTTATTTAGCGCCTTATAAAGCCAACCAATATGACTTATCTTTTGAGTATTACAGTGACAGTGGGGATGCATACGCAATTAACTTTTTTAGAAAAGATATATCGAGTTCAATTGGGCAAGTTACCTACCTAGATAGTACCCCTGATATTTGGGATGGAGAGCAATATGTTGATTCTTCAGTTAGTATCGATGGGTACGGAAATGTTAACGAAACGATTAATACTAAACAAAACCAACCTGGCGGAACAATTAGCGGGGTAGAGTTAGCTTTACAACATAATATGGACTATTTACCGCGCTTTTTAAATGGCTTAGGGGTACAAGCAAACTATACGTGGGCCAAGACTAAAAACAATAACACTCAAAAAATAGATCTCCCAGGTGTAACTGACCCAGGTGATAAATTAGAGGGGTTTGCCGAAAACTCATATAACATTGTCGCCTACTACGACAAAAACGCATTTCAGGCACGCTTAGCCTACAACTGGCGGGATGACTTTTTAAGTAGCCGAGCTGGTGTAAAAAGTGGCGGATTACCCGAGCATACAGCAGCCTATGGTCAGCTTGACTTTAGTATGTCTTATGCACTAAATGATAACTTTACGATCACAGGTGAAGCAATAAACATTACTGATGAACGCGTTTATCAGTACGCGGATATAAAAGAAAGAGTGATAAATGTGCAGTACACAGGCCCACGATATCGAATAGGCTTACGCGCCAAGTTCTAAGTACTAAAATAAATATTCCAAATTGCAATAAAGATCGCTTTTACGCGATCTTTTTTCGCAAAAGCAGTAGGCTTAAATTATGTATATTAGCCATCAATATAGGCTTTTATCCCCGCCCCTGTATTTAAATCCATAGAATTAATATTCTATATAATAGGTTATGTTACGTTGACTATATAAACATATTATGTTTATATAGTAAGTATGAGTGAACTTATATATTACGACCTTAAACAAACATCTGGAATGGCAGCAAGCCTTTCTGTGCAAGTTGCTAAAGAAATAGGCAGACGCATCGTCTCTGGCTCATTTGAAGCTGGTAATTTAATTGATGATGAAGATGCATTAGCTAAACGCTACCAAGTGAGTCGTGTAGTTGTGCGCGATGCTGTTAAAATTTTAGTTAGCAAGGGGCTCTTAGATGTACGCAGAGGCATTGGTACGCGCGTGCTACCTCGAGATAGATGGAATATGCTCGACGATGATGTTTTAGCATGGCATTTATCAGCGCCACCTAATCGCAAGTTTTTAGAGCAATTAATGGATGTGCGTTTGGCTTTTGAGCCAAAAGCTGCTCGCTGGGCTGCAGAGCGCGCACGCCCTGAAGATTTGATCGAAATAGCCGCTGCTTGCGAGCGCATGGCTAAACCCGACAACAGCGCTGAAGATTTTATTATTGCAGACTCCCTTTTTCATAAAGCCATTATAAAAGCCGCTCAAAATAGCTTTTTAGCTTCAATGGAAGGCGTTATTTATTCCGCTCTATTAGTGAGTATTAAAGTAACAAATAAAGATCCACGTGATAACGGTGCATCTATTCCATTTCATCGTGAAGTGTACGAAGCCATTGCAGCCAAAGATGGTGAAAAAGCTGAGTTACTTACCGAAAAACTCCTCAAAGACGCCAGCTTTCGTCTTTCTGCGACAGTAAATAATAAATAGCCATTGTTTATTGTCGCGAATTCGTATAAATAGTACGTATAAATAAATTATACGGACACTAAGATACTATGAGCGAACTAACGTACTACGATCTAAGACGCAGCAACGCGATGTCACCGAGTCTACCTGTTCAGGTGGCAAAAGAATTAGGCCGTAGAATAGTCGCTGGCACCTACACTCCTGGTTCACTTATTGATGATGAAAACCGTTTAGCTGAACGCTTTCAAGTAAGTAGAGTCGTTGTTCGAGATGCTGTAAAAATTCTTGTTGGTAAAGGCCTTTTAGACGTACGCAGAGGCATAGGAACCCGCGTAAAAACCCGTGACAACTGGGCTTTACTTGATGACGATGTATTGGCTTGGCATTTAAGTGCCCCGCTTAACCCTGAGTTTTTAACTCAATTAATGGAGTTTCGTTTAGCATTTGAACCAAAAGCGTCAAGTGTTGCTGCTCAGCGTGCAACCCCTGAAGATGTTAAAGCCATAGAAGATGCGTTAAATGAAATGCAAAGCTCAGTAAGCGATTTAGATAAATTTGTTATTGCTGATGCACATTTTCATGGTGCTATCCTTCGCGCTTCACACAATGAATTATTTATATCTATGGAGTGTGTGATTTTTTCAGCTTTACTTGTGAGTATTAAAGTAACTAACCAAAGTGCAGAAAGTAACCATGCTTCTATTCCATTTCATAAAGAAGTGTTTGATGCAATTGCAACAGGTGACAGCAATAAAGCGCATGCTTTAACCGAAAAACTATTAGCAGATGCTAAAGCTAATTTAGCCAAATTAATGAATATCTGAATTAAATAGCGGCACTAACAAATCATTTAAAGTGAGAGGAATGATTAGCTAATGCCGCAAACACACAACG
Organism: Pseudoalteromonas sp. P1-7a; assembly: GCF_001401855.1. Taxonomy (NCBI): domain Bacteria; kingdom Pseudomonadati; phylum Pseudomonadota; class Gammaproteobacteria; order Alteromonadales; family Pseudoalteromonadaceae; genus Pseudoalteromonas; species Pseudoalteromonas sp. P1-7a. Next base: position 71,159 of record NZ_LKDU01000019.1, on the reverse strand, counting down.
CTTTTAAAACTTAATTACTTACAGGTAGTATGCTGCATACTTCTTGGCATTGGCTGTAAATTCTTCTAAGCCCATGCCTGCTTTGTACAAGCCACTACCTAAGCCAAAACCAGATGCCCCCGCATTAACAAATTCATCTTGATTTTTCGGTGACACACCGCCAACAGGGTAAATATTAATACCCGAAAGCACGGCAGTAATTGCTTTTAAACCTTTTGGGCCGGCTGTATCTGCTGGAAAAAACTTAAGCGCGTCTGCACCGGCATGTAATGCAGCAAACCCTTCAGTCGGCGTGTAAAACCCTGGTACGCAGTACAGTCCTTTTGATTTACTAAAACGGATCAGCTCTACATCGCTGTGTGGCGAAATAATAATACGCCCGCCCGCTTCAATCACTTTTTCAACTTCGTTTTTGGTAACAACGGTGCCTGCACCAATAATCGCTATATCAGCGTATTTCTTGCTTAACAGTTCAATGCTTTTAAAAGCATCTGGAGAGTTTAATGGCACTTCAATAACGCGGTAACCGATATCAATAAGCACCTTTGCATAATCGAGTACTTCATTGGGTGTAATACCGCGCAAAATAGCAACTAATGGTAATTGCTTCATTGCTTGTGTGAGTGAAATTAATGACATTTTTGACTTTCCTTATCAGTGATAAACCCTGCTTTTACAGCAAGCGTAAACATGCCTATTGTAGAAGCGGTTGCACTGCTTAAAATAGAAGACGTAAATCCGAGCTCTTTTAGGGCTTCGCAATAAAGTGTGTTTAAACTTGAATTACCAATCAGATAGACATGTTTAATATCGTTAAGCTGGGTTTTGATACCCGCAAGCTCGGCGCCAATCAATAAACCCGAAAGGTAACTTGGCACATGTTCTGCTAATAACTGCTTATCTAATTTTAATGTACGTGCACTAAATAAAGCGCTCAATAAGCTAGTTTGAGTTTGACTAACACCTACTCCTTTTATAAAGCTAGGTATGTCTGTCTGTGTAATATCTAATGAATCTAGGCCATCGCTTAAAATGCTATGCTTAGACAACAAATTAAACATTTCGCCAGTCATATATGTACTTAAACTCGTTATAACCGTTTTTTGCTGAGTATCCTTTGCAACTTCAACCCATTTTGAATGCGTCCCAGGTAAGCAAAACATAGTTTCACTTAATGTTTTATTGCTAAGCTCCCCAGATTGCTTTTCCACAGCTAAAACAGCCCCAAAAACCTGCACCTCTTCACCACGCATTACATCGCAAACGTTATTTTCCATCACATACTTTACGCCAGGAACAATACGAATATCTAAGTTAGATTTATTTTTTGCAAGTTGTAAATTATTTGCCATGTCAGCTGAGGTACAAGGCGCATTTACATAACCTGTATCTTGCCAGCCGATTGCGCCACCCACCATGCCAGCCATCATTATGGGTAGCTTTTTGTTTGCTATCCACGGTGAGATATAACCGAGCAACACGGTTTCTATACAGCCGTTTTTTATATTTAATACACCAAGATCGCCGTTTACGGTATCTAAAATAGCGCCTTCGTTATTGATTAAAAAAGCTCTAAAATTAGAGCTTCCCCAATCAACAACAATCAGCACCGGTAAGTTACTATTGCTGTTGTTCATCAAGCTGTCCTTAACTATTAAATTGATACTTCGTAATGTTTAATAAAGTCAAGATCTGGCTCTATTCCAAGACCTGGGCCTTTTGGAAGTGCAACAGTGCCATTGTTATTTTTAACCTGCTCGTTTATGTTTAACGACTCTTGCAGTAACTGCTCTCTGAACAAGTTAGGTGTTGTATCGTATTCCAGCATAGGCTGTACAGGGTGTGCAGCCCCAGGTAAGTCTGGAAGTGCTGCCAATAAATGAAGGTTTGTGCCTACCGCAATTGCTGAGCCCCACACATGATTTACTACAGGAACAAAATGCGCATGCGCTATAGCCAATACTTTTTGATATTCGGTAATACCGCCAAGCGCACATACTTCGGGTTGTAATAAATCAACACATCTATTTTTAATTAAATCTCTGAAGCCCCAGCGAGTAAATTCAGCTTCGCCACCGGCAATACTCATATCTAGGGCTTCACACAAGTCACGGTAGCCTTGGTGATCTTCTGGCGCAACCGGTTCTTCAAACCAGTAAACACCTAAGTTTTGTAGTTCACGACCTAATGGAATAGCTTCACGCGCAGTATAGGCATGGTTTGCATCAACCATTAAGCGCATATCACTCCCAATACCTTTACGTACGGCCTCAACAAGCTTTACATCACGCTCTGGAGAGAGACCAATTTTCATTTTCATTGCCGTAAAGCCCATTTCTTTAATGCGTTGGCTTTCTTCGGTGAATCGCTCCTCTAAATTAGGAAACTTTTGTAACATCATACCGTAACCATAAGCAGGTATACGCTCTCTATAAGCCCCCCCTAACAGTTTATAAACGGGCTGATTTAAAAACTTACCTGCGATATCCCACAGCGCAATATCAACGCCAGATAACGACTGAATTGGCATGCCTTTTTGGCCATGATCGCGTAATAAGTTGTAAACTTTGTGCCAAATAACGTCCCTATCAAGCGGATCCATACCCAAAATCATCGGTTGAATGACATGTTCAACGATTGTTTTATTGGCAAATGCAACACCGCCACCACCGAAGCACTCGCCCCAACCAGTAATACCTATATCAGTACGTACTTCAACCAAATGTGCAGTGCGTTTTGCATAGTACTGCTGAGAATAACCTAGCTCTTCATCTAGGTCGTATTGTAAAACGTGGCTAATAATTTGAGTTATTTTCATTGTCTGTTCCTTAAACCTTTAACGCACGTGAAACACGTTTGTAGACGAGGTAATCATCTAAAGCTAATAACGAGCAATCAGCCCCAACACCCGATTGTTTAATGCCAAAGTGCGGTAAATTAATACTGTACTTAATCCCGTTTACTTGTACTTCGCCAAAGCGTAAATGCTTAGCAAAATAAGAAATAGTGTCTTCGTTGTTGCTAAAAATAAATGAGCTTAAACCAGCATCTGTGTCATTAGCATCGCTAAGCACTTGCTCGTTATCACTAAATATAATAATGCTAATAACAGGGCCAAATATTTCGTCTTTGTAGATTTTCATGCTCGAATCAACATTTGTGAGCACGGTTGGTTCGTAAAAATATCCAGTAACGCCAGCAGGCTTTTTACCCCCTAATTGTAATTTTGCCCCATTTTGCTGTGCATCCTTCACTAGCTCATCGATACGTTGCCATGAGTTGGCATCCATAACAGGGCCCATATCAATAGCCTCGTTTTTATCAAAACCAACCTTTACTGCTTTTGCACGTGTAAGTACTTTTTCAATAAATTCATCTGCAACGCTTTCGTGTACAAATACGCGGTTTGGGGTCACACAAATTTGCCCTGCGTTGGCAAATTTAACGCCACAAATTACATCTGCCGCGTTATCTAAATTTGCATCGCTACATACAATAGCCGGTGCATTACCACCAAGTTCCATTGAATAACGCTTAATTGAGGTAGCGCCTGTTGCAATGACATGCTTACCTACATTAGTAGAGCCAATTAAAGTAAGTATTGAGGGAATAGTTGATGCTGAAATGGCATCGCCTACAGCGCTATCAGCGCCCGAAAGTATGTTAACCACACCTGCTGGCAAGCCTATTTGCTGACATAATTCACCTACTGCATATGCAGACAAAGGGGTTTTGCTTGACGGCTTTACTACAAGTGGACAGCCTGCTGCCATTGCTGGGCCTAATTTATAAGCTAAATTTAATAATGGAAAATTCCACGCTAAAAAGGCAGCGGCTACACCCGCCGGCTCGCGGCTTAATGTATGACTATGTGTGCCTTCAGTGTCATTTAATTCTTCGTCAACCATATTAACAATAGCGTTGGCATAGAAGGTCAGGCTATCAACCAACATTTGATAGTCATCAGCGGTTGAGTCCCACGGTTTTGCCATTTCTAAATGAACGCATTCACGTAGGTGCTCTTCATTTTCAATTACAGCATCACGCAGTTTAAGCATCCATTGTGCACGCTCTTTTGCAGGCGTCGCTGACCAAGTTGCAAACGCGCTTTGCGCAGCATCAAGTGCTAACGACGCTTCATTTATACCTGCTGCTGATATTTGCCCAACAGCTTCAAGTGTTGCAGGGTTAATAACATCAGTTGAAACATCACTGGTTATCAATTTACCGCCAATATACAGTTGTTTAGAAAGCATTCTGTCGCTCCATTATTATCTACAACACCCACAAGGGCTAAATGATCAAAGAAAGGCACGCCGGCCTTAATACATAACAACTATTTAAACATATGATGTTTGAATGAGCAAACAGAAAATACATTTAGTTAACAAAAAATACTAGTCGCCAAAACTTAGTTTGGCCTTTTTCCACTATGCCATGTTCACTATTTTGAATTGAATGTTGTAAAGAATCGCTATTACCTATACACGGCTCTATCCCCAGTACAAAAGGAGCTGAAGCTCCAGTGGCAGACCAACCATTGTAATTAAACCAAAGCCCTAAGTGACTTATGCTTGCTGATGAAAATTCAAACCCACAGCTTTGTTGGGCTTTATCATCTACTAGTTTTACAATTATATTTTGATCTTTATGAGTACCCGTATTTAAGTGTTTGCTAAAAATCTTACTTGCAAAACCACTACTATAGGGCATAACTTCATTTAGCGGCGGGACTTTAGTTGAGTACTCACTCCATTTAATAAAAGCACTATTAATGTCATAAAAGCGACTAAGCCCTTCATCAACTTTAAAGTCTATATGTTTGCTATTTATCAAAATACGCATTTGGGGTTCTACGGCAAAAATAGGATGCGCTGACCAAACAAATGGAAGATTATCAGTTGTGTTATTTTTTATTTGGTAGTCAACAAGTAGTCGTTTACTGTGTTTTTTTAAGGTAAACGTTCTTATAAATGTAAACGTAGAGTCAAAAACCTCAGCTTGTAAGTCAAGTACTATTTCTTCATCGCTAATATGAGTATTCGTTATTTGCCATGCTTGGCACCACAGCTCACCATGATCATGTGAAAAATACGTTTTATCGGGGATGTGTTCATACACCTGAGGAGAAATACCCGGGAAACATTCATCCCAGCCACCGTTATCATGCTCAGAAAAATCATTGTTTTTTGTAATTTTTAAAGTGATTTTTTTATCGTCAGCAAGCCACTCTCTATTGTGCTTTAAGCTTACAATAGAGGTGACTTTCGCACCCAGCTGAGGAATAACTGTAATAGCAAGCTCACTATTTTTTAGCAAAATAGCCTCAAACCCATGAGCTTTACAGTGTGTTAAGTTAAGCACCTTAATCGTGATAGATTACAGAACGGCCGCCATCAATAATGAGGCTTTGCCCTGTCATAAAACTCGAATCTGAACTGGCTAAAAACACGGCTGGATAGGCAATTTCTTCAGTTGTCCCATTTCGTTTTAAAGGATGTACGTCCCCCATTGCTTTGCGTGATGCTTGAGGATCGTCTGTTTGCTCCCATGCTTTAAATGCCATAGGTGTTTCTATCATCCCTGGGCACAGCGCATTCACTCGTATGTTGTGCTTTGCGTATTCAACGGCTAAGTTTTTAGTAAGCCCTATAACGGCGTGCTTTGTTACCGCATACGGAAAATATCCCGGTACAATTTTATATGAATGCACAGAACCTACATTTATAATACTGCCCCGGCCTAACTCTTTCATATGCTCAAGCACGGCCGCTGCACACTGCCACATACCTTCAACATTGACCGAAAAGCTATCACGCCACATTTGTGGAGTAACATCATCTACGTTTCGCCCAGGGCTAATTAAAGCGGCGTTATTAACTAAAATACTGGGCTTGCCAAGCTCATTGACTACTTTTACAACCATGTTTTTTATAGCCGTTTCGTCGCTAATATCAGTATGCGCAAAAATAGCATCAAACCCTTTGCTTTTTAGCTCTGCTACAACGCTTTCGCCCATTTCTTTATTTATATCAGCAACACACACTTTAGCGCCTTGCTCACAAAATACGCGTGCTACTGTTTTTCCAATTCCATCGGCTGCGCCAGTGACAATAGCAACTTCGTTTAATAATCGTGATGACATAGATATGTTCCTTATTTATTAAGCCCTGGGACCAAATCGCGTTCAATGGCCTCAATAGACTTGCCCTTCGTTTCGGGAAGTATAAATGCCATAACAATACAGCCCACAATAGCGACGCCTCCATAATATAAAAACGTATTTGCTGCGCCCATGTTCTCTAATTGCCAAGGAAAAAACTGCTGAATACTCCAGCTAGAAATACTCTGTACTAACGCGGCAAAGGGCAATGCAACGCTGCGTACTCGACTTGAAAATATCTCCGAAAATATCACCCACATAATTGGTCCTATCGACATATTAAAAGCGGCTAAAAATGCAAATAATCCAAATAGAACATACGCAGGGCTAATATTTATAGAAGCATTAATAATTGCACCGGTAACAACTGGTAGCTCTTTTTTACTGTAAATAGTGGCTAAATCAGCTTTTAGCGCAACATCAGTGCTGTATATTTTATTTTCGAAAACGTGCAGCTTTGTGATATCTACTTTTTGATCTGCAACTTTGCTTATTGCTTCACTGTTTAGTGAGTAGGTGGCATTCTCAAAGCCATACCAAATTGACATATGTGCAACAGCAATCAGCAGCAAACCGGTAATTGTTAAAGTTCTTCTGCCAAGTTTTTCAACAAAAAATATGGCGACCAATGTAAACAGTACAGATACCGCACCAAGTACTATTGTTTGTAAAAATGAGTTTTCGACACTCATTCCTATTTGTTCAAACACGGTAGGTGCATAAAACAATACAGCATTCATACCGGTTGCACCTTGCACTACTGCGTAACATACAGCAAGTAAGACAACAAAACGCATTGGCTTACTAAATAACACCCCAAGTTGCTCAAGCGCACTGTTTTTCGAATCTTCTTGAATAGTTGCTTTAATATCATTAAGTACAAGCTCGGTATCGTCGTTATTTATTCCCATACCTTTAAATACAGTGCGCGCCTCTTCATCACGCTTTTTGCTCATTAACCAGCGTGGCGATTCTGGAATTGTCAGTAGTAACGAAAACCAAATAATATTAGGCACAATCTCAAAGCCAAGCATATAACGCCAAATATTAACCTCATTTAACCATTCAATTGAGCCCATATATTTAACAAAAAAGTAATTAACAATAAACGCAAATAAACTACCTAAGGTTATAAGCAACTGATTAACTGATACAAATTTCCCTCGTTTATTAGCGGGTGCAATTTCACCAATATACATGGCTGAGACGGTTATGGAGGCAAATGCGACCCCTCCTATAAAGCGGCCAACAACCAGCATGGGGTAACTTACCGCAAAAGCAGAAATAACAGTAGAGAGTGAATATGTTAAAGCAATGCCAACAAGTACCTTTTTACGACCAAATTTTTGGCATAAAGTACCAGTAAAAAACAGTGCGATGATTACGCCAACAATGGCGCAACCCACTACATTACCGGTTTGTAAACTAGTCAGCTCAAACTGCGAGCTAACATAGCGTAACGCGCCGGATATATTGGCCGCATCTAGGCCAAATACAAACCCGCCAAATGCGGCAATGAGAGAGTATTTAATTGCTTTTGTGGATTGTGTGTGTGTGTCTTTCAATGTATTACCCTTAGTTTTATTTTTATGCTTTTACTGTGCTGCTAATCAATGCATCGCACATATAAAAGAATAACATTGATAGAATTAGTAAAAACAATATAAACATATGATGTTTATATGTGCAATGTGTTTTACCTCCCACATTCAATCAATGTAAGAAAAAAACACAAAATTAATATTTAAAGTGGATACTTAAAATTAAAAGCCGTCTATTTTAACGCAAGGCTCTAACACGCCTTTTACCGCATTTTTAAATGCAAGCGTAGCGCCGTGAGGTATGGCATCAAATGGGGCATCTTCTAAGCCATATTGTGCTGACGTTACGTAGAGCGTTGTTCCATCATCACCAAACGCTGGGCAGGTAGGGCGAGGTGTTTGCGTCGCTAAGCTTCGAATTACTTTCGCATCTGGCGAAATACAATCTACACGTGCACCATCCCAAAGTGCTATCCACATGTTGCCTTCGCTATCAATTACAGCGCCATCAGGTGATACAGCTGAACTTGAATAGTCAAAAAACAACACGCTCTCCCCTATTGGCGACCCCGTAAGTGAGTCGACGTCAAATCGGTAAATTTTTTGCGTTTTTGAATCTGCGTAATAAGCTCTAGCACGCGACTTATCAAAACAAATACCATTGGGTATGGTTAAATCACTAACAACTTGAGTAACTACGCCGTTGTAATAACGATATATAGCCCCTTTATTTTCTTTTGCATCGCTGTGCATTGTGCTTATCCAAAATCCACCCCACGGATCGGCACGCCCATCGTTACTTCTGTTATCGGGTTTATCTGCTTCAACGCTGCACAAAAAAGTGTGCTTATGCGTACTGGTGTTATAAGTATTTAGGCCTTTATCACTTGCTAGTAAAAGGGTTTCGTTGTTTACCCATGCCAGGGCGGTAACCATATCATCTAAGCGTTGCACAGCTTTATGGTCGCCTTTTTTACTGTGTAAAAGATGATTTGGAAAATCGACCCAATAAAGCGTTTGTGTGATCGGGTGCCACAAAGGGCCCTCGCCTACAAAATTTAGTGTGTTATCAAAAACAGTTGCTGTAAGTGTATTCATATAATTCTCTGCGCAAGTTACCAGTTAGTATGTGAGCCATCACGCTTTGATAAATGCGGCGCTTCGGTTTCTACAGGGGTTGCTAATCTGAACGCGGCTTCGTTCACTTCAACACCTAAACCAGGTACTTCAGGAATAGTAAACTTATTACCTGTTAATACATGCTGCTTAGGAAAAAGAAGTGGATCATGGGCGCCAAACTCACTAAACGGACCTTGATGTGTTTCCATTAAGCCTAAATTTGGTAGCGCTGCAGCAAAATGATTTGTGGCCGCTGTGCATACAGGGCCAAGCGGGTTATGTGGCATAACATCTATATAATGTGCCTCAGCCCAACCAGCCACTTTCATCGCCTCCGTTAAGCCACCAATGTTACACACATCAACACGTAAGTACTGAGTTAGCCCCTGCTCTATATAAGGTTTAGCCGCCCATTTAGAACTAAACTCTTCACCAATAGCAAAAGGAATGTACGTTAAAGTACGCAGCGTTTTATATGCATCAGGAGATTCATGACGAATAGGCTCTTCAATAAAATCAAGCGTGTCTGGCTTTAAACGCTGACAAAATGAAGCCGTCTCTGCCACACTTAATCGATGGTGATAATCAATACCGAGTGTGATGTCAGGTCCCAGCACTTTACGAAGCTCATTTAAGCAACGCGCCGTTCTGGTAATAGATTCTTGAGGCTCAAAAAATGCTGGGTCATCAAAACGACTCGGTATCACTCTTATTGTCGTCCAACCAAGTGCAACAAGTGCTTTAGCTTCTTTTACTAAATCATCAAATTTATCTGGGTCGGCCTCAGTATAACAACACGCAAAACATTCTATATGCTCACGTTGTTTACCGCCTAAAAGTTGATACACCGGCACTTGTAAAGATTTAGCCAATATATCGTAAAGCGCAATATCAATTGCTGAAATTGCAGCCGTAATCACACGGCCACCTTCAAAGTAATGGCTTCGATAAAGCTCTTGCCAAATACGACCAATTTTACGAGAGTCTTGACCTTTTAAAAAGCCTGCAAAATGCTGTATGGCACCAATGACTGCATGCTCACGATTTGAAAGACCAGACTCGCCCCAACCAACAATCCCACACTCGGTTACAACTTTAACTAAAAGCTGGTTACGTTTGCCAACGCAGCCAAGCAATGCTTCAACAGATTCTATTTTCATTTATTATTACCTATAAATTGTTAAGGCTGAGTGGCTGGTAAACGGTATTTGTCCATGCGGTCAATATCGTATTTTTCGTATTTTCTTTTTAATAACCAACGCGGACGCTCAAGTGTAAGTTCCCACTCAAATAATGATTTAAACATAGATTTAACGCGTTGCGGATTTTTTGCTGCTAAATTTGTTTGCTCACCAACATCTGTACTCAAGTCGTATAATTCTGCAGGGCGGTCTGGGTATCGAATAAGCTTCCAATCGTTCTCACGAATAACCGCTCTGTTTTCTTTTTTCCAATACATCACTTTGTGCGGGCGCTCTGTATTTTTACCTTGTATATAAGGTAATAAGTCAACGCCATCAATATCACTACCTAACGCTTTACCTTGTGCCGCACTGTAAAAGGTGGGCAGTAAATCGAGTGTACTAACCGGGTAGTCGTAAACAGAACCTGGTTTAATATGCTTAGGCCAACTCATTACAAACGGTACCCGAATACCGCCCTCTAGCTGGTTAGACTTAGTACCCGCAAGAGGTGCATTATTTGATGCGTTTTTATCAGATGGGCCGCCATTATCGTTTGAAAAAACGACAATCGTATTCTCATCTAAACCAAGCTCTTTAAGTTTATCAAGTACGTAACCACTGGCTCTGTCTAAACCTAATGTCATGGCTGCAAGCTCTTTGCGTTTACCCGTTAAATGAGGGAATTTTGCTAAGTCTTTAGGGTCTGATTCAAGCGGGGTGTGTACTGCATTGAATGCTAAGTAGATAAAAAATGGTTCATCTTTATTTTCTTCAATATACTTTACAGCTTCTTTACCTAACTCATCGGTTAAATACTCTTTTGGCTCTTCGTAATTACCAAAGTCGCGTTCTAATTTTTTATCAAAAAAATGTTTGTTTCCATTTTCCATTTCTTGTTCTGAATAGCTAAAGTAGCTTCTGTCACCACCTCTAAACCCTAAAAAGGTATCGAATCCACGGTTTAGAGGATGAAACCTGTCGGCATCACCTAAATGCCACTTACCAAATACCGCTGTTTTATAACCTTGCTCTTTGAGGTAATCTGCCATTGTTTTTTGATCTAGCGGCAAGCCCATATCGGCACCTTTTAGTGCAGAGTTATCACTCATAAAACCCGGTACATTAATTTCTTCATAGCCAAAGCGTTGTTGATATTTTCCTGTCATCAACCCAGCGCGTGAAGGGCCGCAGGTAGAATCACTCACATAGCCTTGAGTAAAGCGCACACCACTTGCAGCTAATTTATCTAAATTAGGCGTTTTAAGTTCGGTACTACCTTGAAAGCCAAAATCACCAAAACCTGCGTCATCTGCAAAAATTAAAACAATATTAGGTTTTTCTGTTTGTACTTTTGCCACAGCATGAGCACTAACACAAAAGCCTAAGCATACAGAGAAAAGAACAAGTAGCTTATTCATCATAGTTTCCTATTTAATATACTAGTTATGCATATAGTTAAAAGATATTAATTACACTATTTAACTAACGTGTTGGTTATATTAGATAATCATGGCTAGTTAATTTTATAGTTAAGTTGTAAAAAATACGTTTATAAATCACAATATCGCTACAGTAAACAAAACATAGCAATATTGCAAACATATGATGTATGATAATTTAAATTAATTATCACAGCACATCAGTTTAATTGCAGCTCGATTTGAATACTCAGTGATTAGCTGGGCCTATTACCTAATTTATATCATGCAATGAGTGTGTTTGAAGGCAGATTAAAATATGATAAATATAATAAAACGCTTAGTTAGTATGCTTTTTTTATGCTGTTGTTTTTCAGCTATTGCGAACGAGGAATGCCAATCTTGCCATCAACAACAGACACATGATTGGGAACAGTCAGACCATGCTCGTTCAATGGCTATAGCTAGCAACGATACGGTGCTTGGTGATTTTAGCAATGCTACGGCGACCCACTTTTCTCAAAAAGCCGTTTTCTATAAAGAAAAAGATACCTTTTTAATTGATTTGACCGAGCAAGGTACTAAAAAAACGTACACCGTAAATTATGTTTTTGGCTTTGACCCACTGCAACAATATTTAATTGAAGTTGAAAAAGGCAAATACCAAGTATTTCCTTTTGCATGGGATAGCCGCGCTAAATCACTAGGCGGCCAGCGCTGGTATGCCAATTACGCTAACGAAGATGTAAAACCTGACGATCGTCTCCATTGGCTGCAACCTCTACAAAACTGGAACGGCATGTGTGCCGATTGCCATTCAGATAATTTAAAGCGTAATTTCAATAGTGAAAAGGAGCGCTTTGATACACACTTTTCAAATATAAATGTGGGTTGTAAATCATGCCACAGTGAGATTACGGATGAACATAAAACTAAAAAAGTGACTAAATCGGCCCAAACAAGCCCCACCAATATGTCGCAGTGGAAAATAACCGGCGATGACACAATCGCCACGTGGCAAGGTGAGCCCCGCGATAACAGCTTTATGCAAGGTTGTTATGCGTGCCACTCATTACGTAGCCCACTAACGGATGGTTTTGACAATAGCCAAGCGTTTTTAGACCAGTTTAGCCCTTCCTTTTTAGAACCGAATTTGTATCATGCTGATGGCCAAATTAAAGAAGAGGTGTATGTATTTGGCTCTTTTGCGCAAAGTAAAATGTACAAAGCCGGTGTTAACTGCCTTGACTGTCACGATAAACACACCATGAAAGTTAAAACAAAAACGAATGGGCTGTGCTTACAGTGCCATAGTGCCAGCGAATACAATAAACCCGAGCATCATCGCCATAAAGAACAGTCAGCCGGTGCACAATGTGTTAGTTGCCACATGCCAACAAACAGATACATGGGCGTTGATGACAGGCGCGACCACAGCTTTAAAATTCCGCGCCCTGACATATCAATAAAATACGATACACCCAATGCGTGTGTGCAATGCCATGACGGCCAAACAAACGAATGGGCAGCAAGCACGCTTGAAAAATGGCACGGTAAACCGCCTGAATTAAGTGCAAGCGAGCACAGTATGCTTGAACTACGCTCATTAAAAGCGATATCGAAAAATGCACATATGAGCTTGATTAATGATTTTTCGTTAAACGAAATAGACCGTGCCAGTGCAATAAGTTATTTAGGCGGCTCAACTACAGAGCTTAGCGATAGTGACGTAAAAAGTTGGGTAAACTCACCGCTTCCGCTTATCCGCCTAGCAATTGCTAAGGTAGGCTTTTTGCTGCCCGAAGCAGAGCGTTTAAAAAGTTATAAGCAACTATTAACCGACAAGTTAAAGTCGGTGCGAGTTGCTGCAGCACAAAATCTAAGCCAAACAAAAGCGCAGCTAGATGGGCTTAATCAATCAATTAGAGAACTTGCATATGCCAATAAGGTAAATACATGGCGCGGTGAAGGAAATATAAATCAAAGTATGCTCGCGCTTAACAAGCAAGACGTAAACGGCGCTATTAAGTCGTTACAAAAAGGCATTAGCGTTGACCCTTACTTTGATGCAAGTTATGTAAATTTAGCCGATATTTATTATCGCCTTGGTCAAACAGTAAAAATGCAAAGCACGTTAAATAATGGTTTAACAGCAGTGCCGAGCTCTGCGCCGCTGCATTATGCAAATGGTATGGCGCTTATTAGAAGCGGTAACAAACCCGCTGCTGTTGACTCGTTTAAACACGCAATGGTACTTGAGAGTAATAACGTGCAATACGCTTATCTGTACTTTTTAGCACTCGATAGCATTGGCTCAACAGCCAAAGCCATAATAGAGTTGAAATCAAAAATCAGTACCTATAACAATGCAACACAATTAAAAATTTTAGGGATGAGTTTTGCTCAGAAGCTAAAAAATGCTGAAGATTATCACTTTTTTGCATCGTTAAAATAAGTTTGAATATATAAGGCAAGCTGACTTTTCGTGATTAACTCTGTAATTATGCGTTGGGTATTTAAGAAAAGCAGTCCCTATTTGCACTTATTTTCATACGTAAGCGCAAACGTTACATGTTTATCGTATATACGCTACTCTTTTCTTTCTAGGGGCGAATAACGCAATAGCAGCTCTAAAGTCCACTTGGTTAATTTCTCGAGCCGTGATTGAATAGCCCCTAGGTTGAACAAATTTCAGTGCATACAGTTCACCTCCCTAATAACAACACGACTAATTAAGCCAGCTTTGATGAGCCAAATTAAACTTGTCGATGTTTATACCAATTCACTTAAATAATTGGGCGGTTTTGAACTTATAAAAGTGAGTTGAATAACCGTTACAAACCATTACTAATTTGATAAATATAGTCTTTTAAAAAATCAGCGCGAGTATTTGCCTTTCAAAGTCATCACGTATTATTACTCGTTTTTAAAACTACGCATGCTTATCCATAATCGTAATCTCTTTTAACTAAAGTCATTAATTAACGCTTATCTATCAGAACACTTGCCTCTAACTAAAACAATATTTAATAAACAAGTGATTAACATATTGCAACTACAAACATCATATGTTTAAATTGTTAGAATGAATTGCGTTGCTTATTTTTATTGACTGTTAATGGTCTTTAAACCACCAACAATGTCTTTTAGTCAACTCGATTCTTCATGATAAGTACTTCAAAGTACTACCTGCACACTGACAACTATAAAGAAATGGAGTGGTTAAAATGCTTAAACACAGTAAATTGCACACAGCTATATTGCTTGCATGCTGTTCTTTATCAACTTTCACACACACAGTCTCGGCCCAAGAGGAAGTTAAGAAGGACGACGATAACTTTGAAATAATCTTAGTGAGCGCGCAAAAACGTGATCAAGCACTAAAAGAAGTGCCCTCTTCAATTGAAGTATTGAATGGTGATTTAATTCAAGAGACCCAGATTGATAATGGTTTTGATTTAGTAACTTACCTCCCAGGCTTTGGCATTGATGACAGCAGCGAAATAAGAACAACGACATTAAAAACACGTGGTATAGGCACTTTTACAAATTCTATTGGCTTACAATCATCAAACTTAGTGGTAATTGATGGTGAAGTACTCCCCCGCCAATCAATGCTCAATCTCCCGGTATCTGACGTTCAACGTGTAGAAGCTATGCGCGGGCCACAAGGTACACTATTTGGCCAAAATACATCTACCGGTTTACTACATTATGTCACTAAAAAGCCGCAGCTAGATGACCGAATTTCAGGCACTGTTAGAGCACAGGTTACTGAGTTTGATGGCACTGATTTTAGCGGCACTATAAATGTACCACTTAACGAAAATTGGGCAGCTCGATTTAATGCTCAATACAGCGATATAGATGGTTGGATAAAAAACACCATGCCAGGTGAAGAAAACTATGACATTGGCGCAAAAGAAACAAAAGCGGGCCGCGGACAGCTCTTATACGACAATGGTGAAGAACTCAATGTGTTATTTCGTCTAGAGTACTCAGAAACAGA
The DNA here is from genome assembly GCF_001401855.1 of Pseudoalteromonas sp. P1-7a. Lineage (NCBI taxonomy): Bacteria > Pseudomonadati > Pseudomonadota > Gammaproteobacteria > Alteromonadales > Pseudoalteromonadaceae > Pseudoalteromonas > Pseudoalteromonas sp. P1-7a. The sequence goes on along the minus strand of NZ_LKDU01000019.1, from coordinate 55,725 downwards.
CACTAACTGTTGTTCACTTATCCGTTTAGGTGGCATTAATCCAGATTTTGGCCCACGACCAATCGTTAATGTAAAAGACGACGGCACTATTGAAGGCACTACATATAATCGCGTAAACCCAGAGTCGACCTTTGAAGAAGCAGGCGGCCCAGTAACAGCACGAAACGCTGAAGCCAATTACGGTAAAACTGAAAATTTTGGTTTTTCTATGTCGGCTGACTACTATTTAAATGATGAAATTACACTTAGCTATAATGGTAGCTATAGAGACTTTGATTTATATAATAGCTCTGCATTTTTTACAGTAAACTTTCCTGTGCAACGTTCGGCATTTGGCGGTAACGAGTCCGTAGATGTAATTCAACAAGAATTTAGGGTATCGTCATTTAATAATGAAAAATTTGATTGGGTATTAGGCCTCTTTTATCATGATACCGACGGCCAGCGCTCTGAAGTAAGAGATGGTTGTATTGCGGGTAACCGTGGTTTTATTGAAGGAGGCGAGCTAGTTGGTTGTTACTCAGGACCTTCAACAAATGCCTACTTAGATAACTACGCTACAACTGGCGAAGACGACCGTTCTTTGTTAGTTCCATCTCGCTTACTTAACAGTGGTGACTTTACCACCAGCTTTGAAAACATTGCCATTTTTGGTCAACTTGAATACCAAATTACCGAGCAGTTAGATGCCACATTTGGCTTTAGACTACTTCACGAAAAAGGTGAAGCAACATTTGCACGTACCGATCTTGCGACTCCATCTAATGGAGTCGGTATGGACACCTATGCCGATGTTTTTGAGCTGGCTAAAACTGATCCATCGCTAATAAAACGTCAAGATGATCCTACTAAGTTTTCTGATTCAGATACTGCCTTTATATATAAAGCAGTACTAGGGTATGACTTTACAGATGATATTCGTGGTTATATAAATTATTCCACGGGCTATAAAGGGGCGTCTTACTTTGTAACAACAAACACAGACCCTGCTGAAGCTGATAACTTTCCTACTGCGCCTGAAAATTCGTCGAACTTTGAGGTAGGCCTGCGCTCTGCTTATTTTGATAACGATTTGCTATTTAACTTTACTTATTTTGATATGTCAGTTGATGATTATCAGGTGCGAGCAACCCGTGTAATTGACGAAGAAAATAACATTGTTTTTGCAGGTTATGTTAACGCAAATGAAGCACGTTCTACCGGTATTGAAGCTGATGTAGTAGTAAAACTCACAGATAACCTTAAATGGTCGTTTAACTACGCTTATTTTGATGCACGCTACGAAGATTTTGCAGATACGCCTATTAATTGCCCTGCAAATGATGGTGGCTTACTCGCTGCGCGTTGTACAACCGATGAAACAGGCCGTCAGAGTTTTGATCAAACAGGCCTATCTTTCCCTAATAATGCTGAGCAGCAGTTTTTAAGCACTATTTCGTATAGTACTGAAATAGCGGATACTGGATGGCAAGCTAATACTCGTGCTGTTTGGCGGTACAACGGTAGCCACACACAATCAATCAATGAGCTTGCTTTTGGTGAATCAGCAAATCCATCGTCAAGCATTTGGGATGGCTATTTAAGCGTGAGTAAAGAAAACATCAAAATGAGCGTATTTGTTAAAAACTTATTTGATAAGTCATACACTACACGTCAACGCATAAACTCAGAAGGCTTTGGTGAAGCGTTCTATCCACGCGATTGGCAGCGTTATGTAGGTGCAAGCATTGAGTATAGTTTTTAGTAGATTAAGAAAAAATAGCGCTAATTTAGCGCTATTTTTTTCCTAACTTTATTACTTACAACGGCTCTTTTCTTCCAACTAACTCCCCATCAGCATCATTAATAACCGCATTGCTAATATCTACATGTTCATTATTACTCCAACGAACCGATACATTATTTATCTGTGTACACGTACCTAAACCAACGTGTAACTTATTATTTTCGCTTTGTGAAAAGCCAGCACCTGTTGCGCCTACAACACGCTTATAAGTTTGCCCACATGCTTTTATAGTCGCAGTAGCTCCCAATGCCGACACACCAGCTTTAGGCGAGTAACCAATATTTGTGACTAGAAAATTATGCTGCGCGTCTAAAGCTGTGCTGTTGGTGAATAAATGCCAACGGCCGCGCTCATTTGAGTAAATTAAGTCAAGGTCGCCGTCATTATCGTAATCAAAGGCCTGTGCACTGCCCCCTGTTGCTCCAAGTTCAGTTGAAATAACACCATGATTTTTTAAAGCCTCAAAGCCTTTACCTTGCTGATTTAAATACAGTACCTGCTTGTTCGCTTTTGCTGGGTTACCATAACGTAATACAAATAAGTCGCTCCAGCCATCATTATTAAAATCCCCGGCTACAGCACTGGTTGTAGGTTCGCTTAAATTAACATTGAGCTTGGCTGTTGCATCAACAAACTTACCTTGTCGGTTTTCTAATAACACCGCTGGTAATGGCTCAAGCCCTTTTACTTTGGGTGAATTGGTCACTCTTTTAATAACACCAGCGGTCGGCGATTTAGTATCGCCAGCTACGCGCCAAGTGTCGTTACCTAAGTAACCTATATATAAACCTTTGTTATTTAGCTTTTTAGGCCAGCCAGCAGCTTGTTCTTTTGTTACCTGTACCGTACGTTCACTACCACCATGACCTTTAAGTTTTAACGGCTCACTATTTTTACCAATAAACACATTAAAATGAGGATATGCCATTTGCAGGTTTTCTATTTCAAAATTACCTTCGATTTTAAAGTCTTCAAATTTAAATGCTTCGTTACGAGTAAAGAAAGCAAAATTTTGAGGTTGAGCATCATAAAAGGTGTGTTGTTCAAATTGATGTTTAGCGCGGGTTAAAAATAAATCGAAGTCACCGTCATTATCAAAGTCGATTTCGGTCATGCTGCTTACATGGCTAATATTGCGATTATCCCCTAGGACAGCCTTACTTTTATTTTTATAACCTAAATCAGATTTACTCTGCGCTACAACAATGTCATCTCCGCCGTAAAAAAATAAATCATCGTGCCCGTCATTATCAAAATCACTAACTAAGGCCTTATATCCAAGCCATTTTGCAGTAGGTAAGTAATCGACAAACTTAAACTGATTATGTCCTTCGTTTTTATATATGTGGTTGGCTCCCTTTTTTTGCTTCTTAAGCGGAAAAGCTGAGAGCATTAAATCTAAGGTGCCACTGTTATTGCCATCTATTAATTTAACCGCACGGCCGCGTGTACGTTCAAAATCATTAAATGTTTCTCCACCTTCAACAGTTCGGTCGTGATTTATTTGAAACGATACAGGTAAACGAGGTTTTAAGCCGCCACCACCGCCTTGAGCAATTATTAAATCCATTCTTCCATCAAGGTCATAGTCAGCAACAGCGACGCCGTGAGTGTCGCCTTTAATAATTATCTGAGGTGCTGAAAAGGTATTGTCTTTGTTATTCCAGAAAATTTTTACTGCGTGGGTGTGCTCAGTAATTAATACATCTTGATAGCCGTCTTTATCAAAGTCAGCAATGAGTGCACTATCCCATTTACGTCTCGACAAAGGTTCAAAAGGAATAACATTTTTAGTTTCCGAGAACATATTCCCCTTTGTGAAACTATTTTTGTAGGGGTCAACTTTCATATAGCTGCAACCGCTAAGGACAATACTTGTAGCAATAAAAGTTAAGTAAAAAGTTTTATTTACTGGCTTATAATTATTTTTCATTTCTTTAATCCTTAATTAGCTAATTGAGCCGGCTTTTTCTGCCAAACACGGACATACTCAATTTCAAAATCAACCACGCCATCCTCTTTTTTTCCTTCAGGGCTATTACGCTCAAGCTCCTCTTTGCTGGTCGGTACACCATGCCAAGGAAATGTTTCCTGATCGAGCCATAAAAATAACGGCTTAGTGGCTACATAACCTTTATCAACCCCACGATGCTCTTTAGCCCATGCATCTGCTTGTTCAGCGCTAACTTCACTAAATAACTTACCATCAACATAATACTTAATCCCATCAGCACTCCAATCAATTCCATATACATGAAAGTCATCAGCGACTCTAAATCCTAAGTCTTTGCGCTCTGTATAAGTGGGCTTCCCCATTACCTCTTTATTCCAATCGCGAATTGACCACCATAGTTCACTGTCTATATGGTCTTTTTTCGGGTCAAGGGAGTCTCCAAACAGTTCAAAAAAATCAACTTCTAGCTTTTCACCCATTGACCAAAATGCACTGCTTATTTGCGCATCAGCGGCTTTACTTTTAATTTCTATATATCCGTATTGAAATGATCTGCGGCTAATAAAACACGCTGTTGTTATATTTTCGTATTTAAGTGCATCACCAAAAACAGGTTTGTGAATTTTTTCTTCAAAAGGAAAATCGGGCTCCCAACGGGTCTCAAGTTTTAATTTTCCATCTTCTAAGCGATAGTTATTACCCGAAAACTGCGAAGGTGCTCGCCCTTTCCATACTTTTTTATTTGGCTTATCTGGGTGCTTATAAACGGGTTTGCCGTTTTCTAGTTTACCTACAATGTACCAACGCTCTTCATCGATGGCACTGCCTTCAAATTCATCGCTTACTTGGGTGTTAAGTATCCATTTACCTGTATTTTGTGGATCCGATAATGGCAGGAGGTTACTCATAGCTTGGGGAGGCCTTTGCATATTAGCTGTCGAATCGCTGCTACAACCACCAATGGTTATTACCGACAATAATGCTGCTGTGAGCATCAATTTATGTGTTTCTATTTTTTTTTGTGCGCTGTTCATGGTGTCTCATTATTTTGTATATAAATTTGTGTGAAAGTTAAAAATTAATGCGTAAATGAATAGATTTAGTGGCTCATAAGCAGAACGGCTTTAATCCGATAAGTTTAAAGCCGCTCTAATTGATATTATGTTATGCGTTGATTACTCGCTTAAATATCGGTACGCGTAACTGCATAATCGTCAATCAAGATTGAATCACCCGCTGGCAGTCCATACACTTCCCAAAGGGTAAACACATCAGTAACTGAGCTCCACGTTGCTGGAATTGCCCACTCTCGTGTGTTAGTTGAATCTTCTGTAAATTCAATATATTGCCACTGAGTAGTTGAATCCAGTTCAGCGCTGAATAACCCCGCTTGTGAATAACGCCCTGTAAAACCTTGTGCATCATCAGGAATTCCCTCATAAACCCAAGGCACTACAACATGGCGAAGCGTTATAGGCTGTTCAGGTAGTTGATTTAATTTAACCCATGCTGAAAAGCGATACGTTTTACCTACAGACTCAGCACCACGACCATAATTGGCGCTATACCAATTACGTTGTTTATTCCAAACTTGCTGAGTTGCAAAAGAGTACGGTGTATTCGCTTCACCTTGAGTTGCAGTGCCCGCTGTAATTTCAAGCGAACGGCCATTACCCGACACAGAGGTTGCCGATACACTATAAGTGGCATTCCCTTTATAGGGTGCACCCTCTGCATCTAAATTAAAGTCAGTATTAAAACCTGCGGGGTGTTCAGACACGCCCGGCTCACACATTTGGTTATTAACGGTATTTATCGTAATACTTTTTTGTGAAATGAGTGATAAAGGTGTACTTGCTGTATCGCCATCAATAAGCTCAACAGTTACCGTATTCACAGTATCAATTGTATTAGGAGCCTGTAAGGCAAGTACTTCTCCAAAGCCACTTTTTGAGGTTAAGCTTTGCGTAAATGAAACTTCATCGTTAAGTGTCCAATCAAAAGTATATTCGCCGCTTAACTCTGCGTTTAATAAAGCCGGTTGTACTTCTATACCGCTTGCTACGCAGATTGGAACGTCCTTGTTTCCGGAAGATGCGCCTAACTCGTTTTTATCATCGTTTGTTATTGCAATACTAAAAGCACCCGTTACTGTAAGCGTGGCGTTTGCTGTTACTTCTGGGTTATCAACACTTGTGGCTGTAATAGTGGTTTCACCCGTATTTTTAGCGCTAATAAGACCATTTTCATCAATGGTTGCAATATCTTCATCTGCAATTGAGTAAACAAGTGCGGGGTTGCACGCGTAACTAGGTATTGCTGATGCAAACACACTTGCCTGCCCACCTACAGGTACTTCTATGGGTGAAATAGTGACTTCAGATACAGGGTCATCAATTGCATTGATGGTTAATTGCAATGTACGACTAGGCAGTGCCTCCCCTGGTATGCGATTTGCGCCATTATCAATAGAATAGGTAATGTTATAAACAGCTTGGCTTGGAAAATCTAAATACCCATCCGCAATGGGGTTACCATCACTGTCGAATTGACCTCTTATATCTGTTTGATCGCATTGCCTTAATGCTTGTGAAAACGCATCTGTATCGACCACTAATTTAGTGCTATCACTTGATTGCGTGAAAGGTGAAATCCGGTGTGATGCAATGGTATTAGCACTTGTTTGTGGGGTAATGAAATTATTATTAGCCACAAACTCTAACTCACTTACGTTTATGGTCGCTCCTGACTCAGAAGCTGGTTTACCGTCGATTGTTACGCCTTGCAGTAAATCAATTTCATGAACTGCGGACTCTTCATCTAATGCGCTTGTGATCACTGCAGTATCGATTACAAGTGCTAAATCAGATTTAAACTGAGGATCGTAACCTTCATCCGTACCGCCGCACCCTGTTAATACTGAAAATATAACACTGCTAATCGCTGTTTTTATTAGTAAGTTATGTTTCATCTTACTCTCCAAAATCTGTATGACAGCGCGCCTAACGTGGCCCGCTGCTAATAGTTTCTCAATCAAAAGGTACCGCGAAGACCAACACGGAATTGACGACCTGTTTTCCAAACTGATGCTGTACGCGAAGTAGTTACACTGCCATCTTCAATTGCATTACCTTCATCAAGCACAACTTCTTGCGAGTTAGCTTCAAACGCGTTGCGCGTAAAAGAACTGGTGTAATAAATTCGGTTAGTTTCATCAGTTAAGTTAAGTGCCTGAAAAGTTAGACTAAAGTTTTTATTAATTTTATAACTTGAGCTAAAGTCCAAACGATGGGTTGCCTCTTGCCATGTAGCACCGCCAACTAAACCTCGGTTTACTAACTGCTCCCCGGTGTAGCGACTCGCTAAACGTAATTGAATCCCTTTTTGTTCCCAGTACAGTGTTGTATTTAGGGAATGCTTTGGCGTGTAAGGTTGTGGTAGTGGTTTTAAAAATATATCGGTATTACCTACCTGCTGACGGTCAGATTCTGAATCTTGGTAGGTATAGTTCATGTTTAAACCTAAGCCACCCCAATAACTTGGTAAAAAGTCATAGTTTTGGTTGTAACCTAGTTCAACACCTTTAATATCTGCGCCCTTACCATTGGTTACTGTGGTTACGTTTACAACGTCACATTCAATGCGCCATTGGTCAAAAAAGCCCGCAACTTGCCTAAGTGGCATACAGTCTTCTTCGTTACCCGGCGCTCGGTTTTCATCGTAATCAAGCAGTAAGTCTGCCGTTTGTAAATTGTATTCGGTCCTAACGTCTTTGTAGTGATAAGGAACAACTACTGTTTCTTCAAAGTCTTTCATATCTTTGAAAAAAAACGCTGCAGACAGCAAGCCTGAATCACTAAAGTACCACTCGAAAGACAAGTCTAGATTGGTTGATTTAAGCGGTTTTAAATTTGCATTACCTGCTGAGCCATTTGCAGAATCCCATTGTTGCTCAAAAATTTGTGTACGTGGGTTTAATGAATCAAAACGAGGACGCGTCATTGTTCTACTAACAGCAAAACGTGCAATCATTTCGTCGTTAACTGCATAATTTAAGTTTAAGCTAGGTAAATAAGCGTCATGTCCGCCCTTTTTAGTTACCCATGCAACGCGGTCTTGTACTTCTCGACCACTGCCTTGAGGACCAGTGAAAGCGGTAGTCCTATCCAAAAATGGCCATATTTGCCCATTACTTGCAAAATGAGCCCATGCATTAGCAGAGGTAGGAACCAAGTTCCCGTTGCTGTCGTAAATTAAAGAAGGCAAAGCATTGTTAGCTATAATGTTGCCATTTTCATCTACAAACACTTGCTGATTTACACCCAGCCCTGTGTTGCCATCAGCCCCGGGAATTACAAATTGACCCGTTTGAGGGTCAACAGGAAAAGTAGCTGGGTTTGAGCGGTTATACGCATGAGTGATTTGCCATGCCCAACAATTTTGTAGCTCAGCATCGTTTGCGGGTGTGTAACGATGATCAGGCTGACCCGTGTCAGATACCCCCATAACAGCAGCAGGGCATGGTTCTAAATTAGTATTAGCTAAACCACGTTCAACTAACAAATTATACGCATCAACCATTTGCGGAAAGCGGATAAAGTTAATGCCGCCTACACCTGTTGCCGTTGTGTCGTCTTTCACATAACGCAGGCCTAGGTTACCGGTTAAGCGGCCATCCATGAGTTCAAAGTTTGCCTTAAAGTAGGCAGCTTTAGTATCCGTTTCTATATTTCGGCTACCGGTAATTGTTTCACGTATACCGACTTCACCCGCATCTTTACCCGATACAATCTCAAGTGCTTTTTCTGCGTCTAGCAGTGGCCAGCCATTAAAAAATTGTGCTGAACGGTCCGATTGAATATCTTCACCAAAGTTATCATATGGGTATGCACTATTTGCAACTATATCGGCTAAGCGAATTGTACCAAGTCCACGTACTTCAAACGCTTGACTGGGGTCTTCTAAATCTATTAAGTCACTGCCATTTGTGGTTGCTCTATTTTGAATAGAGACATCTTTTTTACGATTTGTCCACTTAACACCAAACTCAAGAGAACGTAAAAAATCTCCCTCAAGGGCATAGTCAAAATCAACAAATAACGACTTGTTTGTATCCGCTAACTTATTTTTACGAAGCACTAAACTTCCTAAGTGATTGTGCTGCATGTCATACGGATTAAAACGGCTGTACACCGCATTAGACGTACCATCAAAAGCATCAAACTCCCCTGGTGTAACACCCGTTGAGTAACTACATTCTCCATTAGCGCCACAGTCGTAGCCAACCATTTCGTGGCTGCCATCAGGCATTGATTCAACTATTTGCCGACCTGCCGTGCCCCATGTAGCTGTACTAATAGAAATGAAACGATCTTTCTCATCATCGTCTGGTGTTTCATCTGTCGTTTTAGAAAAACCAGCGCGCACATTCATATTTAATGAGTCAGTTACCTGATAATCAATATCAAGTGACGCTACGTTTGTATCTATTTCACGCAGACCGTAAGAGCGGACAAAATTCCCCCCCGTAGAACGACTGCTTGACTGCTGTAAGGTATTGGTTGATAAATCAACACCATTGAGTGATGTGTTGTCATCTCTTGGATGAATCAAAGGTGTAACAGGCCCCATGTTTAAACGCAGCCTTTGGCTATCAGTGAGTACATCCTGCTCTGTATGGGTAATATCAAGCTGAATATCGAGTGTGTCTGTTGGCCTATATTGAAACCCCGTCGATACTGATAGACGATCTCGTTGGTCGTTATTTAATGTAAAATCAATAACCTCACGCGCTAAAACAAATAAATCACCTTCATGCAATATTTGTGTTTCAGGATCGTAATTATTGAGCGAGCTAATTGGATTTAATAGCGCTTGGCCGTCATTACCAAACAGCTTGTTGCCATCAGTATCACGTTGATAGCCCAATACTCTAATCGGTTTACCTGTTGCTATATCATGAGCTGTTCTTCCAGTTGCACTATCTAAATCAACAATGGGAATTGCACCATTAGCCCAGTCAGTATTAATACGATCTTGTCGTGTTTTTTGTGTATCTTTAGAAGCAGTTATAATAAAACCAAAGGTGTCGTCGAAGTATTTATCAGAAAAGCTAAAGTTGATACGTGAATCATTTTCATCGGAAAATTCGTTATAACGTCCTTCAACAGTAAATGAACGTCGTGGCTTAGCTAAATCTAAAGGCTTCACAGTACGTAAAACAACAGTCGCACCAAGTGAACCTTCATCGTTATCAGCTGAGGATGTTTTAATAACGTCTATTGATGATAAAATATCTGATGAAAAAGAACTTAAATCTACGCTGTTATCGTTAGTGGCACCTGCACTAGAACCATCGGTGCTAAGCCCACCTGTTAGTGCTACACCATTCATAGATATTTGGTTTAAAGAAGGCCCTGCACCACGCACTGAAATACGTGTCCCCTCTCCACCTTCTTCTTGAATGGAAACGCCAGTTACCCTTGAAAGTGCATCGGCAATGTTTTGATCTGTTGATTTACCTACATCTTCAGCGTGAATTGAATCACTCACGTTCTCGGAAAAGCGCTTTGCGTTTACCGCTTTTCGCAAGCTACTTTTGATACCCTGAACCTCTATTATTTCAATATCTTTTTCTAGTTTAGTCTTCACTTTTTTTTCGTCCTCTTGTGCAAAAGCAGAGGTTGAAATAAGTGAAGCAATGATAGCTGCAGAGACTGCTGATAACCTAAAGTTATGCTGCATTGTGTGCGCTCCTGTTTTCGGCATCGTGTGTCTTAATGCCAGTGTGATGATGTCGTCAGTTTTTTATTATTAGTTAAGCAATGCCGATAAAATAAATGAACGCTCTAGTATCCTAGTTTTATCTTAGAGCGTTGCTCAACTTACGATCAAGTTAAACATATGATGTTTACATTTACAAGCTGTTTACTTTAATTTTTACATTTTTGTTTCTTTTTTGAACGATCAAATTTAAACTGCTGTTTTTAAACAATTTATACCAATCCGCATAATTAAGTGATCTATTTTGAGGATGGATAGACGTGTTGATAGCAAGGCAAAAAATACGCTATTTAGTTGTTCTAAATGAGAATATTTAACGCAGATAGCGACACCTTTAGCCCCTGAAAATGATTAAGTATTATTGCTGATTGGTATTAAATTCATTAATATTTAAGTGAAAGTGGCGCAGGGATTTTTATACAGAATAAAAAATGTTGCTCAAAATGATCAGAATTGAGCAGTTTAGGAAGGAATTTACGAGGGTTTGTAATAGTAATTTATGCTCAATAGAGTATTTACAGCTATCAAAAACTACCAATCAGCAGCTTTGAAAGCTGTAAACCAAATGTATTGCCGATTAATCTAAAGCTCAGACACACACCGCAATACACACGATTTTAATTTAAGCGCTTAACTTAAAACCTTACTAATTATGTAACTTAATTTCACTTACTGTATAAGGTTTGCCATGCCCAGTATTGATAATGCCTGGGCCTGTAAGCAAGTCAAAATTCGACATGAGCAAGGAACCTTTATAATAAATAATATCGGCGGGTTGGTCTAATTCACCATTTTCTGAATTGTTATCGGGGTAAGATGCAATAACGGTTACATTTTGGTTTGTATCAATTTTTATAACTTGATTAGTTAAAAAGCCTGCGGCGTATAAATTCCCTTGAGGGTCTATAGTAAGACCATCAGGTCCGCTTCCTTTTGGAAGTGTTGCGTAGGTATTTTTGCTAAGCAGGTTGTGGTTTGCATCAAACGTTAATTTATAAATTAAGTCGTCACCTAAGTTAGTTACAAACAAGCTACCCTGAGAGTCAAACACTAAACCATCAAGTCCAAATTTACGTTGCTTATTAATTGTTTTAGCCAAAAATAATAAATGCGGATCATCTGTACTGTTTGTCACTAATATATTGGTATCTGTGGCTTTAAAACGATATATCCCACTGAGAGTCTCAGTCTTATTTTTACTTGGTAAACGCAGTTGAGTTACGTAAATATAACCATTGTGATAGCGCACACCGTTTGGCGAACTCATACCTTTGGCAACAACTTGAGTGTTAATAACCGCATTATTTTTTAAGGTAAGTTTAAGTAATCGAGCGTTGCCAGCGCCTTGGTTATCGGCTACAAATAAGGAACCATCAGGGGCATAAGCAAGGCCCATAGGACGACCCTTTCCTTTATTATTTGGCCCTGATAACTGGGCTATTTTAGTAAACGTTTTGTCATCGTTAATATTAACCAACATACCTGCTTGTAACCCTTTATTGGCATAATTAACGCACGATAAAGTAAGCTCTCCTGTAGGAGAGACTGCAAAAGCGTCTGGGGTTGGGCAATAATCAGGGAGTGATGCAAATAAACTTGCACTAGCAAGCATAGTATTAGACGCTTTAACAGATGCATTTACTTCCTCTTTATTTATACTGTTATTATTCCTTTGAGCTGTATCAGTGCTGCAACCAAACACAGTAAGTAAGCACACTAATCCCGCTAATTTTTTTTTAAGATGAGTGATATTGTTTTTATTCATTGTTGCTCTCTTTTGTCCTAAATTTTTGCGAAAAAAAAGCAAGGCCTGTTACCAAACCTTGCTTTTTACCTCTCATAGTTAACTCTGTTGAATTAAAGATTGATTACTTTATCTATCTCAATCTTAGATTTATTTATTGCTTCACCATTGCTGTAACGCACACTCACATTCTCTATTTCGTTGCACTGACCCAAACCAAAATGAACTACGTTATCAAATGATTGTGTATAAGGGGCTGCATCAGGTGATACCCGTCTTGTTAGGGTTTTACCACAGGCTTTAAGTGTGGCTATAGCTCCAATTGCGCTTGCATTATACTTAAGTGAATTACCTATGCGCAGTAATGTATAGTGATTACTGTTATTTGCTTGATTACTAAATAAATGCCATTGGCCTCTGTCGTTATTCATAATAATATCGACTTGGCCGTCCAAGTTGTAATCAAGTACATTTGCGCCAGAGCCAATAGTACCTAAGGTATTTGTTATCAATCCCGAGTCAGTAGCTTGGCTAAATGTGTTATCACCATTATTAAAATACAGTATTTGCGATGTAGGCGTTACCAAGTTACCTTGTTTAACAACAAACAAATCTTGGTAGCCATTGTTGTCAAAATCTCCCACGCTTACGCCGGTCGTATTTAAATTTGTTTTAATGCCGGCTTTTGCGCTCACATCCACAAATTTTCCATCGTTATTTTTAAGCAGCAAATCCGATGGTGCTATAGGCTTTTTATTTACGGTATAATGTTTAACATCGGTTACTACACCCGTTGTAGGTGAAAAGGTATTACCCGCCATACGCCATTTATTATTACCTATATAACCAACATATAGTCCTTTATTAGGTTGAGTATCCGGCCAGCCTAAGCCGTTACTACTTACAATATTGATATTTTGACCACTATGTCTTTCACCTTCAAACTTGTATTTATAAGCCCCCTCTCCAACAAAAACATCTTGGTTTGGATAAGGTGATTGGTAATTAACTAAATTAAGCGTATCGCCAATAAGTAAGTCGTCGAACTTAAATGGACCACGTTTAGTATAAAAACCAAATGTGTGGCTTTTAGCATCAAAAAACGTATCGCCTGCTTGTAATGGATTAGCTCGACTTATATATAAATCAAAGTCACCATCGTTATCAAAATCGACTTCGCTTACACCCGTCGCATTCATTATTTTATCACGTAAAACGTTGGCGGTTACGTCACTAAAGGTAAAGTCGCCATTGCCTTTTAAAACACGTAAAGCGCCGTCGCCATATATCACTAAATCGTCAATTTTATCGTTATTAAAATCTGTAATAAGAACTTTTTGACCATCTCGATTAGTTTTTGGTAAATCAGTTGCGTGGGTTATATTGCCAGTGCCATCGTTTTTATAAATAAAATTACTGGTTTGTTTACCACTATTCGCCTGCGGGAATCCCATTAGTAATAAATCTAAATGACCGTTGTTATTGGCATCAAAAAACTTACTAGTACGCCCACGTAACGTTGGCAGTTTGGGTGAAAACTCGCCGCCTTCAATAATTTCTCTTTTGTTAAAATGAAACAATTTAGCATTGCGTGCGTTACTACCCGAGCCACCACCACGCGAAAGCAAAATGTCCATTTTGCCATCTTTATCGTAATCGCCTACGCCAATACCGTGCATATCACCCACAATTAGGTCGCGGCCTTTATCGTAAACGCCTTTATTGTTCCAATACAAACGGATGGTATAACCATGATCAGTAAGTAATAAATCTGGGTAACCGTCTTGGTCTAAATCGCTTATTAATGCGTTATCCCATTTACGCCGGTTTTTGTTTTCTAATTTAATTGCTTGGTGCTGCTCAGTAAATAATGTACTGCCAGGTATTATCTGAGCGCCCGCTAGGGCACTCGCTTGCTGACAACCTAGTAAGCTTGCACCCATGCATAACAAAGACACATGCCATACAACTGCTTTTACTTTCATAAAACCTCCGTGAATTTGATAAAACTTACTTAGTTGTTTTAAACGTTTTATCAAATCGTGGCATAGCATCTAGCCGCCAGTTCACACCCTCTGTAGTTTCATGGAACCAGCTAGGCTGCTGGTTATCCCAGCTCCACTTTTCCATTTCGCGGACCATGTCGGTTAACAGTGCTTTATTAGATTTACTTACATCGTTTTTTTCGGAAATATCGTTTTCGATATTAAATAACTGCCACGGTTGCTGGTTAACTTTCAAAGCTTTCCATTGATTTAAGCGTATCGCTGCATCACTGTAACCTTTACGATGACGAAGAGCATAAATTGGCTCATCTTTATGTGGGTTTTCATTTTTAATAAATGCAGGCCACATATTAGTGCCATCTAATTGTTGGCTTTCTTCAATTTTAGCGCCCGCTAAAGCTGCAAATGTTGGGTATAAATCAAGTGCCGATACAGGGTGCGAGAAACGCTTGCCCGCAGGTACATGTTTAGGCCAATGAAACAACATAGGTACTCTAAAGCCGCCTTCTTGTGTACTTCCCTTACCGGCTGTGAGTGGGAAGTTATTAGCGCCTTTACTTAATTTTCCACCGTTATCGCTCATAAATACGATAAGCGTGTTATCTAACTGATTATTTTTTTTAAGAGCGCTAACTAATTTACCAATACCACGGTCGAGGGCGAAAACCATACCCGCGTATGTTTTACGATCTTTATTTTTTATATTAGGAAACATCGCTATGTCTTCATCTTTAGCTTGTAGTGGTACATGCGGGGCGTTGTACGCTAAATATAAAAAGAACGGGTTAGTTTTTTCCGCTGCTTTATCTACAAAATTTACGGCTTCGCGTGATAGTGCATCGGTAATATATTCTGTTTCTCTAACTTTTTTACCGTTATGTTCAAGCGGTGTTAAGTATTCAAAAATATTTTTTAAACCTTGTGCTTTTTGCTTTTCATAAATTGGCTGGTATTGACTTGGAAAGTAATTATGCCCGCCCCCTAAAAACCCATAGTATTCATCGAAACCGCGTTGATTAGGATGATATTTCGGCGCATCACCTAAGTGCCATTTACCAAGAGCACCAGTGAAGTAGTTATTTTCATTTAGTAATTTACTAATAAACTTAGCATCAGTAGGCACGCCTACGTTTGAGCCGCGTGTCGGTAAATTAAATTGTGAGCCAATTTTATGTGGATAACGACCTGTCATTAACGCAGCTCTGCTTGGGCCGCAGAACGGGTGCGCTACGTAAGCGTCTGAAAAGGAAGTTCCTGATTTAGCAAGATCATCAATATTTGGGGTAATAATATCTTTAGAGCCATTAAAACCTACATCTGCATAACCTAGGTCATCTGCAACAATAAGAATAATATTGGGTTTTTGTTCACTTGCATGTATACCCGCAGAGCCAACTAATAGCGCAAGCGATGATAAAGCGCTCAATAATTTTGTGTGTATTTTCATAGTGCCAGTCTCAATTTTGATAATAAAAAATAGTAGGCCAATTAAGGCCCACCAAAGGGCATTTCTCGGCTATAAAAAAGCTTTCATATGATGATTAAATTTAGTTAATGATGGGTCCTCAATACGCTTCAGCTCCCCAGCCATTTTATTAACTAAATCAGTAAGCTGTTTTTTGTATTTAGGATTATCTATTTGGTTTGTGATTTCGTAAGGATCATTTTTTAAATCGTATAATTCATCGCGGCTGTCGCCGGGATTCCATACAAACTTCATTTCAGGGGTACGTATCGCTCTAATACCAAACCAGCCGCCGTTGTACCACTCGTATGCATAAAGTGCTACATCATCTTTGCCAGAATCCGCGCTATCACCCTGCTCCATTAACGGCACGAGTGAACGTCCATCCTCGTCACCATCAAGGGGTAATGACATCCATTGACGAAGTGTAGGTGCAATATCAAGCATAGATACCTGACGATTAATTATTTTAGGCTCAATATTTGGCGCACGAATAATAAGCGGCATACGCATTAATTCGTCATACGCGTAGGGGCCTTTGTCGTACAGGTTATGCTCGCCTAGCATGCTGCCCTGATCGCCGACTAAAATAATGTGCAGGTCGTCGTATAAACCTTCTTCTTTGGCGGTATTAATGAGCTCGCCAACAGCATGATCTATCATGGCGATAGCCCCATAGTAAAAACTGTGTGCTTTGCGCCAATCAGTTTCAGTCATATGGCTTACATCATGCCAAGGCCACCAAATATCGTCTTGTGCCATTGGTTTGTTTTTACGTTCAATACCAAAATTGGGAGGAAGTTTTATATCTTTGTAGTCGTACATGCTGGCGTAAGGCTCTGGTACGCGGTACGGCGGATGAGGTTGCTCAAAACTAACAATCCCAAAAAATGGTTTGTTTGATTTAGCTGCGTTTCTCAGCATTAGTTTGCCTTCGTTTACTTCTTTAGCCGTTACCGTATCAGCATAAGTGCCAGGCAAAGTTTTATAGTAGTCGTGTTTTTCACCGTTTTCATCTCGCTCCCCAGCGTTCATTCGCTCTACATTTTTTTTAGTACCATAAGGTGTAAAGGGCCGGCCATTACGCTCTTCATCTTTATCGTGACCCCACATAAAGTTAGCACCTCGAAGGGTGGGACCTTGAGCGCCTAAGTGCCATTTACCCACATAACTAACATCGTAACCTACGCTAGTTGCACGTTTAATAACGCTTCCCTCACTTAGTGATAGTTCAGAGAGTCTTGAATGATAAAGCCCTACGTTATCGTCAAGCCCCGTTTTATGCCCCCAACGCCCAGTAAACATAGCCGCGCGAGAAGGCGAGCATAACCCCGTAGATGTCATAGCTTGATCAAAGCGCGTACCCTCATGTGCTAACGCATCAATATTTGGCGTCGAAACGGGGCCATTTCTATAGGAGAAAGTGTCGAATCGCATATCATCAAACATTAAAATAAGTACATTTGGCTTTTTCTTTTGTGTATGTTCTTTCCCTGCGTCATTGGCATATACATTAAATGTAAACAGCGCGCAGTATCCTATTATCATCAGTGACTTAAAATTGAATACTTTCATTATGTGTGTCCTGTCAGGTGAAAGGTTTTACCAATTAACTTACTAGGCATTGTTAAAATAGTTATCCATTTAGCACAATGGTTAGTTTAGCAACATTAATACAAACAATATAAACATATGATGTTTATGTTTTCAATAAAAAAAGAGGTTGTCCCTTTTTAACAGTTAGAACCTGTGTAAATATACACAGGTTCTAACTCGATTAGTTAGGTGTAACTTCGAGTAGCAGAACACCCTCAGATGGAATATCAAAAGTACTTTTAAGCTTATTGCTGGTCATCAAGTTTTTAATATTTACATTCTTACTGCCTTTAATAGATAACTCTATATCTGCATTGCCATGGCCTAAATTTAAAATATTAACAAGATATTTCCCATTTTTTTGTTTAACAGTACGCCATGTTACCGTTTTAAAATCTTCCCCATTATCCGCCGTTATTGATACATCTGGTAGACTGTCTGATACTTGCTCAAGTGCCATTTTTTTAATTGCTTTAGTATCAGAACCCTTAGGCATAACAATAAGCTTACCTTTTCCTGGTGCTAACTTAACTTTACGTGGTTGGCCATATTCATTTAAAGACAGGCTCTGTTCAGAGTCTAAAATAACTGTACCACCATTATTTAAATAGCCTTGTAGTGTCTTAAATTCATCATCAGTAACAAATTTATTACGATAGACAAGTATCGCGTCCCAATTACTATTATCTTGTTTTTCGATTATATTTTTTGTAGCAAAGCCAAGCGGAAAACCTTCAAAAAACAAATCTTCATAGAGCGCGTAACCTTTACTCATATAGTCATCAATATTAATAGCCGTGGTTTCAGAATAAAATAAGCGAAGCGGACGACGCTGTTCTCTGAGCTCTACAATTTCCTCAGAAAAACTATTAAGATCAAACATTACTTGAGTAACTTCGTTAGTTACATGGGGCTGCATATTGTTAGAACCCGCAAATGCTCCTCCCAAACCTGGGTCAAAAAAGTCTAAGTCACCTTCTAATCGATCCTCTGGCGAACCATCAGGATCGCGTGCCCAAAACCACCCCATATTGGCATCCATACCAAGTAAAGTGGCAAGCCAGTAAACACTTCGTACATAACTAGTACGTGTATCCAAATCACGCCACTGACCCGATGATAAAAAGTGGGACTCTGAATTAACATTAATTTTATTTGGTGCTACTGATTCCATAAAATCATGGAACATAGCCACAATGCCCCAATTATAAGCGTATTTTTCGATCCATTTAGACGATTTACCAGGGCGAATGTTTTCGCTACCAAATGATTTGGCATCGTGCCCAACCATAGTTGTCAATTCAGCTAGAGCTTCGGTATCTATACCTCCAGAGCGAGAGTCTTCCATGAACATACGAGGCATAATTTTAATATGAGTATCGGCGTCTTCATTTACAGAGTGCAGTTCGTTTTGAACATACGTAAACCAATCCGTACTTCTATCCATATTATACCGCGTCCAGTCGTACCAGATGGGTAAGCCTTTTAACGCCGGATCAATAGGGATTTCTATTGCAACACTTTTAAAGTTTTTAAAATTAGTATCCCAATTTTCATTAAGCTTAGTTATATTTCCCTGATATTTAGTGCGCAACCAATTTCTAAATTTATTTAACGTGTACGAAGAAATACTCGTCATTTCTTGGAAATTTTGTGTCCAATGTCCTTTTTCAGCATACCAATGTGGTTCGTTAGCAAGCACAAAACCCACCTCAGTGACTTTTTTACCTTTGGTGAGTTCACCCGTTTTACGAATTATCTTGCCCCATACTTCGCGTGCTAATGGGTTGTCAATATCGAACCCAGTAAATAAAGAACGCCCTTTTCTAACCTCGGGTTCTCGCTCTTCAACCCACTGTGGGATACCCATTAGCCAATAAACTAAAAAACCAATGTTAGTGTCTGGAATACGGGTTAACTCTTTCATTAGCTCCTCGTCAAAGGTACCATCCTCACGCACTAAAAAAGAATTAATAGCGCGATCATGATCAACAGGGTATAAATCTTCACCACCATGATAAAGCGCACCTAAATGGTCGTTGTAAATATCTTTATTTGTAAGCGGTTGCCCCACCGTTTTTGAAAAATAGTCATATAGAAATATTGGCTTACCATTACTTACAAACATGTTGTCCTGTGCTTTAGTATTTTGCCAATCAACTTTATTTACAGGACGACGCTTTATCTCACCAGCCAGCTCTTTAGACAAATCATCTATCCCTTTATCTAAAATTTGAATGACTTTCTTTCGCTCAAAATCAGGAAGGTCTTTTGCTAACTGCTCTTTTTTGTCTTTATAATAACGTTCATAACTAAATAGCTTAACAACAGCGTCGTAATTGTTCTCATCCCAATTAGCAAACTTTAAAAACTGTTCTGCAAACCACACAACGCTCTGCTCACGTGTAACATCTATTTGCTTACGCTTAGCTTTTGCCATTAGCTTTTTAAGTTTATTAATTTTTAGTTGTGCTGCTTTTTCGTAGCTATTCAACGAAGTACTTGCTGCACTTAGCGTTTCAGTGTTTTTTGAGTCTATAACACCTTCTTGCTGTGAACACGCTGATGTAAGTAAAAATAATGGGGCTAGTGTGAAGCCTAATAGATGTTGTCTCATGCTATCTCTCGTTTAGAAAAGTTATTTATAGATCGTATTTATTATGTTTCTAAGGTTTATTAATGATAACATACATCATATGTTTGCATTTGTAATTTGTTTTTTACAACTAAATACTATTTTTCACATAAAAATTAACTTTTATCAAAACGCCAAATTTTCAAAAGTACGTGCTTATTAAAGCGCAAACGACGCTTTTAAAGTTTTTGCTTTCACCATACTGCACGTGTATCTCGGTAATATAATTTTTAGGCACCCTATGGACTCCCCATAGTTTGCTAAAAACCCAATGAGTTTTCTATTGTTGCGATGTGTAAACTATTTAAGCTACACCGTAGTGGCGTTTATGTGTGGTTAAAAAAGCCATTGAGTGACAGAGCAATCGAAGATAATCGTTTGCTTAAGCTTATTAAAGTTTTACGTTGCCTGTGGTGGCACTTACGGTAGTCCTTAGGTACACGAAGATTGACGTGAAGCTGGTGAGTATGCTGTGTTAATCGCGTAGCTAAAATCATGCGCCAACATAAACTCAAAGCGCAAATAGGTTATAAACGTCGCCCTATTAAAGGCGGTAAAACATCGCGCATTGCAGATAACTTGCTAGCTCGACAGTTTAATCCTCCTGCGCCGAATCAAACTTGAGTAAGTGATATTACTTATGTGAGAACCTATGAAGGCTTCTTGTATGTAGCCACTGTCATGAATTTATTCTCTAGGCGCATCGTAGGCTGGTCGATGGATAAAAACATGGACAAACACTTAGTAATTAAAGCATTGCTTATGGCAGTTTATCAGCGCCAGCCGAAAGCTGACGTAATGGTACATAGTGATTAAGGAAGCCAGTATGGTAGCGCTGATTACTTAGCCTTTATGAAAGAATATAACCTTGTACCCTCAATGAGTCGAGCTGGGAATTGTCACGATAATGCAGTTGCTGAAAGCTTTTTTGTAAAGATTAAAAAGCGAATAGTTAAGCGTAAGATATATTCGACAAGGGAAGATGCGAAAGCTGAGATATTCAATTTTATAGAAATGTTCTACAATCCAAAAAAACGCCATTCACACACAGGCGGTGTTTCACCTGCTAAGTTTGAGGAAGCGTATTTTTCTGAGTTAGAAACTGTCTAGAGAAAGCTGGGAAGTCCAAGTAAGAGAAACTCACCAGGCTCGACATTCATACTGTATACTTTATTAAATTTATATGGCATTAAGCATTACCTTGAGTCAATAATGAGATACGTTTTTTAAATTGAAAATCTCAGAAACGATTCATTTTTTACAAATATTAAGCAGTGCAGTAACAACCACTGGTTTTATTAAGTAACAGCTGGCTGTTAAATCCAGCTACAAGATTATTTATAACCGTTTCGACAAAACCACTGCCCTGCGCGCAGCCAAGCCCTTGAGAAAGAGGGCCTGCATAAACAAAGTCACCCTTGTGATTAATAACTACTGCCGCGGGGGTAGATGGGAGCAACTTTTGTAAAGAGGCTGTTTGCTCAATATTGATAAGCGCAAAGTTGTGCGCTTTAGAAAACGCCGCTAATTGCTTTAAGTGAGGTTGAGCTTGCTTGGTACAGCCGCAGTCAGGGTCGGTGACTATAATCAACGCATTTTTATTAGTGGTTATAAATCCTATGTGTTGCTTAAAATTGGCAAACCACCCAGTTTGCTCAAGTACACCCACACTATCAAATACACGTAACTGGTTGTATTGATAATAAACCAGCCCTGAGACAGTCACAACTAGCCACAAAACTATTACTATCCTCGTTTTTATGGCTGATTTACTTAAACTTGGCAATGCTCTGCTCTAACACGGCAATACTTACATCTATCATTTGAACTTTGGCGGTTAACTTTTCGACCACCTTGGTGTCTTGATATTGGCTTTGCTGCATTTGTTCTGTGCTTGAGGCTATTTGTTTTGTGTTAACCGCTTGATCAGCAACAACTTGTGAGACAGAGTGAGCACTGTGGTTTACAGCTTTGATTTGCTCACTCATCGCACTTATGTTTTCTTTCAAGGTGGTGCTTATATGCGTTAAATCAACCACAAAATCAACACATTGACTCATAGATTGGGTTGAGGTTTTACTGTTAGTAACTAAATCTTTTAGCGTTAATGCAATTTTGTCTGTCGTCGCTTTACTGCTTGTAGCAAGGGTTCTTACCTCATCGGCTACAACAGCAAACCCTCGGCCATGTTCACCGGCCCTTGCAGCTTCAATGGCTGCATTTAGCGCAAGTAGGTTAGTTTGCTCTGCAATACCTGATATCTCATTGAGTAAACCTGATATTACATCGCCTGCTGCCACTAAATGATTTATTTGCTCTTCGGTATGATTAAGTAAATTAAGTAACTCTGTGCTTTTAGTCGCAGTTTGCATAACATCATTAGATGCATTGTTGGCAGCTTGAGAAATGCTATCTACCTGTTGCTTTAACACATTACTTTCATGCTCAACTGAACTAAAGCCTTGGGCAACTTGCGCGCCTGAGTCAGCTATATCATTAGTTTGTTGCTTTCTTTGCTCAGCCCCGCTTGCTAACTCATCATGTACGTTTATTAATTGCTGAGAGTTTTTCTGCAGTGAAAGAGACTGGGTTTGTACTTGACTAATCACATCCGATAAATAACCTAATAAGGTGTTAAAACCCGCCACGGCATTGCTATTTTTGTCATCCGCTCTGAGCGAAAGTTGTATATGTTCTGGGTCGTGCATAATAGCTTCTGTCGCTTTGGTTAAAGACAGCCCAGCACGCCGCTCCTGTTGCAATGTTTTAGCAATATAACCGGCTACAAACACCTCTACTATTGCATAACCGGCATGTATAAGTACCGTAGTAAAGGCGAGCCTATCTGGGTCAAATACATAAAAACCAGTGTTTTGTATTTGTAAAAAATAAAAGCTTAAATGATGAATGGCCACAAAAATAATGGCAGTGATAAACACGCGCCAGTTCACAAACATGATTAACATGGCCATTAAGATGAATATTTCGAAGTGTATTTCTATTAATCCAAAGGCTTGTTGTATGTGCAAAAAAGAAAACATCATGATTGCTGCTGCAACCACGTGCCCAGTAACGGGGTTATTTTGCTGAGTTTTAAGTAACCAAATGGGCAATAAGCTTAAAGGTAAGCCAACAATAAATGCTTGTGCAAGTGTGCCAAAGTACACCCCTAGAGCTATTGACTCTACAAACAAAAAA
This sequence comes from Pseudoalteromonas sp. P1-7a, assembly GCF_001401855.1. Classification (NCBI taxonomy): domain Bacteria; kingdom Pseudomonadati; phylum Pseudomonadota; class Gammaproteobacteria; order Alteromonadales; family Pseudoalteromonadaceae; genus Pseudoalteromonas; species Pseudoalteromonas sp. P1-7a. Next base: position 32,558 of record NZ_LKDU01000019.1, on the reverse strand, counting down.
ATGAATATTATGGTGAATAAACGACTTACACTATTCATAAATACCTTTAGTTATTAGTTTTATAATATAATCGGGTTTTGTACGTATTAGCCGATAATTTCGACCACATTTTATTACTATAGCTTAGCCTGCAAACTTTACTTAATAATTGATAAAACCGCTTTAAATTCTGGCGATGCGGCGTTTTTTGTCCATTGAAAAATAATACTTTCTACGCTGGTAATGATAGCACCTGCTTGTTGTAGCTGCATTAAAGCTAATGATTTATGCTCCGGATCTCGTGAGCCTACCGCATCAGCAGCTACATATACTTCAATCCCTTGCGCTATTAAATCTAAACAGGTTTGTAAAACACATACATGTGACTCTGTGCCTATTACTATAACTTGCGTGCGTGTAAGTTGTTTAAACGTAGCATTAAATGTCGGCTCGTTACATGCACTAAAATGTGTTTTTTCAATACTCTGCGCATTTAAAAGCGCGTCTTTTAATCGTCTATTTGTGCTACCTAGTCCTTGTGGGTATTGCTCTGTAACAATGCTAGGAATTTTAAAAATGGCACTAACTTTGGCAATTTTTATTGACCACTGCAGTAAATCAGAAAATTCGCTAATTGCGGGAGAGAGGTTATCTTGAATGTCTATTACTAATAAAATGCTTTTATCAGCAGATAAATTTTTGTGACTCATCATAACACCCCGTTTTTTACGTAATTATAATTAGCAAGCCTAGCTTAAGTAATTATTAATGACTAAGTTTAGTTGATATAAGTTGTAATCCACAATTCAAAAAAGTGTGCTATATTTAATTTTTAAATGTACATTCCCCCTGCCCTAGAGCGAGTTTATTAGTGCGATTGAGTATTCTGTTTTTTCTCTTCACCACTGTTTATTTTCTTTGTATTAATAGCGTATCGGCCACCACAAATTATGCTCAACAACTACAACGAATATCTACCGATGAAGGTTTATCCCAAAACTACGTAACTAAAATTCTACAAGATGATTTAGGTTACATTTGGATAGCCACAGCGCAAGGCCTAAACCGCTTTGATGGTTACACTGTCACTCCCTTTGATGGCGGATTTAACCTTAACGAAAATTTCATTACTACGCTTTTTAAAACCCATGAAGGCAATATTATTGTGTCAACTGAGCTTGCAGGCGCTTTTTTGGTTGATCCTAAAACGTTAGCTACTCGCAATATATTTTCAGGTAGCCTTGCTGGCAATACAGCAAACTACGCCTCAATTGAAGCTGTTGAACAGTATCAGGATACTTTTTACTTTGCCATTTTAAACAACGTGTATTCACTGAGTTCTAGTACAAACTCACTCACCTTAGAGTTTACAGCACAAAGTGAAGAGACCATGTTACGCGCGCTAAAATATTACCAAGGCACGCTTTTTATAGGCACACAAGCAGGTTTATTTAGTTACGACCTAAAAACAGAATCTTTACGCTCTCTTAGTTTACAAGCCCCCAATAAACAAACAGCCGATAATAATAATGTTAAGTTTTTAGCTATCGACCCCATGCTAGGGTTATTAGTCGGCACAGTTGAAGGCATGTACGCGTTAAGTTTAGATAAAACAGCACAGGAGCCTGCATATCAAAGCACTAAACGTGTTATTGCTGATTACAATATTTGGGATTACACCAATACACCTTATGGCGAATTTATTGCCACAGAGCATGGCTTGTTCGAATTTAAGCGAGCAAAAGGGACGACTGAGCTGGTACTTAGCTTTGATCAAAGCAAATTTAATATTACCGAAAATACCATTAACGATTTAATGGTTGACTCAAGCGGCGTGTTTTGGCTTGCATCGCGCACGCAAGGTGTGCTTACTTGGTCAATAAACACACGACGTTTTAAAAAAGTAACCTTACCCAAAAACAACCATATAAATAGTATTTTCCAAGATGCTGACTTAACTATGTGGTATGGCACCGATAATGGCCTCGCTCATGTAAATGCTGACAATCACACCACTTATCACTTAACCTCGCGAGACCCTAAAGCGGTGTATGGCGAATACGCAATTTTTGCCATTAATAAAGCACATTTAGAACCCAATTCTCGGTACTTATGGCTAACGGGATACTACAATTTAATTTTATTTGATAAAAAAACGGGGACCACGGTTGCAAAAAAAGATTTAAATAACGTTATGTCCAAAGATGCAACTATTTATGGTGTGTCAGAGATAGCTCCAGATACATTTGCGTTTTATAATGATCACGGCTTTTATGTTTATAATGGTAAAACGGGATTAACACGCGAAATTAAAGGCTTAAAACAGCATATAGACCCTCTAAATGCGTACACTTTTCATCGTCCTTTTAACGATTACCCCAATGAGTTTGTAATAAGCACAACCACCCATTTTTATCGATATAACGAGCAAACAAACACCTTAACCGCTATTTATAAAACCAGTAAAAAAGGCAACCAAAGTTACCACACAGTAGAAAACTGGTTGATTGATAAAAACAACATTTTATGGCTTGCCACAACCAGTGAAGGCTTAGTGGGAATTGATGCACAAAGCTATGAAAAAAAACACCACTTTAACGTCACTAATGCGCTAAAAACGCAGTCTATTTATTCACTTATTAGCGATGACTATGGGTATTTATGGTTTAGCAGCAAAAATGGTTTGTACCGCTTAAATACCGACACGTTAAGGCTGCGAGTTTTTACGGTAAAAGATGGTTTGTCGGTTAATTCATTTAGTACCTTAGGGGCCATTACGCTTAAAAATAACAATATTATGTTTGGCAGCAGTTATGGTGCGATTTCGTTTGACCCAGCTGAGTTTTTACAGCAAAGCAAACAAACAACCACGGCAATAACCGATATTAGGTTAATGTCGCGCGACTTAAACTATAAACCCAGTCAGTTTGCCGTCTCTGCGTTGGAATTAACACATGAAGATATGGGCTTAGAGGTAAGCTTTTCAAATTTTGATTTTCAAAATAGCGCGGAAACACGTTACAAAATTACGCTTCAAGGGCCTACTTCACTCGAGTATGATAATTTAAAGACAAATAAAATATTTTTTACAACGCTACCGCCAGGTAATTACCAATTAACGGCCAGCGCATATAATTTTAATAGTGCGACAGAGTCGAAGCCGGCGCTGTTAAATTTTAAAGTGGCGTACGCGCCATGGAAGTCTCCTTATGCGTATGCGGCTTATATTTTAATTATAAGCACTATATTGTGTTTACTTTTTTGGCAATACAGAAGCAGGCAGCTAGCTATCGCTAATGCGCAAAAAGCGACTATACACTCGCAAAAACAAACCGAGCTTGCCCTTACAAACAATAAAAGTGGCATTTGGGACTACCACTACCACGACGAGTCGGTAAATACTAACCGTGGTAGTGAACTTGGTTATACAAATTTACCAAAACGCATACCACTAAAGCACTATTTAGCTTTGATTCACCCTGAAGATAAACCACGCGTGATTTCTCATTGGTTAAATTTTACAAAGCAAAAAAAGCAAGAGCATTGGCAAGCAACATACCGGTTAAAGCACAAGTTGGGCCATTGGCTATGGTATCAAGATTTAGGGCAAATTATTTATGATGAACAAACACACAAGCCTGTCTCTGTATCTGGTATATACACCAACATTACTGAGCAACGTGCCAATGAACAGCAAGCCAACATTTTAGGTGAGGCGTTTGGACAGATAAATGACTGGTTGCTTATTTTAGATAATAACTTAGTGCCGGTTTCTGCAAACAACAGTTTTATAAAAACCTTCTCACAAAGTCATACGCAACCACTAAGCTTAAAAGTGTTTGTTAAAGCGATAGGTAAAGCGCAATGTAAACGCTATGCCAACACATTAAAAACCTTAACCGCTAAGCAAAACTGGCGAACTGATACCATTATTAAAACCGCGACTAATCAGCACCACCCGATCCATATAAGTGCTACCGCAATCGCGAAAGAAGCAAACAGCATTAGCTATTATGTAATTGTTATATCCGATCTAACCGAGCAAAAAAAGGCCGAAGATGAGCTACGTTATTTAGCTAACTTCGATCCGCTCACACAGTTGCCTAACCGCAGTTTAATGCATCAAAAAATCAGTCAATCTATTGAGATTGCGCGTGAACAACTAACGCAAAGCGCATTATTATTTATTGACTTGGATAAATTTAAACCGGTAAATGACACGTTTGGACACGCTGTTGGTGATCAGCTTCTATGTAATATTACCCAAAGGGTAAGTTCAATGCTGCCAAGTAATGCCACACTTGGTCGCCAAAGCGGTGACGAGTTTTTAGTCCTTATAGATAAAGTTGAAGACATTTCGATTCTTAATCAAACAGTTAAAGGCATAAGCTCAGAACTTGCTAATAAAGTGATTATTGAAGATTTTTCTATAAATATATCTGCAAGTATAGGCGTCGCTTTATACCCGTATGATGCCAGTTCAACAGATTTATTGATCAGAAATGCAGACGTAGCCATGATGCACGCAAAGCAGGCTGGCAGAAACGGCTTTAAGTTTTTTAATGACTCGATGAACGAGAAAATAAAACAAAAACTCATCCTTGAAAACGATTTAAAAGATGCCGCTAAAGATCAGCTGTTATTTAATCATTACCAACCCATTATCGATACGCAAGCGCAAACAATTAATGGCGTTGAATTACTAATGCGCTGGGAAAATAACGGTCAATTTGTCTCACCGGCTTTATTTATCCCATTAGCAGAAGAAACAGGCCTTATTGAAGCGTTGACTGAACAAGCTTTAGAGCGTGCGCTATCTGAACTAGCACCTACTTTAGCTAAAAACCCATTATTTTATATCTCGCTTAATTTGTCACCAAAACACATTTTGAGAACCAATATAGCCACCAAACTGATTAATATTTTAAAACACCATAAAATGAGCCCAGTGCAGCTGCGCTTAGAAATAACTGAAAACATATTGCTCGAAGATAAGCAAAAAGCCGCTAAACAATTACAAAAATTAAAGGCTGCTGGCTTTAAGCTTTTACTGGATGATTTTGGTACTGGCTACTCATCACTCACCTATCTAAGTCAGTTCCCTATCGATGTTATTAAAATAGATCAAAGCTTTGTTAACAGTATTGGGAGTGATAAGAGTGATGAGTCTATAATCAAAACCATTTATACTTTGGCCCAAAACCTTGGGCTTTATTGCATAGCCGAGGGCGTTGAAACTAAGCAACAAAAAGCGTTTTTAGAAGGCTTAGGCTGTCATGTTGTGCAAGGTTATTATTTTGCAAAACCAATGCGCGCACAGCAATTGCAAAGCCCAGAAACCATTGAGCATATTCAGAGTTTAATAAACAATTAGCTATGAATATGTTGGCATTCGTGGCTTTCTATTTGCAATACACTGCTTTTAACATTAAAACGAGCCGCAAGGAGCTTTTCTATTTTTAAGCGACAAGCTTCGTCGTGCTTTTCGATAGTACAATGCTGTTTTAACACTACATGAGCGCCGACAATAATATCATTGTCTTTACGCAGTACCGTCACATTATGTACATTATGTACATGCTCTAAGTCGGTAATAGATTGCTCAATGTCTTTTACTTTAGGCAATTTAGCGCTATTAAAAAACAGTCCTTTAATACAACTAGTAATTACTTTACCGCCTGTAAAGAGCACAAACGAGGCTATCAACATGCTCGATAAAATATCAATAATGCTCCAACCTGTATAGTAAATGAGTACACCGGCTATAAACGTAGAAATGGTCGATATAATATCGAAAAACGAATGTAAAAACACAGCGTAAACATTAATGCTCGCTTTGCGCCCTTTGTAAAGTACCCACGCTGCGGCACCATGAAATAAAAATCCTACAGAGGCAATACTCGACATTAAAAAGCTGTTTATTTCTAAATCATGGCCATCGTTATGATGGGAGATTCTTTCAATACCTTCATATAAAATAACGGAACTAATAGCCAAATACAGCAGACCATTTATAAGACCACCAATAAGTTCAGCGCGTTGGTAGCCATCGTTATAAGTTTTAGCAAAGTGAATGGCTAAGGTAGAGGCAATAAGAGCAATAAATAGCGAGCTGTTATGCACAAATAAGTGCCCCGCATCAGCAAGCACAGCAAGCGAATTTGCGTAATAAGCGCCAATAACCTGAATTACCATAAATGAACATGTGATCGCCAAAGCGATAAGTAACCGACGACGAGACGCTTGGTGTGTAGTGATTTCTGTCATGAAAAGTTTGAAAAACCTATACTTAAATTGCAAATAAGCCGGCAGATGGCTTAGAGTAGAAAAGGGCAATGATATACAGTTGCAATTGTAATACGAAGCACCTTTAAACGCACTAAAAACTTAGCAAAATTGCTAAAACTGTACTAAACAATACATAAAGGGAATAACACATTCTATAAACAAGCAACTGGAGCAATGAGTGGGCTTAAAACAATTAGAGGATATTTGGAGTACTGTTAAGCTTATTCCATTTGCTGTTGTACTTTATGACGTTAAAAAACACACCTATAAAGCAAACTCGCAAGCACAGCTTATATTTGACCTACCTGAAAAACACACCCTAAACAAGGCTGATTTTAAGCACCTTAAGCTCAGCAGCCCTGAGAGTAGAAAACAATTTACGATTGAGCAATTGTTTGAAAAATACTTGGTGATAAATACTAACTGCCACGTATTATTACAAAAACAAACCAAAAGCCTGTTGCTAAATGCCAAACTCGCCCAGCTAAATAAACACTTACATATAGCAACGTTTGAAGTTATTGAGCACAACCAAGATGCGCAATATAACTTTGATAAAATAATCTCAAAAATTTCTACTGATTTAATAGATATCCAAAATGACAATATTGATACGCATATAGGGTTTGCACTTAAAGCCATTGGCACTGTTTGCCATGCCGATAGAAGCTACTTATTTAAATTCTCTGAAGATGGTAAGTCAATGCGTAATACTCATGAATGGGTTAATCAAGGCATTCAGGCGTTTAAAGAGCAGCTACAACATGTCCCAACAAACTCACTCCCCTACTTCGCTAATTTAATGGATACCACGCACTTATTTAAAGTAAATGATGTTGCCAGTCTCCCAATAAAAGCAACTAAAGAAAAACAAGAACTAGAGCGTGAAGGAATTCAATCAGTATTATGTATTGGCCTTCGCTACGATAAAGAGCTGGTAGGCTTTATAGGTTGTGACTGTGTAAAACAAAAACGCGAATGGACAGACCTAGATTTAATTAGAATAAAGCTTGTAGGCGAGATAATTGCTAACGCATTTAAAAATTTAAATTACAAGCAAGAACTTCAACGCATACAACAGCAGCTAATAACTGCGAATCAAAAGCTCAACCAACTTGTAAATACCGACAGCCTCACCTCAATTGCAAACCGGCGATGTTTCGACAAAGCACTAGAGAGTGAAATTAAGCGCTGCGCACGTGCTGAACAACCCGTTAGTTTAATTATGTGCGATATAGATTTCTTTAAAAACTACAACGACAGTTATGGCCATCAGCAAGGCGACGAAGCCTTAGTAAAAGTAGCAGCTGCGCTTAAGGCGCAATGCCGACGCGAGGGCGATTTAACCGCACGCTATGGAGGTGAAGAATTTGCCGTAATTTTACCGGCAACTAATGAGCAAGACTGCCTGCAATTTACCCGCTTAATTCAACAAACAATTAAAGCGGCAGGCATAAAACACAATAAATCTAGTGTAAGTGAGTACCTAACGTTAAGTATTGGTTTTTATTCTGCCATGCCGGATAAAAACAGCACACCGCAATGCTTTATAAATAAAGCCGACCAAGCACTCTACAAAGCAAAAGAAACAGGACGAAATAAAGTGTGCCAATTTAAATAACTAAATTCAATCATAGCATCACGGGCGGCTCTAGCTGCCCGTTTTGTATGCCTGTTATTTTAAATACATTACCTTGTAATGACTGGTTAGTTTTTACATTACTATCATCTGCAGACGTTACAAATAGCCACTGCGCGTTTTTGCCACCAAACACAACGCTTGTAGGCTTTTTAGCGGGTAATGGTTGTGTTTGTAAAACTTCCCCATTTGGGGATAAACACATAACGCAGCCCATATCCCACACTGCAAGCCATAAATTCCCTTGTGCATCAATCACACAACCGTCTGGGTCCACTTCAGTATTTTTAAATTGATAAAAAACACTCGCTGGTAAAATAGGCTCACCACTTTGTGGGTGTACATTCAAAGAAAAAATACAACTGGCTTTAGAGTCGCAGTAATACGCGCGTGAGCGTGCTTTATCAAAACAAAGACCGTTGGGGATGGTTAACCCTTGCACCACACAATTAAGCGAATTTTGATAAAATCGGTAAATTTTTCCCCCGCCTGAGCGGGCGCTTTTATCCATAGTACTTAGCCAAAACCCACCCCAAGGGTCGGCTCGGCCATCGTTAGCGCGTCGTGTAGGCTGGGTGTTTTCTAAAAATGTAAGCGTTTGGCGCACCCCAGAAGCTATATGGTATTTATAAATACCCGTACTGGTGCCAATAATAAGGTGTGCCTTGTCAAGCCACGCTAAGGCCGAAACCGTATCTTGCATTTCAACTTGAGCTAACGAGTCTGGTTTTGTCAGACACATACTCAGCAAGAGATTTTTTTCTATGTCTACCCAAAATAGCGTTTCAAGCAAAGGGTGCCAAAGCGGGCTTTCACCTAACTTATTTTGTAGATTACTAAATACGGTCACATTTGAGTCAGTCATAAATAACGATTCTTTATTATTAACAAAGCCTTGTATTAATAAATACCTTATCAGAAATACCCGACACTTACGATTAATCAAAACACATTAACAACTAGGCACGTTTTCTAAGCTAAACAGTGCACTAATACTAAATAGCTTAATTAAGTGGCTTAGTCTCAAATAATAAACATGTAGATGACGGGGTTAAAGTTTCGTAATTCGTCTGTTTATATCAAAATTTTTAGCACCGCTAACATCACGTTTCATTCCTTAAATGAATTAAGTAATATGTCAGATGGGTATAATTATTTTAAGCATTTGATCGCGCTTTACTTAGTTAGTTGGTAATATCATCTAAAGGGAGGTAATAGTATGATTAATAATAACAATAAACATTCTTTAGTCGTCGAGGGAGGGGCAATGCGCGGTATTTTTGCCGCCGGGGTGCTTGATGAGTTTTTAGCGCAGCGTTATCAGCCTTTTACTAATTATTTTGGGGTTTCTGCTGGCGCTACCAATATAGCCGCTTATTTATGCCAACAACCTAAACGAAATTACCATGTGATTACCGATTTTTCGTGTCGGCCAGAATTTATTAACTTAGCGCGCTTTATCAAAGGCGGACACTTGTTTGATTTAGATTGGCTGTGGCAAACAACCATTGATGAGATCCCGCTAAACACAAACACTTTTGCAAAAGAGGCTCATGAATTTTATATCGTCTCCACCGCCATCACCACAGGGCAACCTCAATACCTAAAAGCAACGAGCGATTTAATGATAGAGCAACTTAAGGCATCGTGTGCTATCCCTATTGCGTATCGCAACTACCCTATTATTAATGATATTGCGATGACCGATGGCGGCGTAGCAGACTCTATTCCTGTTATAAAAGCTTACGAAATGGGTGCTAAAGAAATAACCGTCGTACTTTCTCAGCCATTAGGTTATAGAAAAAAGCCAAGTAGATCCCAGTGGTTAACTAAAAAACTATATAAAAACTACCCAGCTCTCATAAAAAGCGCGACGAACAGAGCGCACGTTTACAACAGGAGCATAGATTTTATTAATAACCCGCCTAAAGATTGCAAAATCAATGTCATTGCCCCACCGCCTCAATTTAGAGTGGGCCGTACAACCAAAAACGTTAAACGGCTCAACGATGGGTATAAAATGGGAATTGATACAGCCAAAGCCTTTTTAACTTAAGCGCTGTTTACCTAAATACACCGTAACCAGTATGCCCATTACGGTAAACGCTGCAATGGTGCATACAACACCCGCTATTATAGCGTAAACATGTATAAAACATGCCAAGGCAATAGCTGTTAAAACAAAACAGTACAGCCATTTATGGGTTACTTTGTAGTGCTTACTTCTCATTAATAATAAAGCAGCTAGTAAACACATTAACGCAATCACTATCGCCAAAGTATTCATGCTGTTTTTACCTCTGTAAGTGGCGTTGCTGCAGAGTGTGTTTTTAAGTACCCCCATAAAAACGCCAGTCCAACAATTAAAAAGCTGATATCGGTAACTACTACCAAGGTACTGTTTGCGTTAATAACATTATTTACACCTAACACGCTATTAAGTGGTAAAACACTCATTAGTGACAGAGCGCAAAATAGCACAGTGGCTTTAAAGTAGCTTTTATAGTTTTGCCAAAATATGGCAATTACTAGCCAAACTAACCACGAGTAAAAAAATAGCGGCCCAAAGTAAGCGTTGTGCTCAACACCTGCCACGGCATAATTTAAAAGTATTTGCATAGGGAATAATACACAACAGGCAAGCACTAAACCGCCGCAACTGCCTATAATAAAGCGGTTCCACTTTGCATATGCGCCAGCACTAAGCGTTGGTGTGCTACCTCTGCTACGCTTTGCTAACCACATCATCATGCCTGAAAGTGGCATTAAGCCACATGCTAAACCAAGCATTACCCAAAGTAGTTTCACAAATAATCCAGCAAAATTACCAAAGTGTAATGGGAAGAGTATTTCAATAATTTTAATTGATACCCCTGCTATATCGCCAAAGCTACTCATTGAAGCGATGTACTCCCCTTGTCCATTGTAATGCAATAGCTGAGAAGCCACAGCCTCGCCTCCTAAAAGACGTAAATACACTTGTGCGTTTGCATCGTTATGCGCCATTACCGTGGCATCTAAAATTACAGCATGTGGGTAGCGTTTCTGCGCATCACCTAAAATAGCGGTTATGTCAGTCGGCTGATTTACATGACTAATTATAGGTTCAGGAATAGCTGTAAAGGTTTCTATTAACTTATCTTGGTCGCCACCAAAACTAACAAAAGCGGCGGCAGGTAGTAAAATTACGGTGGCCAAGCCTAAAAATGCGCCGCTAAAGCCAATTACAATATTAAAAATACTGCCCCAAATACCCATTACTTTGTGGCCGTCACTAATAGTGACATCAAAACCTTTGAGCCATCTAAAGGTAAACAGTTCTTTAATTAATTTACGATGTATAAATAGCCCCGTTACCGTACTTACTAATAACGTTAAGCCCAAAAAGCCAGTTAAAATAAGACCTATAGGGCGCCCTAAATGTAAGTCAGCATGAAACTCAGCAATGTAACTAGCTGCATCTGTTTTTCTGTTGGCATAATATTGCTTACTTGGACCATAGTAGGTATTTACCAATGCTAAGCTTGCTGGGTCAAATTCAAATGCTCTAAGTACTTCTTGCTGGTAATTTTCATCACCATGGTGAGACTCGAATACTAAAGCAAGTAAGTGAAAATTATGCCCTGTCGGCATAAATACATGAATATTTTCACCAAACTCTTCAGGTACTTGTGCGTGGTAGGTATTTACTAACGAATTAACTTCACTATTAGGAATATGTTGAGTTTGATGCAACGATTGGTTAGCCCAAATTTTAAGCTCTGGTCTGGCAAGTACTGCAAGCGCACCAGTAAAAGCTACAATAAATAATAGAACAGCTGTAACTACACCCACCCAGCTATGTAATAGGAATAGCTTTTTTAATGTAATTGATTTCATCCTTGTCCCTGCACTAATGCTAAATAACTTAAAACTCCATGCACTAAACACAAAGTGATCATGAGTAAAAATGGTTGCCATGCTTTTTCGCAAATGTAGGCATAGATAAACAGCCCTACCCAAATAATGGGAAACAGTAAAATAGGCAGTAAAATTTGTTCACTCATTTGAAAGGGTAAATAGGTAGTCATACCGGTGATCATTACCGTAGCGGTCACCAGTGCTAATACGCACGCCATAAAATGGCGACGCTTTGTAGCGCTAAATGTTTTTTTATTATTCATTTTTAGCTCGTTTAAAAAAGTAGCAAGCGCACATCTTTGCGCATGCAAATAACAATTGTTCGCATTATATTGCGTATTTGTGAATATATGCAACAACTTATCGTTCTAATAAAAAACAAGTATACAATTACACCTCAATAGCAAACTAAATGCACTTAAACTAAAAGTAGGTAACAGTCCAACACCAACTACAACAATAATGACCAGTCAGGGCTTGACTGCTTTGTAAGTTGTTAGACAACAATGCATGGGGCAGCTACTTTTAAATAGTACAAAGTATGTACCTTTAATGGGCTTAAATAGTATGGCGCTATCGAGCACATTAAGAATCCACGTTAAAAGGTAAGCTTTAATTTTTAGTGTCACTATTACTAATAATTGTTACGTTGTGAGCGCCTAGGCAATAAAAGCCACTGGGCTACGCCTTAAATAAGCTGTAAAATTAACCGTTATACATTTGATTATATGAGAGAAAATTATGAGCGATAAAATTAATCCAGAAGCGTTACACGCGCTAAAAATTGCATTCACTTACATGCCACAAGCGATTGAAGTAACAAAATACGAATATGGAGAGCGCTATCAAACGGTGCTTGACCATATTGAAGCTGTGCGCGAAGTACTACTTATTAACGATGTTGATCCGGAGGAAGTCGGGGGCGACATAAACCCAGAATACACGCCTAATTCAACATATTAAGTAAGGTAAATTTTGCTAATGACATACATCCATTAAGCGCGTGTATTAATTTCATAACCGTCTTTACTTCATAAATTTTTCAACGGTTTGTCTCTATTAGTATAAACTGTAACAAACTGGCTAAACAATTATGCCTATCTGCCGATACGCATAGCGATATAAAAATAAAACGAAGGTAATTGCAGTGAATTTTTTAAGGCGTTTTCACGATATAGTCTCAAACCAAACACTAGATTTTGACTCCAAAATAAAAAGTCTACTTGCGTTTGGTCTAGAAGTGTTTAGCCTTGATATAGCAATAATTAGTAAAATTGAAGCCAATACCTACACAGTACTCCACGCCATAACACCCGATAACAGTTTAGTTACTGGTACACAATTTGAGTTAGACGGCACCTATTGTGTTCATACTCTATCTGCAGGCTCAGCGCTTTCGTTTCATAAAGCCTCACAAAGTACGATTGCAAACCACCCTTGTTACATAAACTTTCAACTTGAATCTTACATTGGTGCACCCATAAAAATAGCTGATGAAACATTTGGCACCGTTAACTTTTCATCCCCTAACGAGTCAACTGCATTTAGCGACGAAGCGTACGATTACATAGAGCTATTTGCACAGTGGCTAGGCTCTGAATTTGCAAAAATAGACACCAAAGAGCAGCTTTTAAAAAATAGCTACACCCTATCTAAGCTTGAAAACATCGCTAACATTGGCACTTGGGAAGTCGATTTAATCGAAAATAAAGTGTATTGGAGTAAGCAAACTAAACGTATACATCAGGTTGCCGATGACTATCAGCCAATCATTGATAATGCAATTGAGTTTTACAAAGACGGCTCAAGCAAAGATGCGATAAATCAAGCAGTTGAAAATGCCATTAACAAAGGAGAAAAGTGGAATTTAGAGCTTGAGGTTATTACTGCACAAAACCAAGAAATTTGGATCTCGACCTTTGGAGAAGCCGAATTTCATGAAGGCAATTGCATAAGGCTATTTGGTACATTTCAAGACATAACCGAATCTATATTACTTAGAGAAGAACTTAAAAAGAAAAAAGCCGAAGCAGAGCATATGTTAGAAGATAGAAGTATGCTATTTGCTAAAATTAGCCATGAGTTACGCACCCCTCTAAATGGCATAACCGGCATGCTCACCACCCTAATAGATGAAAAAAACACTGAAAAACGAGACGAAAAAATAAAAATAGCGCTACGCAGCGCTGACATTTTACTTAACATAATTAATGAAGTACTCGATTTTTCTAAAATTAATCATGGTGAGTTAAAGCTAGAGCCAACCGATGTACTGCTAAAAACCATATTTAGTGACTTAGCCTCTTTATATACCCCCTTGTTTAAAGAAACCAGTGTTGAGTTAATCATAGAAAATACGATTGATGATAGCTGCTGGGCTTTTTGCGACAGTACCCGCCTTAGCCAAATTACCTCTAACTTATTAAGTAACGCATTAAAGTTTACCGAGCAAGGCCAAGTAAAACTCAACACCCAGCTCATAAATAATAACGATGCGTTATCTCTTGGTATCACAGTTTCTGATACTGGCCGCGGAATGACCCCCGCTTTTTTAGAGTCTTTATTTTCGCCATTTACACAAGAGGTTGATGCTAAAAACAATAAAGGGGGCACTGGTCTTGGCCTAGCAATTATAAAAGAGCTTGTAGAATACATGGGCGGCACAATCACTGTGACGAGCGAGCTAACAAAAGGCTCTACGTTCAGTATTAATATTCCGCTAGAGCTTGGTAAAGAACAAATAATAGATGATATTCAATCAAAAATTGAGCTAAACAACCACTCGCTCAGTGTGCTTATTGTAGATGACAACGATATAAACCGCCGTGTGCTTGATGCCTCTCTTGATAAGTTAAACGTAAAAGCCGACTGCGCCATTGATGGTCAAGACGCTATTTTTAAGTGCAAGCAAAAGCATTACGACCTTATTTTTATGGATTGCATTATGCCGATTTTGGATGGCTTTGAAGCGACCAGAACACTAAGAACGCAGCGTATTTGCCCTCAAGAAAGCACCTACATTGTAGCCCTTACAGCCAACACCTCCTCGCAAGACAAGTTAGCTTGCCAACAAGCGGGCATGGATATGTTTGTCTCTAAACCGTTTAAGCTGCCGCAGATTGAAAAAGCGCTTGCCAATGCGCTCGAGCATACAACTAACGTTAACTCGCTTTAATTTAGTAAGGACATACTATGAGAAATATAATAAGAACATTACTTTTTACTGTACTGCTGTTAGCCATATTTAAAGGCATTTCTACAGGGCAATGGGGTTCATCAATAACCGTTGTTATTGTATCAAGCGTATTGCTATTAGTTACGTTTATCAGTGGTAAGGCATCACAAGGCCGTTCAACTTATACAAGCACTGACTCTTCAATTTATGCTAGTAATAACTCACACTCTAATAATGATTGCGGTGGGGATTCTGGTGGCTGTGATTAATAGAGATATTGTTATAAACATTAAAAAAGCCGCCTTTGGAGAGGGCGGCTTGGGTTAACAAACAGCATTTGGGTGTACCTTTTGCTGTTACATCAAGAGACGATTTGCCTATTAAGCTGCATTTTGGTCTTGATTACTTTGCTCGCTGTGGCGAATTAAGTAATCAAACGCGCCTAAGCTTGCTGTTGCACCACTACCCATTGCAATAATGATTTGTTTAAATGGCGTATTTGTCGCATCACCCGCACCATAAACGCCCGGTAACGAGGTTGCGCCTTTAGCATCAATTTCTATCTCACCAAATTTGCTTAGTGTAAGGTCGCTCTCTTTTAACCATTCGGTATTAGGGATCAAACCTATTTGTACAAAAATACCTGCAAGTGCTAATGATTTTTCCTCGCCTGTTACACGGTCAGTGTAATTAAGTCCGGTTACTTTTTTACCATCGCCTACCACTTCAGTGGTTTGTGCATTTTTAATAATAGTAATGTTACTTAAGCTATTCGCTTTGCGAACGAGTACTTCATCAGCGCGCAGCGTATCTGCAAACTCGAGTACAGTTACATGCTCTACAATGTTGGCTAAGTCGATTGCCGCTTCAATACCTGAGTTACCACCACCTATAACGGCAACTGGCTTACCTTTAAATAAAGGGCCGTCACAATGCGGGCAGTAAGCGACACCGTGGCCGCGGTATTCTTGCTCGCCAGGTACATTCATTTCACGCCAGCGTGCACCGGTGGCAAGTACTAACGATTTAGCTTTTAAAGTCGCACCGTTTTCAAGGGTAATTTCATAACCATTAGTACCGCGACCAAGCCCTGCTGCGCGTTGGTTATGCATTACATCTACATCATATTCCTTAACATGCTCTTCTAGCTGAGCAACAAGCTTTGGACCCTCAGTGGCTTTAACCGAAATAAAGTTTTCGATAGCCAACGTATCGGCAACTTGACCACCAAATCTATCGGCTACAATACCGGTGTTTAAACCTTTACGAGCAGAATAAATAGCGGCTGAGGCACCCGCAGGGCCACCACCTACGACAAGTACATCAAACTCATCTTTTTCACTTAGTGCTGCAGCTTGCTTAGCTGCGCCCTTCGTGTCTACTTTATTTAAAATGTCGGTCAAGCTTAATGCACCTTGGCTAAATGGTTCGCCATTTAAGTACACAGCGGGTACTGCTAATATATTGCGCTCTTCCACTTCATCTTGAAATAGTGCGCCGTCAATCATTGTCGCTTTAATTTTGCTGTTTGTTGCGGCCATTGTATTTAGCGCTTGCACTACTTGCGGGCACGTTTGGCAACTTAAGCTTATGTATACTTCAAAATTAAGTTCTTGTTCGAGTGATTGTATTTGTTCAATGTCTTCGCTTTTGGCTTTACTTGCGTGACCGCCAGTGTGTAAAAGCGCTAACACTAAACTTGTAAATTCGTGGCCCATAGGTACGCCAGCAAACGTAATGTGGGTGTTTTTTTCAGGTGAATGCACAACCATAGATGGGCGACGTGCGCTCGAGTCTGGGTTGTTAACTACCGTGAACTTGTCACTTAGCGAAGCTAAATCGTTTGCTAAGCTTTCTACTTCTGCTGATTTTTTGCTGTCATCCAAGGCAATAAGCAGCTCAACAGGTTGAGTAAGCGATTCAAAATGGCTTTTTAATTGATTTTTAATGTTGTTATCTAACATGGCTTAACCCTTTTTAGGAAAATTTAAACAGCAAGCCTCCCATGCCAACTAATGCATGTGCTAATGAGTCCGAGTTGAAATAGGAGGCACCAACAAACGAAATGATGTTGGTTTAAGGGCAGTTGCCTGCCCCTATAAAAGTGGGTAAACCTGTATTTAGATTTTACCAACTAGGTCTAGTGAAGGAGCAAGTGTGTCTTCACCTGGCTGCCAAGATGCAGGGCAAACTTCACCGTCATGCGTTGCAATGTATTGTGCAGCTTGTACTTTACGTACTAACTCTTTAGCGCTACGGCCAATGCCTAGGTCATGCGTTTCGATTACTTTGATTTCGCCCTCAGGGTTCATTACAAACGTACCACGAAGTGCAAGGCCGTCTTCTTCAATCATAACGCCGAAGCTGCGAGTAATACGGCCAGTTGGGTCGCCAATCATTGGGAATTTAATTTTACCAATGGTGTCTGACGTGTCATGCCATGCTTTGTGCGTAAAGTGAGTATCAGTTGATACTGAGTAAACTTCTACGCCCATTTCTTGTAGTTGCTCGTAGTAATCAGCAACATCGCCAAGTTCAGTAGGACATACGAATGTGAAATCTGCAGGGTAAAAGAAGAAGATTGACCACTTACCTAGTACGTCTTTTTCAGACACTTCTACAAAGTCACCATTGTGGTATGCAGTTGCGTTGAAAGGTTGAATTTTTGTGTTGATCAATGAAGTGCTCATAGTATTCCTCATTTATATTTAATGTATTAATTTAAGTTACCAAGCAAAGCTAAATTTATCGGCTAGCTCTGCTGGCTTGATTAATACAATAAGCCCATTGATAAATTAAATAAAATTGATTGTTTAGATTAAAACAA
Source organism: Pseudoalteromonas sp. P1-7a (assembly GCF_001401855.1). Taxonomy (NCBI): domain Bacteria; kingdom Pseudomonadati; phylum Pseudomonadota; class Gammaproteobacteria; order Alteromonadales; family Pseudoalteromonadaceae; genus Pseudoalteromonas; species Pseudoalteromonas sp. P1-7a. The sequence continues at coordinate 14,750 of NZ_LKDU01000019.1, read as the reverse complement.
TCGATTTTTAGGATTGAACTATCTGGCTGTACTATTCGTAAGTGATTAGTTAGCTATAAGTGATAAGAATACTGCTACAATAGCGGAGCTTAAAACATACAAACATAAGGCATGCTGTAATGGAAAAATTTGTTAATCATATTCAACTTGGCTATTTGGGGTTACTGCCCTTTTTAGGCTGTGTAGCGTGGCCGCTTATGTTTGGTAGCAACAGTATTAATCTTGAGTTTTTTACTTTTTATAGCATTGCCATATTGGCATTTATGGCGGGCAATTTATGGCGCGCTGGATTGCAAAGTTACGGCGATGCAATTAAAGCGGTTTTGCCCGTTATACCCATACCATTTTTATCGTTTATTCCGCTGGAGTGGGCGCTTGCCTGGTTAGGGGCAAGTTTTTGGTTAGTGCTTATCTTTGAGAAAGCCACACCACAATGGCAAACCTACCATCGTGATTATCAAAAAATGCGCTTTATTCTTACTTCTGTGGTATTTGTGTGCCACATACTCACCATTGGTATGAGCCTTTACCCAAAATAACCTTGCGCTGCTTAACCTACTAGGCGTAATAGTGTAACATCCGCGCACTGCTATTTAAGGACGCACCATGATTGATACATTACGCCAGCAGCTTAACGAGCTTGGCGAAAACTACGTAGAAAAAAACGCCGCTTTTAAAATTAAAGTTATTCCGTTTTTTTGCGCTATTAGCATTAAAAAAGATCACAAAAATGAAGGCCGGCTCAGCTTTTACTCAAATCAATTAATAGAAATACTGTTAGTGGTATTATTTATGTTGTTTGGGCTTACGCTTTATAACCCAGAAGCGGGTTTTACACATGGCCCTGTTCATATTATGTTTGCTATTTTAATTACCTTTAATTTAATTTTAAAACAAATAGCCATTGAAGGGCTCAAAACACGCCTTGCGTTTTATCGTTTGCAGGGTGCTAATACAGCGCAACATGCGCAAAGTTCAGATCAAAACTCTCACACACCTAATTAAGTTATGTATTTAAATCCTAATTGGCGAATTCTCACCGTAGGCGATGGCGATCTATCGTTCTCACATGCGGTGGTTAACCATATAAAACCGACAAAGTTAGTCGCATCTACTTATGATAGCGCCGAAACAATAGAACAAAAATACCAACATAATGCGCTCAGTAGTTTAAAAAAATGCAATGTTAAAGTTATTAATAGCTTTGATGTAACTGACCCTTTATGTTGGCAAGAATTAGCGGCCCACCAACACAGCTTTGATCTGGTTATTTTTCAGTTTCCGCTTATTCCTGCCTTTGTAGGGCGCGAAGCATTTGAAAGCAACACGCAAAAAACCAGTATGAACGTGCTTAATCGTGCCCTGCTTCATCAATTTATTAAATATGCAAACCATTATGCGCTCGACAAAAGCGGCCCTATGCTATGCTACATAACCTCAAAAGATGTAAAGCCCTACCGCGAGTGGAATATTGAAGGCAGCTTAAGTATTGGCCTTGAAGCTAAATACGCGGGCCAAATGTCTTTTGATATTAACCAGTTCGATGGCTATAAAATAAGAAATGTAGACCGTGATAAGCACGTAAAAGACACCAGCGGCATTACGTATGTGTTTACGCCTAAAGCAACCTCGCTACACATAAACGAGCTAAGCACTCACCTTAAAAAACCTGCGTACTTAGATGAAAATTATTGCTCGCTTTGTCGGGTAGGCCCTTTTATTGCCACCGAAGATGAAAACAAACACCTTAACGCTAAAAAGCATCAACAAATGCTTAAACTAGAAGATGACTGGCAGGCGTGGCTTACTGACTTTTACAACCGCACCTTATAACCCTGTTTTATAGCTCAATTTAATTAAATCAGCGGCCTTTTCAGCAATGGCGATAACCGGCGCATTTGTATTACCTGTTACTATGGTTGGCATAATCGAAGCGTCAATAACCCTTAGGCTGCGTATACCGTGAACTTGTAGCTTACTATTGACTACCGCCATTTTGTCGTTACCCATTTTACAAGTGCCAACAGGGTGGTATTCGGTATCGGCCGTTTGGCGTATAAACTCTATAAGTTGGGCATCGTTGTTTACATCAAGCGGGTAAACCATATTGCCCCGAATTTTATCAAAGGCACTGCTTTGCAAAATGTGTAACGCTTTTTTAAGCCCCGCAAGCATAAGCGATAAATCATCTGGGTGGCTTAAATAATTAGGGTCGATAAGTGGCGCACTGCGTGGATTGCTATTGGCAAGCCTTATTGTCCCTCGGCTTTTGGGGCGCATAATACTGCTGTGAATACTATAGCCATGACCTCGGTGAAGCTTGCGGCTATGATCGTCCACCAGCCCAATAACAAACTCAAGTTGAATATCTGGCGCGGGCGAATTATCCCACACATTAATAAACGCATGCGACTCAGCAAAATTACTGGTTAACACCCCCCTACGTTTATTAAACCACTGCGCACATCCTTTAATAATACTTGCAGCGCCTTTAACGCTTACCCCAAAGGTGCCTTTTGCTGTATTTGTTTTACACAAAGGCACCACAGTTAGGTGATCTTGCAAGTTAGCCCCAACGCCTTCCAGTGCATGCTTAAGCGCAATGTTATGCGCCTCTAAATGTGCTTTAGGCCCAACGCCTGATAGCATTAATAACTGAGGGGAGTTAATCGCCCCAGCACTTAAAAGCACTTCTTTTTTTGCCAACAACGTCGTGGTTTTACCGCCGCGTTCTAGCTCTACCCCGCAAGCAATATTGTTATTGATTATAATTTTGTTAACGTGACTGTGGGTATACACGCTAAGATTTGGCCTGTTTAAGTTTGGTGTTAAGTACGCCTTAGCAGCACTGCAGCGCTCACCATTATGTTGCGTAACTTGCGAAAGCCGCGCTCCATATTGTTCAGCGCCATTAATATCCTCGTTTAGCTGTATACCCTGCTCAACACAGGCGTTTAAAAAGCAGTCATTTACAGCACTTGGCTCAGTTAGCTCTTGTACATGCAATGGCCCTTGCGTGCCATGTAACGCGTTATTAAATATTTTATTATTTTCGGCTTTTATAAAGTACGGTAATAAACTGTTATAGTCCCATCCAGGGTTACCATTTTTTGCCCAATTATCGTAATCGTATTTATTACCGCGTATATACACCATGGCATTAGTAGAGCTAGACCCACCAAGTACTTTACCCCGTGGCACAAAGCCACATCGGTTATTTAGCGCCTTTTGCGGTACCGTATTATAATGCCAACTATTTATGCCATATGGCACACTGGCCGCAATACCCGCGGGCATTTGTACTAAAGCACTCTTATCGCTCCCGCCCGACTCGATTAAACATACACTTATATGCTGATCTTCTGATAGGCGTGCAGCCAGCACGCATCCTGCACTGCCTGCGCCAATAATAATGTAATCGAATGTCTGCTTAACCATAGGCACCTTTAAATTAACACTGCACAAAACACTATAGTGCATAGATTAATGCCACAAAACTTGATATTTTTAGACACCCCCTTAATTTACAGTACCAGTGTATGAGCAGCCCAATACGTGCCACCTCTTTATATTCAATCGATTCGTTAATTAAAGAGCTTGGTGCAGAGCCAGCAAGCATACTGGAAAAATGTAAGGTCAATGTCGACTTTAACAACCTCGAAAACCTTTATTTACCCTACCTCAGCTACGCAAACTTATTAGAATACTGCAGCCACACACTTAACTGCCCAAGCTTTGGACTTAAATTAGCAAATAAACAAAACTTTGATATTTTGGGCCACATAGCCATAGCCGCTAAAAGTGGCACTGACTTAAAAGAAGCCCTCGATTGGGTTGTAAAATATTTACACTTACACAGTCCAGCATTATGTTTAACAACCCACGCATTAGATAATGACGAGACCTTATTTTTATCATTTGAATTTAACTTAAAGCCACTACCACAAATAAACCAAGCGATAGAGCTGACGTTAGGCTTAGCCATGAGCATAATTAAGAAATTAAGTAATAATCAGTGCAAACCCTGCACTGTATTTTTACCGCAAAAGCTACCTGCTAATACACACGCATACAAAACCTATTTTGGCTGTAAAGTAATAGAGCACCGGAATAGCGCTGGCATTGTAATAAACAAAGCCGACTTATCAATTAAACTTAGCCACAGTAGCCTCAATAAAACCGATGCCGCGTTAAGCTTTTTAGCTAAACGCGGTGCGCATAGCCATTCGTTGCCTGCCCAAGTAAGCGCATTAATAAGACCAATGCTGCCTATTTATCAGTGTTCAAATCAAACTATCGCCGCGGCTCTTAACATGCACCCACGTACTTTGCACCGAGAATTGGCAAAACATAACACCAGTTTTGTAAAGCTCAAAGACACCACACGTCGTGCGCTGGCGGCGCATTATTTATTACAAAAACACTATTCTATCAGCACTATTTCAATGCTTTTAGGCTACCAAGAACAAGCAACCTTATGCGCAAGTGTTAAACGCTGGTTTGGCGACTCTCCTAGGGCGTGTCGAACTTTGTGGATTGAAATTTATTCAATCTAGGGGCGATTTAATCGCGGCGCGAGGTTTGTAACCTAGTGGGCTAAGTAAAAATCGAGCAACAAAGAGTCAATCGTCCCTAGAAAGAACCCATAGGGCAGCGCATGTTTGGTCTTTATGCTGCGTTATCGCCTATTTATGGGGAATAACCACACTACATAGGCTCTGTCTTGCCTAAAAACCAAACATACTGCTGTAAATTCAACCACCAAAGGTCAACACGCCCTAAAGCATACAGGGCTAAAAAATGTTAAAGTAACAGCTCTTATTATTTAAGCTAAGGAGCAGGCATGAACTTTGTCATTGTCGGTACAAATTTTATTAGTGATACCTTATTAAACGCAGCTAATACGTTACCTGTATTTAATTTATACGGTGTGTGCTCTCGCAAGCAATCAAGCGGCGAAGCCTTTTTATCTAATCACCCCAATACCGATGTAAAAATTTTCACCTCTGTTGAGCAGGTATGCCAAGACCCTAATGTTGATGCGGTTTACATTGCAGCGCCAAACAGCCTACACAAGCAATATGCAGTAATGTGCCTAGAGGCAGGCAAACATGTGCTAGGCGAAAAACCTTCAGCTGCAAATAGCCAAGAGCTAAACACTATTTTAACTGCAGCCAAAGCCAATAAGCTCCTTTATATGGAAGCAATGATGACCACGCATTTGCCAAACTTTGCGCGACTTAAAAGTGCGCTTGAAAAAATTGGTACACCGCGCAAGTTTATTGGGCAATACAGTCAATACTCATCACGATACGATAAATACAAAAACGGAGAGCGTCCAAATACCTTTTTACCCGAATTTGCCAACGGCGCTTTACTCGATTTAGGCGTGTATCCACTTTACCTACTCATCGCGCTTTGGGGCACCCCACAGCGCGTGAGTGCCAGTGGTGTGCTATTAGATACGGGCGTAGATGGCGCAGGCGACGTATTATTAAATTACGATGATAAACAAGCCGTTATTAGCTATTCAAAAATTTCTCAAGGCGATAACATTACCGAAATACAAGGCGAGCGCGGCCGTTTGCGAATACATGCCGTGTCGCAGTTAAAACACATAGAGTTTGTTTCTAATAGCGGAGAAGTTGAAGTTATTTCTGATGAGTTTGATGAGCACTTTATGAAGTACGAAGTTGCGCACTTTATACAAACCGCCAACGCTAAAAAGCTAGAGTCAGATGTTAATACACATAAGCTTGCCCGCGACGTAATGAACGTACTTGATACCGCAAGAAAACAGCTTGGGGTCGTTTACCCTAATGACACAAGCGCTTAAGCTTACTAAAGTTGACCCCCATCCGTGGGCAATCAAGGTTAGGGCAAATATAAAATTATCGGCTTACTTATTTTTATCGAGTACAGATAATTAATACGCCCTAACTTCTCTTTACTAAAAGAGTAAAGCTAACTTACCACATAAAAACATGACCAATCAAGCTAGCCAATTATTAAAATTTATACTAAATTGGTAACATAAACAGGTTAACACTCATTTATAATATTATATGACCGTTACAACACTTTAGAATTTTGACATAATAGTGAATTTTGGGGTAACCTCTGCTAATAACAGTAGGTTTAGGCTATTGAGGCCTATTAGCCGCTATTCCTTAAGGTAATAAAGGTAGAATATGGGAAACCGTCGCTTATTTTGGCGCATTGTTGATAAAGTTGAAGCTTTGATAAACCAAGGAGAGTTTTCTGCTGGGAGTCGTTTACCACCAGAGCGAGAACTTGCCGACATGTTTGACGTAAGCCGCCCAACAATTCGTGAAGCTATTATTGCATTAGAAGTACGAGGCCGCGTAGAGGTTAAAACCGGCTCTGGCGTCTATGTAATAGAACAACAAGAAACATCTGTAAAAACTAAAGAGATCAGCGCGTTTGAACTAACCCAAGCCCGCGCACTCATTGAAGGTGAAATAGCCGCACTTGCCGCTCAATCAATCACCGATGAAGAACTAGCTCAATTAAAGCAAACGCTAATAGCCATGGAAAAAGGCTTATATGTAGAACAAGCAGACCGAGAGTTTCACGAAATAATAGCGCGAGCTACACGTAACAAAGCCCTTGAGTATGCGGTGGCAAATTTATGGGATTTACGTTTAAACAATTCACAAATTGTGGCTGATTACGGCAGTGTGTGTAAAAACAATAACGATTGCGTAATGGATGAGCACACCGCTATTTATAATGCGCTGCAAACCCACGATGCAAGCGCCGCACGAACGGCAATGCATAAACACTTTAACCGTTTAATTAATGCATTATTTGATGCTGTTGAAGCACGTGCGCTTGAAGAGATCAAACGTAAAAACGATGAAAAACGTGGCCTTTATTCTTTAGATGGCCTAGTTAAAAGTGCCAGCAAAACACACTAAAACAGCCTAAACGTTTTTAAGCCAGTGTTCTATTCGCTGGCTTTTTTATTTTAAGGGCACCCAGCCTTTGCTTTTGGTTATTTATCAGTAGTTACGCTAATTCATCGCACATATTAGTTACTCCCTCCCAAATTTAATTTGTACGCCATATAAGCTATTACTTAGCTAATAAAAAACAGATACACTGCGCAAAACTAGACGATTGTTACCAAGGAAAACAATGCAATCATCCACTAAAAACTTTTTGCTCGCGCTTGTGTGCGTAATTTTAGCCATGATCACAATTCAATCTGGCGCTTCGTTTGCTAAGCAGCTATTTCCGATTATAGGCCCTGAAGGCACCACCGCGCTTAGGCTTGGCTTTTCTGCACTTATTCTGTGTTTAATATTTAAACCATGGAAAAAGCTGCCGGCTAAAGGTAATCGACTTTCAATTGTAATATACGGTTTAAGCTTAGGCGGAATGAACATTTTATTTTATTACGCCATAGAGCGTATCCCTTTAGGAATAGGTGTTGCGCTTGAATTTACCGGCCCACTCGCTGTGGCGTTATTTAGCTCACGCGCAAAGCGCGACTTGTTTTGGGTAGCATGTGCCATTGCGGGTATTTTACTATTACTACCGGATATGAGCAGCCAAGAGAGCCTAGACCCAATAGGCGTAGTACTTGCGCTAGGTGCTGGTGCCTGTTGGGCAGCCTATATTTTATTTGGTAAAAAAACAGGCACGCAAAGCTCGGGCGGCGCAACGGTTGCTTTGGGTATGACTGTTGCAGCCATTGTACTTGTACCTTATGGCGGCATATTACAAAGCAGTGCGTTTACATGGAGTGTAATACCGCTGGGCATTGGCATTGCTATTTTATCAAGCGCGCTGCCCTATACGCTTGAAATGGTTGCCCTGCGCAATATGCCCGCTCAAGGGTTTAGTATTATGCTAAGTTTAGAGCCTGCATTTGCTGCTCTTGCTGGGTTTATTATACTTGGCGAGTTATTAACCCTGTGGCAATGGTTGGCTATTTTATTGGTGATTATAGCCTCGGTGGGTAGCTCATTTTCGAGTGTTAAAAAACAATAATCGCTTCTGTAAAAAGGCCGGCACATAACTGCGCTGGCCTTTTAAATAATAAACCCTTTTATGATTTATACCGCGCTACTTTCTACTTGTTATTAAATAGCCGATTAGTGATATAACTGGCATACCCGCTGCTACTAACGCCACGCTTTGCCAGCCACCAGCTTCGTATAATGGGCTTGCCATTAACGAGCCAAGCGCCCCACCTACAAAAATACTGGTCATGTAAATGGCGTTTAAGCGAGCACGGCTTTGTGGCTCTAATGAATATACCACTCGCTGACCCAGCACCATATTTGCCTGCACAGCAAAATCAATAAACATACCCGTAAGCGCTAAAATAATCACGCCTTGTGGTAGCTCAAATATACTGGGTAAAAAGCACGCTGCGGCAATCACTTTTGCCAATAACGATAACTGATGTGTATAGCCTTTGTCGGCTAAACGCCCAACAATGGGGGCCGCAATAGCGCCTGCGGCCCCAACAAGCGCAAAGAGCGCGATGTGTGTTTGCGATAAACCATACTCTCTGGCTAATACAACCGGTACACTGGTCCAAAATAAGCTAAAAGAGGCAAACATAAGCGCTTGATACAGCGCCCGTTGACGCAGCACTGGCTGCTGTATTATTAGCTGCTTAAGCGATTTTAATAACTTAAAGTACGTTGTATTTTGTGTTGGTTGCCTGCTCGGTATCGCAAAATAGATAACACTGGCTATAAATGCCATACAACCTGCGGCAAAGTAAAATACAGCTCGCCAACCAAAGTGATCGGCTATTAAGCTTGAAACTGGCCTCGCTAATAAAATACCCAATAACAGCCCCGCCATTATATTACCCAGTACTTGCCCGCGTTTTTCATCTGACGATAAATGCGCAGCAAGCGGTATTAATACCTGCACCGATACAGAGCTTGCCCCAACGAGTAAGCATAAAACTAACATTACTCCCGGGCTTTGCGCCAAACCTGCGCCTATTAAACTTAAAAATGTTATCGCTAAAGTAATTAGCATTAAGCGTTTGTTTTCGACTAAATCAGCCAATGGCACTAAAAAAAACAGTCCTAACGCATAACCAATTTGAGTAAGCGACACAATAAAACTTGCGCTATGTGCACTTAAGCCAACATCGGGCGCTAATAACTCAATGATTGGCTGGGCATAATAAATATTTGCCACAATAAGGCCACAGCACAACGCAATAATGCTCACTAAGGTATTACTTATTTGCACAGGGTGTGCAGCAGTTTGGTTCATGAAACACTCTAATTTATAAAAATAAAACCCACTGCAAATAAATGCAGCGGGTAGCCATGGTAAATGTAAAAATATAAGTTACTTAATAGGTGAAGGCTGCCCATGCGGACTAGAGCGCAAATACTGCTTTGGTGCTTTAACAGTTGCGCCAAGCTCGGCTGCGGCATGCCAAGGCCAATGCGGGTTATATAAAATACCACGGGCAAGGGCCACACCGTCTGCTTGCTGCTCGCTAACAATATTTTCGGCTTGTTGTGGCTCGGTAATTAAACCAACGGCTATAACAGGCATGCTTACGGCCTTTTTAATAGCCGTTGCAAATGGCACCTGAAAGTTAGGTTTTACTGGTATTTGCTGTTTTGGGCTTAGCCCTGCTGTACTTACGTGCATAAAATCGCAGCCAAGCTCATCAAGTGCCTTGGCAAGCGCTATTGATTGATCTAAATCCCAACCACCTTCAACCCAATCAGTCGCTGAAATACGAATACCCACGGGTTTGCTACTGTTAAACTCTGCGCGCACAGCATTAAATACGTCTAGCACAATACGCATACGGTTTTGCAAACTACCGCCATATTCATCATCGCGCTTGTTACTTAAAGGTGATAAAAACTGGTGTAACAAATAACCATGTGCAGCATGTAGCTCAATTAAATTAATGCCCAGCTCATCAGCACGTTTAGCCGCGCTAACAAAGTCGTTAATTAATGAGTCTATGTCGGATTGGCTCATGGCTTTGGGGACTGGGCTATTATCGTCATACGCAACTGCTGAAGGCGCGAGCGTTTGCCAGCCGTTTTCATCCGTTGGGTTTAATGCGCCACCACCATCCCATGGTTTTTCTGTAGATGCTTTACGCCCAGCATGCGCAAGCTGAATACCAATAGGCATAGGGCTATATTGTCTAACCGCTTTTAAACTTTTATCTAATGCTTGCTGAGTTTCGCTGTTCCAAAGCCCTAGATCGCCGTAACTAATGCGCCCCTCTGGGTTTACCGCGGTGGCCTCTAATATTAATAACCCTGCACCACTTAAGCTCAATTGCCCGAGATGGATGGTGTGCCAATCACTGGCAGCTCCATTGTGTGCTGAGTACTGGCACATAGGCGCAATAATAATACGGTTGTCTAGAGTGAGTTCACCGAGCTTTAAAGGTGAGAATAATTGACTCATAAATATTCCTTAATACGCGTACTTTAGTACGAAATGCTATAGCTTACGGTATGAAGGGTTAATGGGGATCAAACTTCACTTTTATAGTGCTAAAACGTGAATAAATGCTGTTTAGTAAAATATTCAACAGGGCCTTATAGGTTTTTTAACTGTATTAACACATTTAGGTAATAAACCAATGCGAGCTGCTATTTACATTTACTCAACGAGTAAAACATGCTCGCTTGTACCTTAATTAGCCAATTGTTTGGATGTTATACATATTTATATTATCTCCCGCTAAAGCTAACCTATATTTATTCTAAAAAAGTGAATTAAAATTCATTTTAGCATTCCCACCACTTTAACTCCCTGATAAACTAATTAACCTACATTAACTGGTGTTAAATTTTAAATCTGGGGATCACTTTTTATGTTTAAACCAAGCTTACTAGCCTTGGCTATTTCGAGCGCTGTATCTGGCGCATTTATATTTTCTAATTCTGCAGTGGCGCAAGAAGAAGTTACCGCTCAAAACAAATCGCTCGAAGTAATCGAAGTTACAGCAACCAGACGCAGCGGCTCTGTACAAAATGCACCGCTAAACATTACCGCACTTGATGCCGATGTAATGAAAGATCAAAACATTGGCGAACTAGCCGATGTAGCGCGTTGGGTGCCTGGTTTAACAATTACCGATCAAGGTGGTCGCTCAGGCTCGCCTATTATTGTACGTGGTTTAAATACAAACTCGTCAGGTCCCTCATCAGATGGTGGTACCGTAGCCACATACGTTAACGAAATTCCAGTGTCAGTAGATATGCGTTTAGTCGACATAGAACGCGTAGAAGTACTTATTGGGCCACAAGGCACATTATATGGCGCTGGAACACTCGGCGGTGCAATTCGCTACATGCTTAAAGAGCCAGAGCTTGATTTTACCTCAGTAGAAGTATTTGGTGACCTATTTCAAACCCAAGAAAGTGACTCATTAGGCGGCGAAGGTGGCTTTATTGTTAACCTGCCAATTATTGAAGATAAATTAGCTGTACGTGCAAGCTTAAACGTATACGAAGACCCAGGCTTTATTGATTATGCTTATACAGTGCGCGAACCAGGTGTATCGCTACCGGACCCTGATTGGAGCAACGCCGACGAAGTAAACAACAATATTAAAAATGTTGAAGATGCTAACGGCGAAACCACCACGACTGGGCGCATTTCGGTACGCTTCAAACCAAGCGAAACATTTGAAGGAACGCTTAATTACTTTTATCAAAACCAAGACAGCGAAGGCCGTTCAATTGTTCATTACAACAGCCTAAACGATGATAACGGTTTAAGCGATATTGTAGGTAAGTACGAGTCGGCTTATCGTTATGAAGAGCCGCGCGAAAAAGAAGATCAACTACTAAGCCTCGAGCTAAAAGCCGACTTAGGTTTTGCAGAGCTTGTATCGGCAACCGGTATTTCGAGCTTTGATGCCGACGGCCAACGCGACCAAACCGATTTACTTATTCGCCTTGATTACGGTTATGAAGAGTTCCCTTCATTCTCAGCATTTACCCGAGAGGTTGATGAAGAAGATACCTTTACGCAAGAGCTGCGTTTAGTATCGCAAAGCGACAGCGACCTAAATTGGATTGTAGGCGCGTTTTACAACAAAACCGAAACAGAAGCATCAAGCAGAGAGTTTACACCTGGGTTTGACCAATTCGCTATCGATAACTTTGGCGGCGCGCAGCTAAGACCTGACTCATTAGAATACTTAGAGCTTACAAAAAGTGAAGTTACTGAGTCCGCACTATTTGGTGAAGTTGGCTATCAAGTTACCGAAAAGTTAGATATTACTATCGGTGCACGTTTTTACGAATACGATGTAGAGTCGCAAGCGGCTTTTGACTTCCCGCTTGCAAATACTCTTTATGGCGATGCAGACCCTGATGCAATCACCGTTGCTTACGAAAAAGACAAAGCCGGCGATAACGGTAACTTATTTAAATTTAATGCTAAATATCAATTTACTGATTCAGTAATGGCTTATGTAACAGTGAGTGAAGGCTTTAGAATTGGCGGCTCAAACGGTTTAGTGTCTTGCCCAGATCCAATCCCTGAAGATCAACAAACAGGCTGTGGTAAACCTGACGAATTATTATTTGAAGCCGACACTACAACAAACTACGAGTTAGGCTTTAAAAGCACCTGGCTTAAAAGCCAGCTACACTTTAACGCCGCGTTATTTAACGTAGATTGGGATGATGCACAAATTACGGGCGCTACTGATGTAGGCCAATTAACTTATCTTTCAAACGCAGGCAGTGCAAACGCAAAAGGGGTTGAGCTATCTACCCGTGCCATTTTATCTGACTCGTTTACCGTGTACGCAACTTATGCATATACAAAAGCAGAGCTAACCTCAGATGCACCATTTTTATTTAACGCCGATGGCACAGATGGCGCAGAAGACGGCGACCGTTTACCGGGCTCGCCAGAGCATCAGTTCTCAATGGGTGTAAACTACCAAACAGATGTATTTAGCGACAAAACCCTTGATATTAACTACGGTTTAACCGCGCAAAGCGATGTACTTTCAAAAGTAGGTTTGCATGACAGCGGTGAAACACTACCAGGTTATAGCTTAAGTAATATTTCTGCTAAGTTAACAGCCGATGAGTGGTCAACAACTCTTTATGTTGATAATCTATTTAATAAATATGCATTTACATCGGTTCGTCGCTCAGATGCAGACATAACAACTGCAAACGGTGCTGACATACAGCGTAACTACGGCCACTATGTTAACCGCCCGCTTACGGTAGGCGTTAAATTTAACTACAAATTTGAAATATAATTTATAGTCACTTTTAAACAATGTTGTAAGGCTCAAATTTATTTGAGCCTTTTTTCTTTATAAACGCGTAACTAAATAATAAAAATTAAACAATGCAGCCAAATTTAAAACATCTTCATCAAAGTGCAATTAAACATTTAAACCAAGGCAATATTGAGCTTGCTCATAAAGCGTTAGTTGAATTAGTAACGCAAAAAAGCGACTTTGCCGATGGCTACTTTTTACTGGCCATGGTTAATTTACGCGTAGGGCAAATACACAAAGCCATAAAGCTTATAGAAAAAGCCCTTAGCTTTGGTAAAAGTATTGAATACAGCGCCCAACTTGCAAAGTGTTACGCAATTACAGGCGAGCTAACTAAAGCCAAAAACACCGCTTTAGCCATACCCGTTGAGCAAATAAAAAAGCCGCTTGATGCCGACACCCTAGGTGTTGCACTTACACAAGCAGGCCTACACAAAGAGGCCCTAAATTACTTTAACTGCGCAATTGAACTGGCTAACCATGCAAATAAACCACAACCTCAGTTTTATTATAATTTAGGAGTGAGCGCTAAATTTTTAGGCCAATTTGACCAAGCCAAAAATGCATTTGAAAGCGCCATTACTCTAAACCCGCTGCATCACCAAAGCCATTTTGCATTAAGTGACTTAACCAAAGCCACTGCGCAATCTAATCATATAGCGCGCTTAAAAACCGTAGCTGAGCAAATCACTCATCCCGATGCAAAATTACACATTGGCCACGCACTTGCAAAAGAGTACCAAGACATAGGTGAGTTTGATAATGCGTTTAACAGCCTAGAGCAAGGTAAAACGGCTAAACGCGCTACGCAGCCGTTTGATCATAAAAGATCAGCCGCATTATTTGAACACATTAAACATTTAAGCGAGCAGCATAAACACGCGCTCACACAGGGTAACCCAACACCAGAGCCTATTTTTGTATTAGGTATGCCCCGCTCTGGCACTACATTGGTTGAGCGTATTTTATCGAGCCACAGCGACGTACAATCAGCCGGTGAATTACAAGACTTTGGCCTAAGCGTTAAAAAGCTCAGCCAAACTCAAACACCCCATGTACTCGATACTCAAACACTCACTAAAGCGTATGAGCTTGATTTTAATCAGCTTGGGACAACCTATTTAAACGCAACACGCGTAACCACTGGCAGCCATAAACACTTTATAGATAAACTCCCGTTTAACTTTTTTTATATCGATTTAATAACTAAAGCCCTACCAAACGCTAAAATTATTTGTATGCTGCGCGACCCAATGGACACCTGCATTGGTAACTACCGCCAGTTATTTACAATAAATAACCCGTATTATGCTTACTCCTTAGACTTGCTCGACACAGCCAAGTTTTATAGCCGTTTTTACAAACTCATGCAGCACTTTAGCGCCCTGCACAACAATATAAAATTAGTAAAATACGAAGAATTAGTCGCACAGCCCGAGCAGCAAATTAA
>NZ_LKDU01000018.1:0-85857 GCF_001401855.1 Pseudoalteromonas sp. P1-7a | reverse complement strand
AAAGCTAAAAGCTAAAAGCTAAAAGCTAAAAGCTAAAAGCTAAAAGCTAAAAGCTAAAAGCTAAAAGCTAAAAGCTAAAAGCTAAAAGTTAAAAGTTAAAAGTTAAAAGCTACGCCAGTCTTTAATTTAAGATATTGAATAAATTACTAAAGCTATGCTACTTTGAGATAAATTACGTAAAGGAATCCCCCCAAGCATGGACACCCCAATAGACTTTTCTACCTACACATTAGATGAACTTTACTCCAGCGCAAAAGCCATTGACCGAGAACGCTTTCCTGAGCGCGAGAAGGAATAGACGCACTTATAAGCGCAAGAGCCCGCAAACAATGCCGACCCAACAATAGCAGGAAAAAAATAAGTAATATTTTGTAGCAATATTTATCTAGGGATAACGTTAAAAAGGGACTTATGAATAAACTAACAAGGTACAAAAAAACACCCAGCGCAAAACTACTTTGGACGCTTGGTTTCAACACATTTATCGCAGTTATAGTTTTATTTTGGGTAGAGGTATTTATTGAACAGCCTTTGCTGCATCAATTTTTATACCTCTTTGCGTTTGTATTATTGAGGTTTTTTTCACAGTGGTATTGTGCAAACACAGAACAGGCTCATGCAATTGAAATTGTAAATGGCGAGTTTGAACTACTCGGCATAAATATAAAAGTGTCTGAGCTAGAAGAAGTGCTTTATTGCCAAACTAAGCGTTTTGAGCATATTTTACGATTTAAGTTTAAAAACGCGACATACCAAGATATTGAAATAACCGCTCCAGACTTAATTGACGACCTACGTTTTTACTATTTTATGGTTGATAACGGCCTACCAGTAAAAATGACAGATGATAGTGGCCGTTTTTTTGACGAAGATTAACAGCGCAGCAAGGAGCAGTGGTGAGCAAACTGGTTTTAATATTTTTGATGCTAGTAAGTGTCATCTTTAGTGGATATTCATATGCAAGCTCATTTGAAGGATGTTATTCCACAACGGATAAAATAACAGGCGCGACCCCTATGCTCAACAAAGATGGAGGCGAAAGTAATGAGCATTTTAAACTAAAAACGAGTTACATAAATATATTCAAAAAAAGCGAAAAATATTTTACAGAAGGCCTTATATGGGGCTACAACTTTCATATTTGCACTATCACAGCGCCGCTGAGGGAACTACAGAACCATTACCTTTGGTACTAAAGGATAAAAAACTGGTGTTTGAAGAACAAGAGCCCGAATACGTCATTAACTGTAAATTTGAGCTAGAATTTGATGAAAATGGCTTGAATCTTAAGGATGAGAACCATCACTGCTCCAACTATATGTTTTACTGTGGCGCCCATGCAAGTGTTCATGACGTTCACCTAACTAAAACCAATAAAGGCTGCAATTAACTAGGCTAGTTATTATTTAACTTACAATTCAGCTAACAGGGACTTACTATGCGCGGCTTTTTATTATTTATAGGTTACTCATCTTATATTGGCAGTGTGGGTGATGGCTTGCTTGGTATGTATGCACTATGGGTTGTAATCAGTAATAATTTAGCACCTCTGAGCTTATCGCTTAATGACTTTTTAGCGCAGTATGTTGAGTTTATTTATTGGGTGAAGCAGGTTGCATTTTATGTAATGCCCCAAGGCTTTGCCAATTGGTTATTTGGTATTCCTGCTGTTGTTTACTTTCCCGTACGTATATTAATGAGTCTAACAATTGGTTGGTGGGCACTAAAAAAAGCAGCTCAGCTAAAAACAAAAAATGTGTAAAAACTACTCACTTTTAAAATAATTACCTTTTTAAATATTACATTTTATTAAGCCTTACCTACAACTGCGTTAAACGTTTTCTACTGTATTGTTTTTAAATAGTATTTTTTAATCCTCTTTTTGCTCTTGCTAATTATTTTTGGCATATAAGTTGATGCACACATTTATAAATTTTTAAAAGGACTGCACATGACTGCTGAATACTTTATGGTGCTGGGGTTACTCGGTGTGGCATTTTTTGCTGTAGCAGGCGCATTATTGGGCTACGAAAAAAACATAAGTGGATTTGGTGTAGTTGTAGTTGCAACAGTTACTGCTTTAGGTGGTGGCACACTACGAGATATACTGTTAGATAAACCGATCTTTTGGGTAGCCACGCCCGAGTATTTATATTCAGCGTACGCCGCTATTATCGCCACCATATTATTTGTGCGTTATCTACCACATGTAAACAACTATTACTTTTTACTCGTAGATGCCATAGGGATGGCATTATTTAATATTATGGGCATAGAAAAAGCCTTAATAGGCGGCACAGGTATGATTATCGCGATAACAATGGGGATCACTACAGGGATATTTGGCGGCCTAATACGCGATGTGATTTGCCGTGAAGTGCCTTCAGTTATGCGTAACGAACCCTATGCCTCAGCCTGCTTAGTCGGTGGTTTAGTTTATGCTGCGTTATTTACCCTAGAAGTCGATTATATTTGGTGTATTTTAGGCTCATTGTTTTCAACGGTTTTTTTAAGGCTTGGCTCGCTTAAATGGGGCTGGCACCTAACCATTTTCAGAAAAAAAGATTTTAAAAATCAAGGTGATTAGGTTTTAAGGCGGGAGTTATTAATTGGCTGAGTTTGCATATGGTACTCATAGTTATCTTCCCCAGTGATCTTAAAGCCTAGTCGAGTATAAAGTGCTTTAGCAGGGTTGTTTTTAAGTACTGTTAGTTTGATAGGCTTTAACTTTGCAGTTTTAATTACTTGCTCAATAACGCCTCTGCCGTAGCCTTTATTTTGATGGTTGGGGTGTATTTGTAATTGCATTATTTCAATGTGGCTACCCCATATTTTGTACTTTAACGTACCTATGGTATTACCATTAAACTGTATAAGATGAGAGCAATCGTATTGTTCGTCAACCCTTTCATTATGCTGTTGCTCAGTTAAAAATAAGCCGGCCACCTCAAGGTGCTCTACCATAGTAAGTTTTCTAAGATTTAATTAATAACCTGAGCCTTGGCTAATAAATCTATCTCAAGCAGCTATTCTTAGCGCTAACTGCGTTGAATTTACTTGCAATAGGCTAGCTATTGACGCGCAAATTCGCCTTGTTTTCACTTAAAATTTCTAGCTAGAGAAAACAGACCCAGTAACATTACTAACCAACTATATCTAAATCTCTTAACCAAAGCGCAGGTTAAACCGCTTTTCACGCGTGGCTTTTGTAAACGTAAAATCCAAAATGTCCTTCCTAGTATTTAAAAAATTTAACTTTAGTTGAATCACTTTTTGTAAAAATTAGGTCTTTATTAGCCATTACAGATTTAATGGGCACACAATGAACATAACACACACAAATAACGCACTCACCTTTTTACTTACACTCAGCTTTGCATTACTTGGCGTATCGTTTGCTTTAGGTGCAAACCCAAATACACTTACAGCTACCTTTAGTTTTTATAAACTTGATACTTTACTCAGTGTAAACACATTAGGTTTACTCACAGGCACTGCAATGATTGCGCTGGCAGTCACCACCTTAGCTGCGCATTTAAAATTAGTAAAGCCTGTGCCTGCAGTTATACTCGCATTAGTTGTTAGCATAGTGCCTTTACTTACCTTATTTGCCAGTAACCGCTGGATGGCACAGTTAGGCGGCTTTCCAATTATTGGCAGTGGGCAAGGCATAATTAAATACTTTGCTGTTATCCCTTTGTATTTATTTTTGTTTTACAAAAATAAGCTAACAGACAAACAACACGTATTTTTAAACTTTATACCGGTTGCTATGGTTTTACTGTGGATTGGCGGCATGAAATTTTATGAGTTTGAGGCCAAAGCCATTGTAAGCCTAGTAGAAACCTCACCGTTTATGTCGTGGTTATACACGGTATTTAGCGTACAAGGCGCATCAAATATCATTGGTGGGTTTGATGTATTATTTGCAGTACTACTTGGTGCAGGCATTTTACTCAACAATAAAAAGCTTATTATTGTTAGTGGCTTAGCGTGTTTAAGTGTATTTTTAATGACCCAAACATTTTTAATTACCGCCACCGGTGCATTTAGCTCAAGCACGTTATTAGAACGTTTAGGACAATTTGTAATTAAAGATTTATGGTATGTAGGCAACTTAGTTGTTATTGCCACTTTAATGCTATTTAAACCAGCTAAATAATGTAAAGAGAACTTTATGATCAGTTGCAACCATTACGATTACATCGAAATTGCCTGTATGCACAGGCTGAATATTGAGCTTGTATTAAAAAATGGCGATGGTGTATGTGGCGTAGCAACTGATACAAAACGCAATGCACTTAAACAAGAGTGCATTGCCATTAACGTAAATGGCGAGCTAAAGCTTATTGTGCTCACTACAATTAGTCTACTTAAAGCGCGTGAGAGTAATCCTTACTTTGATCATGTGAACTTTGATGTAAAGTAAATCACTAACCAATTCGTTTTATCATAAACACTCCAGCGGGCCTGTTTCATTATTATGTTAAGGCTCGCTTATCTGGCCAATGCTTTAACTCATACGTGCTAAATACCCAAAGCCAAAATTTACCCTTAGAATAAATTGTTCACATAAACAGCTATTGTGACGTTGTCCAATAACATTATTAAAAGTCGTTTTGGTGCAAAATAAACAAGGGTTTTTAACTGCATGCCTAATTGCTTGTTTACATTGCAATTATTTAGTGGAATTATTGAGCGATGTAATATGCGCCGTTTTTGGGGGGTTATAACCCCCCAAAGTGGTGTTCAATAAGCTGTTATATACCCCAAGGAGTTTGTGGTAATGGATATAGATCAAAGTATAAAAATTATCGAGCAACAAAATCGAAAACTTTTCAGTGCAACCCACACATGGCTTATTGTCATTGGAATTACTGCAATTGCGCTCATCCTTACTCTAACTATTCCGTCTATACCAGCCGCTCTAATAACAGGTATATCAGCATTTTTTGTTCTTTATCATTATGTCGCTCATGCGATTAAAAACATTAATGCTCGTATCACGTTAATGGAAACAAGAAATAAAACAAAGTAAGGGTATATAACAAGCGCCTAAACTCCGGCAATGTTACGTTGTCATGTTTTTGGCAAACAACGCAAAAAGCCATGCCAACAAATTATTATTTAGCAAAGCATTCCATATTCCTCCAATATCATTATTTAAGGATGACTTATGAATAACACAAAAGTGGTTTTAATAACGGGCGGAGGCCGAGGTATTGGTGCTGCTACGTCTAAATTATTTGCATCAAAAGGGTATGCGGTTTGTATCAATTACAAATCTAATCGAGCTTCGGCTGAAGCTGTCGCAAGCGATATTAGGGCTGCAGGTAATCGTTGTATTACAGTCCAAGCAGATGTTTCGGTTGAGAATGATGTAGTAAGGCTGTTTAAAAAAATTGATTCAGAGCTAGGCCCTTTGTCAGTGCTTGTTAATAACGCTGGTATTTTACATAAGCAGTCGCGTTTGGAGAATTTAACAGCTGAAAGAATTAATACTATTTTAGCAAACAACGTGACTAGTTACTTTTTGTGCTGCCGAGAGGCCATAAAGCGTATGTCTACACGTCATGGCGGAAACGGAGGGGTTATTGTAAATGTTTCATCGGGGGCGTCTCGTTCAGGTTCACCGAATGAATATATTGATTATGCTGCCTCAAAAGGGGCTATAGATACACTCACCAAAGGATTATCACTAGAAGTTGCCAGTGAAGGCATTAGAGTTAATTGTGTGCGCCCTGGGCTAATTAATACGCAAATGCACGCTGATGGTGGTGAACCTGAAAGAGTAGAAAGGTTAAAGGAGCTTATTCCTCTTAAGCGTGGAGGTGAACCTGGGGAGGTGGCCGAAGCTATTTATTGGCTTTCATCGGCAAAGTCATCGTTTTCAACAGGGAATTTTTTAGACTTATGTGGTGGCCTCTAATACATAGCAAACCAATGTAATGGCAATTCCCCAGGCTTAGCACTTTTAAGTGGGTGTTAAAATTTAATAGGGGGTTGAACATGCTACTCGACTTCTCAGTTCTTGTTCACAAGCCTTTATTAATCAGGTGTTTATACTAAGCCTAGCTGCGACGCATTGTTCAGTATTTCGATTTTAAAGCACTCACTGGCTTTAACTAAGTAAAAGCTGGATTAGCCGCATTTATTAAACACAACTATCCAAACATAACTATTCAAATACAACTTCCCCAAACGCAGCTAAGCATAAAAGCTTCGCCAAATAACGTTATTTTAGTAAACGCGAGTTCATATTGCCGTGTGTAATATCTTTACACGCATTTTAAGTTAGGCGCTCATACTGGGCGCTTATTTTTAGACTCATTTTACTAGAGATACTTTTTATGAAGTTAAAGTTATTTATTGCCGCTATTATTACCTCCTCTGTGTCGTTACACGCGGCGCAAGCACAAGCAAGTGCTAAGTTTACTTTTGAAGATTTAAAAGCAATGGCAAAAGCCTCTGCCAAAAAGCCTTATACGCCAACTGCAGTGCCCGCACCTGATCTTATTGATAAAATTACCTACGATGAACACTGGAAAATACGCTTTAAAGAAGATGAAACCCTCTACCCAAATGGCAAAAAGGCACCGGTGCAGTTATTTTACCCAGGGCGATATTTTCCTGAGCCGGTAAGTATTTATATCAGAGATGATAAAAACAACGTAAAAGAACTGCCTTTTAATAATGCGCTTTTTGATATGCCTGACGACAGCCCTGCCCACGACCTGCCAGAAGGGTTTGGGTTTGCAGGCTTTAGAATTATGCGCCCTGATATAAAACCAGATTGGATATCGTTTTTGGGGGCGTCTTATTTTAGAACTGATGGCCCACAAGGGCAATATGGGTTGTCGGCTCGCGGTATTGCAATAAATACCGGTATGAGTGAGCCAGAAGAATTTCCGCGCTTTTCGGCATTTTGGTTAGGCCCTGCAGAAAATAAAGGTGAAAGCATGTCTGTGTGGGCATTGCTTGAGGGACCCTCTGTTACAGGTGCTTATCGGTTTGGTTTAAGTAAAGACAACAAAGAGGCCAAAGGGCATGTTACCTCTGTAAGTGCTAATTTGTATATGCGCGCCGATGTAGAGCGCTTAGGCATAGCACCGCTAACGAGTATGTATTGGTACTCAGAAAAAGATAAAACACAAGCTAAAGACTGGCGCCCAGAAATTCACGATAGCGATGGCTTAGCGATTCATACTGGATCGGGCCAGTATATTTGGCGACCGTTAAATAATCCGCAATCGGTGTCGACCAATAGCTTTATTGATGAGAACCCAAAAGGCTTTGGTTTAATCCAAAGAGATCGCGACTTTAATAACTACCAAGACGATGGCGTATTTTACAATAAGCGCTCATCAGCATGGATAAAACCTCAGGGTGATTGGGGTAAAGGCGCTGTGCAGCTAATCGAAATTCCAACTAAAGATGAAACGTTTGATAACATTGTTGCTTATTGGGTGCCTGAAAAAGAGGTACGTAAAGGCGATGAGTTTACCTTTTCTTATGATATTGAGTGGCGTCCACTCGATCCAAAATTAAAAAACCTAGCAAGTGTTGTTAATACTCGCCAAGGGCAGGGCGGAGTTCCTGGCCAGCCTATTCCTGAGGGCGTAAACAAAATGGTGATAGACTTTGAAGGGCCTGTATTAAAAGGCCTAGACAGAGAAAGCGGTATAAAGCCTATAGTTGAAGCCAGCAACGGCGAAATATTAGAGCCAATTGGTGCTTACCCAATAGTGGGTACCAACCAATGGCGATTAGCATTTGACTACAAACAAAGCAATAACGACCCCGTAAGCATACGCGCGTATTTAGTTGATAAAAACGAAGAGCCGATAACCGAAACATGGGTAAGTGATGCAAAGGTAACGATTGAGTAACTATAAAAATTAAAGCGGGTGGCCCTAAAGTTAGTTTTATGTAGCCACCCGAACAACTGCATAATAAATGTTTTTAACGAGGGTTAGCTAAAGCAATTCTCTTATTTCAATATACATCTAATACTTAGTTATAAATTTAATAGGCTTGGCTAACTACTTGGTGAATTGGCTATTTTAAGTTGCTCCTACTTGTTTTTATGTTTGCTTGTGTGAATAATAAACATTCGCTCAGGAAAAATAATAAAAGTAATTAAATTAAGGATATATATGAAACTTTACCCATACTCAAAAATTAAAACAGAAAACCTTAAGGGCCTGCTTATCGCTTCTAGAATGCTTGGGTTTTTGAGTTACATACTGTTTTTTGTAGCTATTTGCATTGGTTTATTTGGTATTTTCTCTAATCTTGGCGCACCTAAAGACTTAGGAAATGGAATAGTTATGTCTGCACCAAATGCCGGTTTACCTGTGATGATAATGGCAATTTGGGGTGCAGTATCGTCAGTCTGTATTTTAGCTTTTAGTGGCTTATGTGCAGCGGTTGTTTCATGCGAATACAAATATACAAAGTCTGTTTAGCTATATACCGGAGTATTTAGATAGTAAAAAAAAAGGGCTTCTACTATCTAAATATTTATTTTTAAGACTAGGTCAACTACCACGAACAACTCTCAACTTTTTGTATCTCCTCCTTACCTCAACAGCCTGAAACTCATTTAAAAAAACACAAAAGAAAGTCGAATCTAGCCTTTATTGTGAGTGAATTGTAGCTAATTTACCTTGATTAACCCTAATTTATAGTTAAAATGGTCGGCTTATTTAACGAACGTGCCTACTTTATTACTGACACCGTAATAGAAGCAGCACTAATAGATGTAAATACCAAGCGTGCATTTTAAGGCGTGTTATTTACCTCGTTTATTACTAATCCACAATAATACTTGATCATTTTACGGGGCTAAACGTCTTGCTACCTGTTAAAAAAAACTCATTTAGAGCGACTAAATAGCGAACTTTTGCCCAGCTATCAACACGGGTTTCCCTTCTTAAAATAGATTACTTAATTAAGCGAGTTAGTATTTTTAAATTTACGCTAGGACGAAAATTGGTTTGATCTCATTAAACGATGACTTAATGGTAGGTAAAGGGGCGCATAGAACGTGTTATAGGCACCCTGAGGCACATAATTTATGTATTAAAGTAAGCCATGATGGGTTTTCGCAAGAACAAGACCAAGAGTTGGCTTATTATAAGCGACTTAGTAACCGAAATATTCAGTGGCAGTTATTAGCGCGATACCATGGTACGGTGCAAACCAATATTGGCACAGGGTACGTGTTTGATTTAGTGATTGATGCAAATAATCAGCCGGCTAAAACCCTTGAGCATTATTTAAATCAGCCAAATAGTGAAGCACTAGTCGAGCCGCTATTAAAGCTAAAAGATTATTTAATACATAATTTAGTGATCACCAAAGAAATAAAACCACGCAATATAGCGTGTGTTAATAATAACGGCACCATTGAGCAATGTGTAGTGGTGGATGATATTGGTAATACTGAGTTTTTTCCTATTAGTAATTATGTGAGCTCATCGGCTAAGCGTAAGATAAATAGAAAATGGCAACGTTTTGAAGCGAGTTTAAATGAGCTTGGCTTAAGCCTTAATTAAGTTTAAAACACCGACTTTAAATACTGGCTTTAATTAATAATCACAGCCAAGTTTAATACGCAGGGCTAAGCTAACAAACATAACTTTACCCTGCGGATGCACAAGCGTTTGTTACTTTTCTAACTCTTTTACATACAGCATAAGGGCGCTGTACATTACGCTAAGGGCTTTTGTTACATCCTCATCAATAACAGCTTCTGCGGGGTGATGGCTTATTCCGCCAGGGCTGCGTATAAACAGCATACCAACAGGGCAAATAGGGGCTATTGCCATGGCATCGTGCCCAGCGCCAGAGGCAAGTGAAGGCGAGGCTTGGTTATTCAATTTACAGGCACTGCTAAACAATTGTTGAATTTGAGTGTCGCACGCTACGGCGTCGGCCGCATGTGTCCATTGCCAATCGAGCGTTAAATTACGGCTAGTTGCAATTTGCTCCGCGCGGGTATGTATTGCATTAAGTAAAACTGCAAGGTCGTTATCGTTTTGTGCGCGTGCATCAAGGCTTATAGTGGTTTTACCGGCAATGACATTTGTAGCGCCTGGGCGTGCTTGAATTTGCCCTACAGTGGCTACTTCACCATTACTGGCACTTTTTGCTAGTTGCTCTATGGCAAGGGTAAGCTCGGCGCAGCCTGCTAACGAATCTTGGCGTAAGTTCATTGGTGTAGTACCCGCGTGGCCGCTTTGGCCTGTTAGCGTGATCATAGCGCGCTTTGCCCCTGCAATGGCAGTAACAATGCCTAATGCTTGATTTACCGACTCAAGCACGGGGCCTTGCTCTATGTGGGTTTCCCAGTAACCGAGTAACTCGTTTTTATTAAGCGCTGCTTTTGCGTAATCATTTGGGTTTAGGCCAAAATCAAGCATGGCTTGGCGCATAGTAATGCCGTTTGTATCTTCTATATTTAACCACTGCGGGTCAAACTCGTTTGCCAGTGCTTTTGAGCCAATTAATGTGGTGGCAAAGCGGGTGCCTTCTTCATCACAAAAACCCACAACATCTAAATGAAACGGTAAATCAAGCTTAAGTGTATGCGCAAGGGCGGCGATTTCAATACCCAGCAACACGCCTAAAATACCATCAAATGCACCGGCGTTTGGTACGGTGTCTAGGTGTGAGCCAATAATTAAACGTTTAGCGTTTGGGTTAGATGATGCTAAACGCCCCCATAAATTGCCGACTTGGTCTTGCCACGATTGCATGCCCGCCTCAGCCATCCACGCAGCAGTTACACGGTTACACTCTTTGTGCTCTTTAGATAAATACACACGGTGAATGCCACCTTGCATTTGCGATAGGCCACTGAGCGTTTTACAGCGCAATAACGCGCGCGCGGCAAATTTATTAGCCAGCTCAGTGTTTAATAATGGCTCATGGAGGGGGCTTGCGATCGTCATGCTAAATCCTTTTTTTATTTATAATGGGCAAGGGCGGCAATAGCGGCTTCGCCTTTAGGGCCTTTATAGCCGTTGGCATGTAAGCAGGCATCTAGGCTTGCCAATGTTTGTAATACGGCATCTTTACGGGCGTTGTAACCCATGGTGCCAATACGCCAAATTTTGCCATGCAGCGGGCCAAACGAGGTGCCAATTTCAATACCAAAGTCGGTTAGCATTTGAGCGCGGACGTGGTCAGCATTAATGCCCTCGGGGATATACACACCCACTACGTTGTTCATTTTATGGTTTAAATCGCCAAATACATTTAAGCCTAGCGCTTGAATACCCGTTAGCATGGCATCGCCGTGTAACTTGTGGCGGGCAACGCAGTTGTCTACGCCTTCTTCAATAACAATGCGAGCGCATTCTGATGCGCAATACAGCATGCTGGTGGCTTCGGTGTGGTGGTTAAGGCGCTCCTCGCCCCAGTAATTCATGATCATGCCTAAATCAAAGTAGTTTGAGCGTACAAATGGCTCGGTGCCGTCGGTATGATCGGCCGTGCGTATACCCGCTTCTACTTTTTTACGTTTTTGGATCCAATCGGCGCATTTATCGCTCAGTGTTAAAGGCGCAGAGCCAGAAGGACCGCCTAAACATTTTTGCAAACCAACCGAAAGCGCGTCGAGTTTCCACTCATCGGCGGGTAAATCGTTACCTACAATCGAAGCGGTGGCATCGCAGTAAAATAATACGTCGTGCTTTTGGCAAATATCGCCAATGTGTTCAAGCGGTTGGTTCATAGTTGTAGAAGTATCGCCCTGTACCATAGCAAGTACATGGGGTTTTACATCAACAATGGCTTTTTCTATTTGTTCGGGGGTAAATACCTCACCCCACGGAACTTCTATGGTGTGTACTTTTGCGCCTACGCGCTCGGCTATTTCAGCAAGCAAGTGGCCAAAGCGGCCCATAATGGGCACCAGTACTTTATCGCCTGGGCGTAAAATAGAGCATAAAACGGCTTCTATGCCTGCGCGCGATGTACCGTCAACTAGCAGGGTCCATTCGTTTTTGGTTTTAAAAATTTCGCGATAGCGAGCCATGGTTTCGTTCATAAAACCGGTCATTACTGGGTCGTATTGGCCAATTAGCTGCGCCGACATAGCACGTAGCACGCGTGGATCTGCGTTTATTGGGCCTGGGCCCATGAGTAATCGCTGTGGCGGATTTAAAGTTTGAATTTGCGTGTCGCTAAACATGTTTAGGCTCCCAGAGTCTGAATAAGCATACGAATGCCCGTTATCATTAATACAACGGCAAAGGCGCGTTTTAATTGTTTTTGATCTAGCTTGCTACCAATTTTTACGCCAATAGGCGCAAACAAAATAGTAAGCGGAATAATAAGTATAAAAGCAGGTAGGTTTACAAGGCCCCACGTGCCAAGCGGTGCATCGGCGGGTGTAGTACCAATACTTAATAAAGTAATAACGCCCGGTAGCGCAATTAATAAGCCAAATACAGCAGCGGTGCCAACGGCAACATGGGCGCGTACGTTAAACGCGTTTAGCATGGGCACGCCAATAGTGCCACCACCTATACCAATCATTACCGATAAACCACCAACAATACTTGCCATAATGCCTTGGCCAAATTTACCTGGTAATTTACTAACTAGGGCAGGCGCGCCGGCTCTAAATAACATGTTTAAACTTACTAAAATAGCAATACAGGCAAACATAAGTACCAACGCATTACCGCGTATTGAGTGCGCTAAGTAGCTACATACAACGGCCATTACTAAAATAAACGGGGCCCAGTATTTAATTAAAGCAAGGTCGATATTGCCTTTTGCATGGTGCGAACGTATAGACGAAATAGACGTAGGCACTATGGTGGCAAGCGAGGTCGCCGTGGCTATCATCATGGCCGACTCGGGGCTTACGCCAAAGCCTTGCAATAAAAAATACAGCACAGGCACAATTACTATGCCGCCGCCTACACCAAATAGGCCTGCTAAAATACCTGCAAAAATGCCGGTTGCTATTAAGGCCGCTATAATGGGCCATTGATTTATTATTTCTGTCATTGTGTTCCTGCTGTAGTTACTGTTGCACGACCATCTGAACGAGGGTCGGTGGCTGCTTCAAGGCTGGTAGGTGTATCTAAAATGGCACCCGCGTGGCCCATCATTTCATTGTTATTATCAACGCTTACCCAGTCGTGGTCACGTTGATTTAATTCATGTTTAACTTGAATTACTAAGCTTTGCTCTACCTTTAAGTTTGTGCTTGTATCGCCCCAGGTGCGCCCTAGTAACCAACGCGGATCGCTTACTGCTTGGGTAATTGATTTATTACGCCATGCGTAACCACTAAATACGGCAGCTTGTGTTTGTGGTTGGCCTTCGCCGCCCATGGTGCCGTAGGCAAGGCGTCTGCCATCATCAAATTTTGCTAAAGCAGGGTTAAGTGTATGAGCTGGCTTTTTATGTGCTTTTAAGGCATTGGCATCGTTGTTATTTAAACTAAAGCTCAAACCACGGTTATTCCACACAAAACCACCTTCACTCATTAATATGCCGCTGCCAAATTCCCAGTAAACACTTTGAATAAAGCTCACGAGTTGGCCGTTTTTATCACGTGCTGCCATCCAAACGGTATCGCCTGGCTCTGCATTAAATGGCCATTGCTTGGCTTGGTTCATATCAATATTGCTGGCAAGCGCACTTAAGCGCTCATCGGTTAGTGCATTTTTATAATCATCGCCAAGCGCATCTGGGTCGGCCCAAAGTGTGGGACGGTGAGTAAAGCTTTGTTTGGTTGCCTCAACAATTAAGTGCATCCAATCGGCCTCTGTTTTGGCCAAGTGTTTTAGTTTATTAACGGCGCCAATTATTTGCAGAGAATGCACGCCTTGCGTGGGAGCAGGTAAGTTAAAACACTGTATGCACGATAAATTAGCATTAAGTGGTGTTACTACATCTGCTTTTGTATTGGCTATGTCGGCTGGGGTAATAACACTGCCTGCGGCTGCTAAATCGCTTGCAAATGAGTCGGCAAGTTCTCCTTCATAAAAAGCATTTAATCCCTGCTCGGCCAAGTGCTCAAAGGTACTGGCGAGTTTTGGGTTTTTAAAATGTTGCCCTGCTTGTAGCGGTTTACCATTGGGTATGTAAAGCTCTTTAAATGCAGCGTTAGTGTTTGAAACGGCAGCAAGCTTTTCGCAGCCTGCTTGCAGGCTTTTTGACACTGTAAAGCCTTCGCGCGCAAGCTTTATGGCAGGCGCTAAAATAGTACTTAGTGGTAGAGCTGCGTGCTCATCTACCTCAAGGGCTTTTTGCCAGCCACGAAGCGTAGCCGCTTGGGTCAATGCGCTTAAACCACCGCGCTCTGGTATGTGTGG
This sequence comes from Pseudoalteromonas sp. P1-7a, assembly GCF_001401855.1. Lineage (NCBI taxonomy): Bacteria > Pseudomonadati > Pseudomonadota > Gammaproteobacteria > Alteromonadales > Pseudoalteromonadaceae > Pseudoalteromonas > Pseudoalteromonas sp. P1-7a. Next base: position 71,512 of record NZ_LKDU01000018.1, on the reverse strand, counting down.
CTCATTGCTATAGGCGCTTATATCATTTGGTGCGCGCCCGCAGGCATCTATAGCTGTGGGTGTGCTTTGGTTTAGGTTATCAATAAGCCAAAAGCTGTCGCCGCCAATTGAGTTCATATGCGGGTATACCACGCTAATAGCAGCGGCGGCTGCTACCATGGCCTCAACGGCTGTACCGCCTTGCTTTAATATTAGGGTGCCTGCCTCGGTTGCCGCAAAATGCGGGGCAGTAAAGGCAATGTTGTGTGTGCTCATGCAAGTGTGTCCTGTTTAAAGTGGGCAGCTAATTGTTGTACGCAGGCAAGTAGGCTTTTATCGTTGCCATGGCTCATCATTAATGAAAACCCATAAGGGTGGCCATTTTCTAAATTAGCCAATGGTAAGTGTACTTGCGCCGAGCGGCTCAAACCCGCTATGGCCGATAAGGTGATTATTTGCATGCGTAAGGCGCTTGTGTCGGCGCCCAATTTAGGTGCAGTTATGGGTGTGGTTGGCAAAAATAAACAACTGTTTGTATTTAGGTTTTTAGCAATTAATGTTTGCCATTGGGTTTGTACATTTAGTGCTTCTTGTTCTTCTTGGGCGGTTAGGGCAAGCGCCATGTTAAAACGTGCCGCAATTGCCGGAGCAAACTGGGGAAGTTGCCCTGGCAATTGAAGCCAATCTTTATGCGTTTTTGCGATTGCTCGCCCTTGCAGTATTCTAAAGCTGTCAGCCAGTTCGCTTAATAAGTTGCTGTCAGGCAGTTTAAATTCTTTATGGTGTTTAAAATAAGGTTTGGTTTTTTTAAGCAATTGTTTAAGCGGGGCTTGTAATGCAGGGTCAACCAGCTCAAATAATGGCTCGCAAATAACTAAAGTATCAACGTTATTAATAGCTTGATTTGGCAACAGTATATTGCCTATATCGCTTAGCAGCTCTGCACTTTGCGTAAGCCAGCCTATGGTATCAAAAGGGGGGGCGAGCGGTATTAGGCCATCTTTTTCAATGACGTTATGGCTTGGCCTTATGCCAAATAAGCCACAATAACTTGCGGGTATTCTAATAGAGCCGCCGGTATCGGTACCTAAGCCAATATCAGCTAGGTTAGCAGCTACGGCGGCCGCCGACCCCATACTTGAGCCACCACTTGCATGGCCCTTAAGTTTTGGGTTTTGTGCTGCACCATAGTGAATGTTATTGCCCTCTAAGCTGTAAGCCAGCTCATCGGTATGGGTAAAGCCTGTAAAGCGACAACCTTCATTCATTAGTTTATTTACGGCACTTGCTGTTTGCTGTGCAGGTTTTGCTGCTTTAAACCAGCTTGGGTTACCCGCGCTGTTGCGCTCGCCTTTAACAGCAAATACATCTTTTACCGCAAGGCGCTTATTTACAAGTTTGCCGTGGGTTTGTGTTTGCCATGCGTTAGGGCCATGGTCACAAAAAATACCGGTAAAATTATTATGTGTTTTGGTACTCATATCACCACTCGTTATAAAGTAAATCTGACCAACTGGTTATAATCAGATTTAGGGTGATTAAAAAGACGAATTAGTTATTATTATTTTTCAGCCCACTGCGTAACATCTTATTTTTATTTTACAGAGCCTGATCCGCTTTTTAATCGGTTAGCTATTATATTGCCTAAAAGCTAAGCAAAAGCAATGCCAAATGCAATAAAGTTGTCCGCTCGGTCAGGTTTTATTTGGTTTACATGGGGTTTAGCAGATATTTATAAAAATATAAGTATTAAAGAAGGCGTAATTTAGAGGTGAAAACACACCAAGTTGGTGCGTGATTGCACCAACTTGGTTGCAAATATGGCGTTTATAGTAATGCGTTAGGGCTAATAATTAAGCCATTTACATCGGCGTATAGCCAATCGTTAGGGTTAATTGAGGTACTCAGCATGGTTACAGTTTGGTTTTTATCGCCAAAGCCACGCTTTAATGTACTGCGCGGGGTTGAACCTAGCGCCATAACCGGTAAATCCATAGTGGCTAGTATTTCAATGTCGCGGCAACAGCCGTTAATAACAACGCCTTCCCAGCCATTTTTTAACGCGCGCTCAGCCATAATATCGCCTATAAAAGCAAAGCGTTTGCTAGCAAAGCCATCAATAACCAATACTTTACCCTCACCGTTTTCATGCAGTATATCGGCGGCAAACGAGTTATCGTCTGGACATGTAACGGTAACTGCTTGACCACTAAAGGTGGTTTTTTTACCAAAGTGGCGCAGGCCGCTGTCGGCGACTTGTACGCTTTCGCGGTGATCGTCAAATAAGTCTGGGGTGGTAAAGTTATTCATGGGTTAGGCCTCACTGTGCTCAGGTATTTTTAAGCCAATACCTTTTAAAATTATGTGGGCAGTTGATTGCGTTATTTGTGCCACATCGGTTTCGTCGTATTCTAATTTGTTCATTACCAGTAGCACTTCGGCTTGAAAGTCGGCGTAGTACTGCGTAGTTGACCAAATGGTAAATAATAAATGATAAGGGTCAACATTATCCATTTTGCCTGCATCTATCCAGGCCTGAAACATGTCTACCTTTTGTTTTACCCACGGGCGCGTGTTAGTTCTAAAGTAGTTTTGCAAATATGGAGCACCGCGCAGTATTTCACTGGCAAATAAACGTGATTGCAGTGGCTGGTTTACGGCAAGTATTACTTTACTTTTAATATAGTGATAAAGCACATGTGCAGGGTCGTCCTCAGGGGTTACGTTATCTAAGCCTAAGTTCCAGTGCGCAATTATGCGATCTATTACGTTTTCGTATAGGCCGTCTTTGCTTTTAAAATAATATAAAATATTGGCCTTAGGAACGCCTGCTTCTTTGGCAACCATGCTCATACTGGTGCCATCGTAACCAAGCTGAGAAAATAATTGCTCGGCGGCATCGAGTATTAATGTTTGGTTTTTTACTCGGGTGAGTTCTTTTTTATTTGGCTTTGTTTGTGTGCTCATTATGGCGATGCTGTTTTTAACGTGTTGAATGATTGTAACTTTACTGACCAAAAGGTCAAACACTTAAGTGCAGGCTAAAAACACCTTTATAACAATAAATGATGAGCAACAATTGTTTAAAGCATTAATTACTGTTAGCGTAACGTCAAACATAAGTAGTACTTTTAGGTAGTTAATGGACTTTTTTTCTAATCACAAATACACGCTTTATGGCATTGCCGCTATTTTATTATGGAGCTGTTTAGTGGCTCTGCTCAGGGATGTTTCGGAGTTATTTGGCCCTATAGGTGGGGCGGCACTTATGTATAGTGTAAGCGCGCTGTTTTTAATTTTGGTAATGGGGCGTCCTAAATTTGCTGGGTTTAATAAGCGTTATATTATTTGGGGTACTGCTTTATTTGCACTTTACGAGGTGTGTTTAGCACTGTTTGTGGGGCTTGCTAATAATCGCCACCAAGCAGTAGAAATGGCGGTTATAAATTATTTATGGCCCACGCTTACCATTTTGCTCAGTATTGTTGTTAACCGTAGTAAAGTAAGTGTATTGATTTACCCCGGTATGCTGCTCGCCTTTTTTGGCGTGGCATGGTGCGTGGGTGGCGATAGTGGGTTGTCAATTAACAGTATTATGGGCAATTTTGCAAGTAACCCAACGGCCTACTTGCTGGCGTTTGTAGCGCCTTTTATTTGGTCTGTTTATTGTGTGATTACTCAAAAAAATAGCAATGGGAAAAATGCCATTGTGCTATTTTTTATCGCCACAGCACTGAGCTTATGGGTATTGTATGGATTAAGTGACGAGCCAAAAATGACCTTTACACTACACGCTACCATAACGCTTATTTTAGCTGGTGTGGTTGTTGGCAGCGGTTATGCACTTTGGAACCAAGCAATTATTGGCGGTAACTTAATGCTGCTTGGTACGCTTTCGTATTTTACGCCGGTTTTTTCGGCGATTATTTCGGCGCTTTATTTATCAATTACCCTTAGTGCCTCATTTTGGCAAGGAGTAATAATGGTCACTGGTGGTTCACTCGTTTGCTATTTTGTAACACGTGAAAAACCAGCTAAAAAGCCACTAAACGCCGTAAATTAACGGCGTAAACGCATCCTTTTTTAACTGTGTTTGTTTAGCCAGTTAAGTGCCAGTGGCCATAGTCCGTCTGACTTTTTACTAAAAAACTTCATATGGCCAATTTCCTTCAAACCATAGTCGTGTGGGTTTAAGGTGAGTGTTTGTGCTTTTAATTTAGGAAAAACCGAGAGCATATCGGCGACATTCGCGTTATTTGCAATGTCGTCGTCGGTAGCATTAACCCAAAGCGAGGGCATAGAAAGCGTGTTGTAACAGTGTTGAAATACGGTATTGCCAAATGCTGATTGCACATACCCTTGTGCGTTACACCATTTTTGCCATTGTTTAGCTACGCCTTTAGGTAGTGGCTCGCCCATGCCAAACCATTGTGATTTAGTATGGCCAAATAGTGCATTACTAAGGGGGATAACTCCATTCATAAAAAAGTGCGCTTTAACCTGATACGCCAAGCGCATATTAGTTAATTTACCTGACGAGCAAGCAAAGTTAAACGCAGATCTTAGCTCGTTGGCGTTATGCATTAGCCCCACTAATTGTCCGCCGGCGCTATGGCCCACTAAATGATACTGCGTATTAGGAAACACCCTTTGCAAATGCTCAAGCACCGCAGGCATGTCTTGCTCGCCCCAGGTTTGTAATGTGGCTTTGCTTTTTTTAATACTGCGGTTAAGCGATTGGCCAATACCACTGTTATCAAAGGTAATTACGCCAAAGCCCTGTTGTTGTAAGTAAGTAGCAAAATTTGCATAAAACTGTTGTTTTATACCGGTTGCAGGGGCAATCATCACCGCACCTTTAATAGGGCTGGTGGGTGTAAATACACGGGCGCTTAGAGTTTGCCTGTTATTACAGGTTATAGTGGTGTGCTCAAAGTGTGGTGAGGTCATTAGAATTATTATTTCCCATATAAAGTACACAGGTTAAAAACAATATCTGGTAAGACCAGTTTAAGCAAGAGGGGAAGGCGTTGTTTATACCTACTCCATTAAGTATGTGCTCTTAATTTTACGCCGACAAAAAATTCAGCTTTAGGCATATATTGATGTAAATGGTTGTTCCCTTGTCGAAATTACAAAAAAAAATGAGTTGTTTTAGCGAGTAAAATAGGCCAGCTATTTATTGGAATTGGTATAAACCACGCCCCAAATGAAGTGGGGCGAGAGGAAGGTTTAAATAACTACAGGGTACTACTTATTTTGCTAAAGCCTTGTTATTGGCAGTTAATGGAGCCTTATTGCCATTAACAATAACGGGCTAATAGGTATATTAAAAGTTGGTTAATTAGATTTACTGTTTACCTGAGCGAGTAAGTCGAGCACTTTTTGTTGGCCAAATTTTTGTGCAAATTGCTCGGCTGTTTGGCCTGCTTTGTTTTGATGTGCGTTGTCGCAATCAAGGCCTACAAGTGTTTTAGCGATACTAAATTCGCCTCTAAAAATGGCGGCCATTAGGGCTGTGTTACCGCGGTTATCTTCAAGGCAGGCATTAGCACCTAGTTGCAATAAAGTGTTTACCGTATTTTTATTGCCGTGGTAGGTGGCAATCATTAGCGCGGTGTAACCTTTGTTGTTGTAACTATTAATAGGAATGCCAGCATCAACAAATTGCGTTATTACGGCGGTGTCGTCGGTGCGTGCGGCTGCAAAGTAATAAGCAAGTAAGCTGTCGTATTGCGACTGGGCGGTGCTTTGTTCATTTACAGGGCTTTGTGGCTCATTGGCAAAGCCTGAAAAGCTCATCACTAAAGTAAATATAATAAGTAATTTACGCATACTGGTTACCTTTTTAAAAAAGAGGAAAGCTAGGCTTTCCTCAATAACTTACAGGTTGGGTAAAATATTAAAGCTTAGCGGCTAGTTGCTTAACTTGTTTCATGTCGCCGTTTACAGCGTTAGTTAAGCGTGTACCGTATTCGCTATCTGCTTTGTAGAAGTGGCTAAGCATTTTGTGCATAACTTTGCTGTCTTTCACTTTGCCTAAATCGCCGGCTAAGTTGTTAACTAAGTTAGTGCGCTCTTGCTTGCTAAAGCTGCGGTAAAGTACACCCGCTTGAGCAAAGTTTTGCTGCTTTTTAATAGCTGCTTGTTGTACGTAGCCTTTTAGCTCTGTGTTACTTCTGCGTGCAATTGGGTTTTCTGCAACGTTTTCGTGACTTGGTTGGTAATTCACGTTACTTGTTGTATTACCGTAGTTCATTGCGCCGTCTTGGTTGTAGTTAACCACTTCAACTTTTGCACGGTTAATTGGCAATTGTTGGTGGTTAGCACCTAAGCGGTACATTTGCGTATCGGCGTAAGAGAAAACACGCCCTTGTAATAGTCTGTCTTCAGATGGCTCAATACCCGGAATAACATTTGCCGGTGCCATTGCAACTTGTTCTGTAGATTGGAAGAAGTTAGTTGGCATACGGTTTAGGGTCATGGTGCCTACTTTAGTCTCTTTCACGTCTAACCACATTTTTGTTGCATCTAATGGGTTGTAGTCAAAGTCATCTAACTGCGACGGATCAAGGGTTTTAATGTATAGATCCCATTTAGGGAAATTGCCTTTACCAATCTCACTGTATAGGTCGCGTGTTAAGTGCTGGAAGTCTTGGCTTTGCACTTCAGCTACTTCTTTTGAGTCAAGGTTATCAATACCTTGCTGGCTCACCCAATGAAACTTAACGTATTTAACATCGCCTGACTTATTAATCATTTTGTAAGCATGTACGCCCCAGCCGTCCATTTTACGAAGGCTTGCAGGTGTGCCGTAGTCGCTGTATACCCACGTTAACATGTGAGTAGAACCTGGCTCGTATGAGAAAAAGTCAAAAAAGCGGTTAGGATCTTGAATGTTATCAACCGGTGATGGCTTTAACGAGTGAACCATGTCTGGAAATTTAATCGCATCGCGAATAAAGAATACCGGTAAGTTGTTACCTACTAAATCCCAGTTACCTTGGTCGGTGTAAAACTTAGTCGCAAAACCACGCGGGTCGCGCAGTGTTTCTGGGCTACCTTTTGAGTGAATTACTGATGAAAAACGTACAAATACGTCTGTTTCTTTACCCGCTTCTGCAAACGGTGCAGCAATTGTTAAGTCATCTAACTCTTTAGACGCTACAAACACACCGTGAGCACCTGTACCACGCGCATGCACTACACGCTCAGGAATGCGCTCACGAGCAAAGCGTTGTAGCTTTTGAATTAGGTGTACGTCTTCAAGTAATACACTTCCGCGCTCACCAGCGGTAATAGAGTTTTGGTTGTCGCCAACAGCCGCGCCGTTGTCTTTAGTTAAGGTGGTAGCGGCACTTGCAGGTAATGCCATTGCTAGCGCTAATGCACTTAGCGTTAATGTAGATTTATTATTAATCGTGTTTTTTTGAGTATTCATTGTCGACCTCATCTGTATAAAAGTGCCGGCAGTGTTGCTGGCTGTTTAACTGTGAATGAGTGTATTAACAAAAGTTAGTTCGGTAAAATTGATTGTTTAGATTGGGGTAATCACAAATTTAGATTGTTATTTGTGAGCTGCCTTCTATTTTCTAAATAGCGTTTTTGTAATGTTCGACCTTAGTCGTAATTGCAATTTTGAAATCAATGAAAATACAGACAATTTCATATTTAATGAATAAATATTCACCATCGTGGTGCGTTTTTCACTAACAAGATGTTGACTTATTATAACAATAAAGAGAATATGCTCACTTGCTGGGCTTATGCTCAAGTTAAGGTTGCACCAAACTAGGTGCATAAAAAGGGGCAATATGAATACTAAAATAGAATTAGTTATTTTTGATTGTGATGGCGTTGTTATAGATAGCGAAATATTGAGCGCGCAAGTGTTAATAAACATGCTTGCAGAGATTGGCGTTAATATTGACCGAGCCTATGTACAACAATATTTTTTAGGCTGTAATTTTAAAACAGTTACCCAAAACTTATTCGATACCTTTAACGTGACATTAGCTGAGAGCTTTGAAGCCGATTACCGAGAAGCATTATTAAACGAGTTCGAAACTGCATTAATGCCAACTAACGGTATTAAACACGTGCTAGAGCAATTATCTGTACCTTGTTGTATTGCAACAAGCAGTAGCCCTAAACGCACTGCTAAAGCGCTTAATGTGGTTAATTTATCGCAGTACTTTAATAAGGTATTTACCTCAAGTGAGGTAAAAAATGGTAAGCCCGCACCCGATTTATTTTTACATGCTGCAGAGCAAATGGGTGTTAACCCAAGCAAATGTTTAGTGATTGAAGACTCAAAAGCCGGTGTGTGCGCTGCACTTGCCGCCAATATGCAGGTTTTGCATTACAGCGGAGGTGGGCATATGCAAGATGCAGTGAACTTTGTTCACCAAGCTTACCCAGAGGTCGCACATTTAACCCATTGGGATGACTTTTATAAGCAGTACCCAGCATTACAAACACAGTAATAGAATATTAACGTTGAGCTTTATGACACTGACAAAGCTTAACGTAAAATGCATTAATTATTAGATAGTTATAGTAGTAGCATTATAAAAAGGCACGGCGATTTACTCATTATTAATTTAAATAAAAAAACACTTATTTAAATTAATAGTTAACCTGAACTTTGGTTAAGAGATTTACTAACATATTAAATCAAAAGTGATATCTATGTTTATTTTCTCTAGCCAGAGATTTACAGTGAAAACAAGGCGAAATTACGCGTCAATAGCTAGCCTATTGCAAGTAAATTTAACGTAGTTAGCGCTGGAAATAGCTGCTTGAGATAGATTTATTATCCAGAGTTCAGGTTAGTTAGGGCTGTGCTTAAAACAATAGGAAAATACCATGGCATCAAGTCCACACACACAAACATTTAACGATGTTAACGAAGAGCAATTGCCCGTTGCTAATCATAAGCTTCATGGTTGGAAGCACTTTGCCGGCTTATACGCTGGTGAGCACGTTGCAGCCACCGAATTTGTTATTGGTGCAACCTTTGTTGCATTAGGCGCATCGACCATCGACATTCTATTAGGTTTATTAATTGGTAACCTATTAGCAATGTGTTCGTGGTGGTTAATTACTTCTCCAATTGCGGTAGAAACACGTTTAAGTTTATACAACTACCTAAATAAAATTGCGGGTAACTCAATGACCAAGCTCTATAACTGGGCAAACGTGGTCATATTTAGTGTGATATCCGCCGCGATGATCACGGTATCGGCAACCGCCGTTCGGTTTTTATTTGATATACCCGCACAACTCGATTGGTATCCTAACAGCTTAGCATTTGTGGCCATTGTATTATCAGTTGGCTCTATTGTTGTATTTGTGGCTATGTATGGTTTTTCTACGGTTGCTGATTTTTCTAAAATTTGTGCGCCGTGGTTGTTTGTTATTTTTATAGCGGGCTCGTTTGCATTGTTTCCTGAGCTTTCTAATCATGTATTAGGGGTAACCACGCTAACAGGCTTTGACGACTTTATGGCAATAGGGGATTCATCAATCTGGACTGGTACCACTGCTGATGGCGAAAAAGGTATTGGCTTATTAGAGGTTATAGGTTTTGCATGGGCTGCAAACTCTATTACCCACTTTGGCTTAATTGATATGGCTATTTTTAGATTTGCCAAACGTAAAAGCTACGGTTTGTTTTCTGGCGTAGGTATGTTTTTTGGCCATTACTTAGCGTGGATATCGGCCGGTATTATGGGCGCGGGTGTTGCGGTATTACTTAAAACCACTATTTCATCGCTTGACCCAGGTGACGTTGCTTACCACGCATTAGGTTGGACGGGTTTTGTAATTGTAATTATTGCAGGCTGGACAACAGCTAACGCTAATCTTTACCGCGCAGGGCTTGCAGCACAGTCTATTTTTGTTGACCAATCACGTGAGCGTACAACCGCCATTGTGGGTGTTGTAACCGTTATTATTGCGTGTTTCCCGTTTGTATTTTCGCAAATGTTACCACTACTTACCTACGCAGGATTATTAGTAGTGCCTGTGGGCGGTATTGTATTTGCTGAGCATGTTTTATTTCCTAAAATTGGTTTAACCCGTTACTGGGCTAAATATAAAAACATTACCCGTAGCGTACCGGCTATTGCTTCTTGGGCGTTGGCACTTGTGTTTGGCTTTGGTTTAAATGCAATTGATGTAATGTCATTTTACTACCTATTTATTCCTACTTGGATATTCACCATTGTGGTTTACACCCTACTGGCTAAAAAGTACGGCGCAGGTGAAGACTACAGCAAAGAAATTGCAGCAGAAGAGCAAGAGCTAAAAGACATAAAAGAGTACCAAGCAGGACTGGCTAAAGATGTTAAAGCGCCAGTTATTGATAACTCATTGCTAACCAAAGTGTTAAATGGTGTGTCTACTGTTTCGTTACTTATTATTTTTGGCTTTGCCAGCCAAGTCATGTTTTTTAGTGACAGCATGAGCATTTACGCAGGAAATAAAACGCAGTTTGAAATTGCCTGTTTTATTTGCACCATTATTTATTTTGCAACCGCTTACTGGTCGCTATTGCGCCATAAAGCACTCAACACTGCATCTTAAGTTAAATTTTTAATATTGTTTTAGTAAGGTCGCACCATGACGCAACACCAGCACACTGACGCTCTTGTTAAAGGGCTAAACCAACAAAGCTTGGCAGATATGCCAAGCCATGTAGATACACCAAACTACGACCGCAGCAAGCTAAAAGCGGGTATAGTACATATTGGTGTGGGCGGCTTTCACCGTGCTCACCAAGCGGTGTACATAAACGAGCTATTAAAAACGCCAGGTGCTGAACAGTGGGGTATTTGTGGTGTGGGCTTATTAGAGGGTAACCGTGGTCTGCGCGATATTTTAAAGCAGCAAGACTACCTTTACACGCTAACAGTAAGACACCCAAATGGGCAGATAGATAACAAAGTTATTGGCTCTATGATTGACTTTTTGTTTGCCCCAGAGGACAAACAAGCGGTTATTAATAAGCTTGCGCACAGCGATACGCATATTGTGTCGTTAACCATTACCGAAGGGGGTTATAACTTTAACCCTGTAACGGGTGAGTTTGATTACTCAAATCCAGACATTATTAACGACATTAATAATCCTAACGATCCAATCACGGCGTTTGGTTACATTACTGCTGCGTTAAAACTGCGTAAAGAGCAAGGCCTTGATGCGTTTACTGTACAGTCGTGCGATAACATTCAGCACAACGGTAATGTAACGCGCAAAATGCTACTTGCCTTTGCAGCTGAGCAAGATAAAGAACTAAGCGAGTGGATTGCCGCTAATGTAACCTTTCCAAATGCAATGGTTGACCGTATTACACCGGTGTCTAAAAAGAGCGATATTGACTACGTTGTTGATGCGTACGGTGTTAGCGATGAATGGCCAATTACGTGTGAGTCGTTTACTCAATGGGTGATTGAAGACTCATTTTGCTGCGGACGCCCAGATTGGGATAGCGTAGGCGCACAATTTGTAAGTGATGTAACGCCTTATGAAACCATGAAAATACGCTTATTAAATGCAGGCCATTCGGTACTGGGTTTATTAGGCTCTGTACATGGCTATAGCACAATTGACGAAACAGTATCTGATCCTTTATTTGCGAAGTACCTACGTGCGTTTATGGATAAAGAAGTAACGCCTAACCTAGCGCAACTAGAAGGCATTGATCTTGAAATCTACAAAGACACGCTAATCGAGCGTTTTGCTAATCCAAACATTAAAGACAGCTTATCGCGCATTTGTTCAGAAAGCGCAGCAAAGCTACCTAAGTTTTTAATTGCCACTATTAACGAAAACCTAGTGCAAGGCCGTGATGTGTCTCTTGCGACTCTTGTTATTGCTGCATGGTGTTTTTACAGCGATAAAGGGGTCGATGAGCAAGGCAATACACTTGAAATAATCGATGCAATGCAAAGCGAATTGCATGAAGCCGCGGCTAAAACAGCCAGCGATGACCTTGCATTTTTGTCGCTAACAAGTTTATTTGGTGATTTAAACACGCAAAGTGCTTTTACGTCTCACTACAAAAACAACATAGAAGCGTTATACGCACCGGCAAGTAAAATTAAAGCAATTATGAATAACGTGCTTGAGCCTAAAGGTAACTAATAATGAGCATTTTAATTGATTCTAAACAAGGTAAAGACGTAAGCGTAAGTTGCTTTGGTGAAGTACTATGGGATTGTTTTGAAAACGATAAACGCTTAGGCGGCGCGCCGCTTAACATGTGTGTGCGTATTAACTCACTGGGCATTAAAGCCGACATGATAAGCGCGGTAGGTAACGATGAACTTGGTACTGAGCTATTAGGCGAAATTAAAAGCAAAGGCGTTAGCTGCGAATATATTGGCGTTAATAACGACAAAAAAACCAGCACCGTGCAAGTTACCCTAGATAAAAGCGGCTCAGCCAGCTACGAAATAGTTGCCGATACAGCATGGGATAACATTGAGCTTACAGACTCACTTATTGAAAAAGTAAAAGCCAGTGATGTATTTGTATTTGGTAGCCTAATTGGCCGAAGCGAAGCCTCACTTGCTACCTTAAACCAGTTAGTTGATGTAGCTAACTTTAAAGTGTTTGACGTAAATTTACGTGCGCCACACTACACGTTAGATACATTAGTAGATTTAATGAATAAAGCCGACTTCATCAAATTAAACGATGAAGAGCTTTACGAAATTGCCAAAGCAATGGGCTGTAAGTTCCATTCACTTGAGCAAAATTTAGCGTTTATTGCACAGCAAACAAACACCGAATACTTATGTGTAACTAAGGGCAGCCACGGTGCACTACTAACCATTAAAGGCGAAAATTACTATAACTCAGGTTATTTAATTAGCGTTGTGGATACAGTAGGTGCGGGGGATTCGTTTTTAGGGTCGTTAATTTATCAGCTTTGTAGTAGTGATTGTGCACAACATGCTGTTGATTTTGCGTGTGCAGTAGGTGCTATGGTGGCAGAAAGTGCTGGTGCTACACCTACACTTACTCATGAACAAATTAACGAATTTATGAGCCCAGCGTAACGTAAATTACACAGCTATACCCAATCATTGTGTGTGTAAGCGGTTTTACTTTTTATAGTAAAGCCGCTTTTTTTTGCTTTTATTTTTATTAATGAAGCCGTTTAGATTAAGTGTTGAGCAAGGTGCACAAAAAGTGGCTGGTGTATTAGCTAATCGTCTTATAGCGGTGGCATTAATACTTTGTTAATGTTCGTCGATTATTCATGGATTGAAAGGCGGGGCGTTAATTACACGCTCTATACTCCAAATACAAAAAGAGAAACGTGCTTTATGATCATCTTTTTTATCTGCATAACAATCTTAATACTGGGATATAAGTTTTATAGCCCGTTTGTTGAAAAACAAGCAGGTATGGATACAACGGTTGATACACCACAAAAACGCTTTAGCGAAGGTGTTGACTATGTAGCCATTCACCCTGTGCGTGCATTTTTAATTCAGTTTTTAAATATTGCGGGTGTAGGCCCTATATTTGGCCCAATTTTAGGTGCACTTTACGGACCGGTAGCACTTGTGTGGATTGTGCTTGGTAACGTATTAGGCGGTGCAGTACACGACTTCTTCTCAGGTGTGATGAGCATTAAAGAAGATGGCAAAAGCTTACCAGAAATAGCAGGACACTATTACAACGTTGTGTTTAAAGGCTTTATGCTGATATTTACAGCCATGCTGCTGTTTTTTGTGGGCGTTGTATTTATTATGAGCCCAGCGGGCTTATTAAGTAACTTAGATGTATTTGAAGGCACTTTTTTTGCTAATAATACTTTTTGGGTTTTGGCTATTTTAGCGTACTACTTTTTAGCAACGCTGCTCCCTATTGATAAAATTATTACTAAGTTTTACCCGCTATTTGGCTTATTAATGATTGTAATGACTACATTAATAGCCGGTGCGCTATTACTCGATGCGCCACATTTACCAGTTGCAGGCGACTTTTTAGCCTACTTTGAAGCCGACCACGCGCATGACTTTTTAGAGCCAAACCCTGATGGCTTACCAACCTGGCCATTACTGTTTATTACCATTACTTGTGGTGCCATTAGTGGCTTTCACTCTACCCAAGCGCCTATTATTGCCCGCTGTTTAACAAACGAAAAATACGTACGCCCAGTATATTATGGCGCAATGATGTGTGAAGGCATTGTAGGTTGTGTATGGGCACTTGCGGGTATTGCTGCATTCCCAGAAGGTTACGCTGGCTTAAAAGCATTGCTTGACCAAGGTGGCCCAGGTTTAGTGGTTAACCATGTAGCAAATAGTTACTTAGGCGTAATGGGTGGTATTATGGCCATTATTGCTGTTGCGGTGTTCCCTATTACCTCTGGCGATACGGCGTTCCGTTCACTGCGTTTAACCGTGGTTGATGCGTTTAATATTCCGCAAAGCTTACGTAATCGCTTATTACTGGCAGTGCCTATTTTAACGATTGCCTTTTTTATGACTAAATTAGATTTCTCAGTGATTTGGCGCTACTTTGCGTTTTCAAACATGCTGCTTTCAACAAGCGTACTATGGCTTGCTACTAAGTACTTGTTTGATAGACGTGCCTTTCATTGGATCACCAGCGTACCTGCTGTAATTGCAACGGGCGTAACTCTTTCGTACATAATGACCGCTGCAATTGGCTTTAATTTATCGGCCGACCTAGGCAAACCTATTGGCGCAGCAGTCGTTGTTATTGGTTTAATTGCTTTAGTTTTTGTACACTCTAAACATAAAAAGTTAGATGTAGCATAACAGCTTAAAAATTTAAGGAAGCGAGCTTAGTAAGCTCGCTTTTTTTATGCGTAAAATTTACTCTCACACTATGCAATTTTAAAGGTAAAAAAATGAAAATAGCCGCCGATTTTTCAAAGCGTGTCGTTGTTCATAGTGAGCAGCTTGATTGGATTTCCTCACCAATGGCAGGCGTTGATAGGCGCCCTCTTGATAGAGTTGGCGCAGAAGTAGCCCGCGCTACAAGTATTGTGCGTTATGCCCCTGGCAGCGAGTTTTCGCCTCATGTGCATACAGGCGGCGAAGAATTTTTAGTACTAGAGGGCGTATTTCAAGACGAACATGGGGATTTTCCGCAAGGCTCGTATATTCGTAACGCGCCGAAATCAAAGCACAAACCAGGCTCCGATGAAGGCTGCATAATATTTGTGAAGCTCTGGCAATTTCAGCCACATGATAAAACCCACGTGCGCCTACAAACACACCACATGGGCAGCGTACAACACGCCACATTTAAAGGGCTTGCCATTACACCGCTTTATAAAGATGACCTTGAAGAGGTGAGCCTATTGCACTTTGAAGCCGGTGCCAATATGCAAATTAGTGCAAGCGATGGGGCTGAGCTACTGGTGCTTGAAGGCGATATTCGTGAGCAATCAGACACTTTAAAAAAGCACAGTTGGTTAAGGCTGCCTATTAATAGCGAGCTTAATATAACTGCTGGTAAGCAAGGTGCAAAAGTATGGCTTAAATTAGGCCATTTAACAGATGTAGATAAGCAAATTGAGCGTGTGCAAAACGCTTAGTAAATACCCTTATTTAGCAGTGTTGTTTGATCTAGTTCAGTACTAATTAACTTAATAGGGTGTAGTTTTATAGTTTAACTCAGTAAGTGATGGGTATTTTTGGGGTTTTTATTTTTTTAAAGGGAATAATTTCACTTTATAGGCTTTAATTAACTCCAACTTTCGTTATTAAACCCACTCACACAGGCTGTAAATAACATAAGCGCACCCGATTAAGGAGAGCTGCATGGTACACACAACACATGGTTTATCTATTGGTATTGAACGCGCAGGCCGAGAATTCTTTTTAAAATTAAAAGCAGTGGGTACACTCACTCACGAAGACTATAAAGTCATTACCCCCATGATCGACTCAGCCCTTGGCGAGGTTAAACACCCTATAGCAAATGTACTTATTGATGCCAGTGAGCTAGAAGGCTGGGAGCTTCGCGCCGCGTGGGATGATTTAAAGCTTGGCGTAAGACACTCAAAAGAATTTAATAAAATTGCTATTTATGGCAATAAGGAATGGCAAGCCCGCATGGCCAAAATAGGCAACTGGTTTATTTCAGGTGAGGTGCAATACTACGAAAACGCCACCGCCGCTATTGATTGGCTAGATGAATAACGTGATTAAAAACGCTCTCAAGAGCGTTTTTTATTATTTAAAGCACCTTGCACTCTACTTAAGAGTTACATTACATCAGCGAGTACTGGTAACGCCGGAAAAGCACCTTTAGCTAAACACGCTTTAGAGCCACATTTAAGTGCAAAGTGCAGGGCGCCTTTTACGCTTGTTTCATCATTTAGTTTATCTGCTAGCGGTAAATCACGTCCTAGGTTATTTAAGTAGTATAAAACTCCCGCTATAAATGCATCACCCGCACTTGTTGTATCTACTGCGTTTATTTTTGGTGCCGACTCGTTAAGTGTAAATGCGCTGTGGTAAACCTTGGCAGGCTCTGGCCCGTCGGTTAAAAACACCAGTTTTACTCCCGTATTTAATAGCGTTTTAATGTAATCGTCGCCCGTTGTATCGCTATGCTGTGCTAAAAAATTAAGTTCATCACGCGAAAGTTTTACTATGTCGCAATAGGTATAACAGGCTTGTACATTGCTTGCTATATCATTTGTGTTTTGCCACAAGCTATAGCGTAAATTCACATCAAAACTAACGAGCTTATTATGTGTTTTAGCAAGTTCTAGCGCTTTAAGTGTTGTGCTGGCAATTGCGGGGTCGGTTAGGGTGTTTGAACAAAAGTGTAGGGTGCTAATGTCTTGCCAATTTATATGCGCTAAATGCGCTTGGGTTAATAATACATCGGCTGTGTTATGGCGATAAAAGCCAAAACTACGCTCGCCGGTTTCATCAAGGCTGACTATTACCATAGCGGTTTGTGAGCCTTCAATGGCAAATAAATAGTCTGTATTTACATTATATTGCGCTAATGCATTGTTTAATTGATTGGCAAAATGATCATCCCCTTTACCACCACAAAACGCGGCTTCACCACCGAGTTTTGCATAGCCAACAGCTACATTGGCAGGTGCACCGCCAGGTATAGGTAAATAGGCCGAGTTATGAGCATCTTGTGGCAGCATATCAATTAATAGCTCGCCTAAGCACAGGAGTTTTGTCATTTTGAATATCCTAAAAAGCCTAGCAAGGCTAGGCTAAAAACGTGAAGGGGGTTATTTATTCATACTTTAAAAGGCGCTACAGTGATTACTCACTGCAGCGCAATACACACATTTAGTTAAAAGCGTATTTTAAAGTAACCGACGTTGTGCGGCCGTTAATTGTACGGGCACGAATAATGTCGTTTTCAGGTACTGAACCTTCTTCAGCTTCTGTAATACCTACTGTATCGAATAGGTTGTTTACATTAAGCGCAAGGTTTAAGTTTTCTGATAAGTCGTAGCTTACAAATGCATTTACTTGCGTGTAGCCGTCAAACTTAAGGTCGTTGTTATCTTGTGCGTAAGCATCGGTTGTGCCAATAAAGCTTACACCTGCCGCGCCTTTATCGTAGCTGTAACGTGCCATTAGTGAGTAAATTAAATCCGCTTGGCGACGTGGTGTGTTACCTACAACTTCAGGGGTTAGCGCATCTTTTGCAATTTCAGCATCGGTCCAAGTAAAGTTACCTCTAAAGTCCCACGCATCCATAAAGTAAGTTGATTCTACCTCAATACCTTTTGCTTCGTATTCGCGGTCAAAAAAGGTTTGCGAAGTTGCTTCAAAGTTTTGCTCTTCTGTTTCTGCATAGAAGGCCGTTGCAAATACTGAGAACGAATCAAAACGTTTTTTCACACCAATCTCAAATTGATTTACTTCATCTACTGCATCTTCGTCAGCAACACTGCCGTCACTGCGTACTTTACCAAATAACAAACGGTCTGCATTGGCACGGCCGCCTTTACTGATACGCGCAAACGTAGCAAGGCTTGGGTCAATTTGGTAGTTAGCACCCACTGAGTAAGATGAGTAGCTCCAATCGTAATTTACTGGGCTGGCGTTAGCTATATCAATACCAGCTACGTTTTGCTCAGGAATAGAAATAGTACCGTCGCGGTTCATATCTACTGTTGAGGTTACAGCATCTGCGTAGTTACCGCGTGCTTCACCGCTGTCGTAGCGGGCGCTTGCATCAATGCTTACATCACCAAGTTTTGTTGAAAAGGCAACGTACGGGGCGCGTGTATCGTACTCGGTGTCGTAATCGCGCTGACAACAGTTACCCCAATAAGGCGTGCCATAAGCGTATAAACCATTTTCTGAATATTCAGTGCCATCGGCTGCGGTTACATTTAAAAGTGCAGCATTGTCGCCTTTAAGCTCCATTAAGTACGAGTTCCATAACCACGACATCGCAATATTTTGTGTAGAGGCAAAGTAACCAAAAGTTAGGCTGGTGTCATCTCTAAACGATTTAGTTAGTTTAAAGTCGTTAACAATAGATCCAAAGTCATTAAGCGTTACATCAAAAGTGTGAATACGCATAGCAAGTTCATCATTAAACGCCTCACCCGTATTTGCGTTACTCAGTGTTGCACCTGCACCACCAATACTTTGTGCAATAGACGATGCACTGCCAACTTCCGCAGGAATTAGCGAGTTAAAGTTGCCGCTAATTGACGATTTACGAAAACGGTTTTCGATTCGCCAATCGTTATCTAAATCAAATACAGCTTCAAAACCTACCGCATCTACATTAGGGTTCATGCCGTCGCGTAAATCGCCACTGCTAATTTGGTTTTCGCCATTTAAGCGCACTGTTTTAGTAAATAAAGCAGAGTGTGGTGTATCTGATTGTGCATCAAATCCTGCAATAGAATCACCATTTGAGTACATTGGCATAGGTAAGTAACCTACGCTTTTATCGTCTAGGTGTTTGTAGTAAAGGCGTACGTAGCCGTTTTCAAAATCTTTAGTAAGGTTAGCTTTAATTTGGCCACCCTTATTTGATGTGTAGCCTGTTTCGCGCGGGCCTTCGCCTTGGCGTACAAAACCGCCTACATGAAAACGTACACTATCGGTTAAGTAGGTGCCGTATTCAAAGTCGGTGCGAACACTGTCGTAATCAAGACCAACAGTAGAAGATACGCTACCCGATTCGTTTTCGCCGTTTTTAGAAATAAAGTTAATAATGCCACCGGGTGCATTACTAGCCGAGGTAGAGGCAGAGCCACCACGGATTGATTCGATTGTTTGCACCGTGTTATCAAGGCGCATAAAAATATCGGCGTTACCAAAGGCAACATCACCAAACTGCATCACAGGCAGGCCATCTTCTTGCAGTTGTAAAAACTTAGCGCCACCCGAGGCTACAGGTAAACCACGCACTGCAATATTTGCGTTACCTTCACCGCCTGTTGATTCAGCGCGAACGCCCGGGATAATTCTAAATGCCTCAGCCGTTGAGCGCGGTGTAGATACCTCTACTTGTTCAAGCGATAAACTGCTTACTGATGAACTCGACGCCATAATAGTTGTGCGGCGAGGAACGCCGGTAACAACAATTGTTTCAAGCCCTTGGTTAGCTTGCACTTTGGTTTCTTGCTCGTCTTGTGCATGAACGCCTTGGCTTACTGCAAGTGCTAAGGCACTGATTAAATATAAAGGTGTGTGGTGTGTTGTCATGTTAACGCCTCATTGTGTTGTGTGAGTTTGTTATTTTTACTTAATCGATTAAGTAAAAATAACAAATTTTTTACAAGAAGCAAATTATTTTTGTGTGTAATTTGCTCTTACTTTGTTTTCGTATTGATTTATAAAGTGTTTTTAATAGAGATTTAATGGCAATTTATGCACTTTTAGTTAATGCTTTTGCCGCAGGGTCGCGGTAAAAGTTATAAAGCATGGCTAAAAACAAGATCACAGCAAAGCCTGTTGCTAAGTAAAAACCGTAGCGTACGTGGCCAAAGTAATCACTTATCATGCCCATAAATAAAGGTGCCAATGCGGCCGAAAGCGCGGTAAAAAATAAAATAACACCAGCTACTGCACCATGTTGTGCAACAGGAAAGCACGATATACCTTTAGAGTTTAAAGTAGGGTATACCATCGACATAAATAAGCCAGAAAGCGGCAGTAAGCCCACAGCCCAATCAACGCCGCCTACCAAAGTGCCCACATAACATAGCGCGATACCTAAACTTAAATAAGCCATAACCCCTTGCCAGCTAAAGTGATTTAAAAGCCATACAGCAATAAAGCGCCCAGCAGCACGTAATACAAAAAATACAGTAAGTGCGTAGGTTGCAAGTAAAGGCCACGAGCCTGTGTAATCTTTTAAAAGGGTTGGCATCCACACGTAAATCGCAACCTCGGTTGCCACATACAAGGCAATTGCTAGTGAAAAACCAAGTGCGTACGGGTTTTTAATCATTTTCATGGTGGTGGCAAGTGAAGCGGGCTTCTCTGTATTTTTGACAACGGCAGGGTAGTCGGCGCGCCATGCCATTAATGCTAAAATTAAGCACATAACACCGGCAATAATATAAAGGTAAGTCCAGCTCACGTTTTGAGTAAGTAGTACGCCTACCAGCGCAGGGCCAACAATGGCACCAATACCAAAAAAGCCTTCTACTTTATTCATGGTTTTAGTGTGTTCTGCGTTACTTGCTGAAATATCGCCAAGTAGCGCTAGTGCGCCCGTTTTAAATAAACCAATGGCCAAACCGATACAGCAAAGCAAAATTAAAAATATTGAAAAGCTGTTACTAAAAGCAAACAAAAAACAACTGCCAGAAAAAATAAGTAAGCCCAGCATTATGGTTTGTTTTCGGCCTAGGCTGTCGGCTAAAAAGCCTAAAAACAAGCCACTAAAGGCAATCAGTGCCATAGGTGCGTAATGAAAAGCACTGGCTTGGGTCATACTTAAACCAAAATCTGAGATTAACTCTGGAATAATCATTCCTACCGCATCAGAGGTCATCGCAAACATAAAAAACATCATGTAAGTGAGTATTCGTATGCGCTGCATTGGGTCGCTTTGCGTGTGTGTGTGTAAATTCGTCATGTGATTTTTCCTCGTTGTGGCTCAAGTTATAGTAATAACTCAATCACTTACTCTGATTAGTATTACCTTTGTCACAACTTTTGTATGTAAAATATTTAAAAATTACTTGTAAAATTGTACGTGCTAGTTAAAGATATATCTTAATCGATTAAGTTTCAACTTGGTAATCACACATGATGAAGAATAAAGTTCAATTGATCACATACGCTGATCGAATCACAGGGCAAGATATAAACGCACTGACAACACTATTAAAAGGGCCTTTAGAGGGCGTATTTGGTGGTGTGCATTTACTGCCTTTTTATAATCCTATTGACGGAAGCGATGCGGGTTTTGATCCGATTGACCACAGCGAAGTAGATTCTCGCATTGGTACATGGGCTGATATTCAAGCACTGGGTGAAAACCATGACCTAATGGCCGATTTAATCGTTAACCATGTATCGGCGCAGTCTTATCAGTTTCAAGATGTGCTAGCAAAAGGCAAGCAATCAGAATTTTGGGATTTGTTTTTAACAAAAGAAGACGTTTTTCCAAATGGTATGAGCGAGCAAGAGCAACAAGCAATTTATCGCCCGCGCCCAGGGAGCTGTTTTACGCCAATGCAGTGTGGCGATGGTCAAACGTATGATTTTTGGACCACGTTTACCGATAACCAAATTGACATAAACGTAAAAGTTGAAGCGGGTATTGCGTATTTAAATAACGTATTAACTAAGTTTTCTGAAAATAACGTAAATATTATTCGTTTAGATGCAGCGGGCTATGCAATTAAACAAGCCGGTACAAATTGTTTTATGCTAGACGAAACTTTTGGCTACCTAGATAACCTCTCAAAGCAAGCAAACGAGCTTGGCATGGAAACCATTGCCGAAATACACAGCCACTACCAAACACAAGTAGAAGTAGCAAAGCGTGTAAATATGGTTTACGACTTTGCATTACCGCCGCTTATTTTACACAGCTTATTTAATAACGATGTAGATGCATTACTTAAATGGTTACAAATTTCACCACGTAACTGTTTAACCGTACTAGATACGCACGACGGTATAGGCATTATTGATGCAGGCCCAATGGGCGACAAGCCAGGGCTATTAAATGCTCAGCAAATAGATACCCTTGTAGAAACCATGCATGCCAACAGCAATAACCAAAGCCGCCAAGCTACGGGTGCTGCTGCCAGTAACGTTGATTTATACCAAGTAAATTGCACGTATTACAATGCATTAGGCGCTAACGATTTAGATTATTTGATTTCGCGTGCCATACAGTTTTTTGCCCCCGGTGTGCCGCAAGTGTACTACGGCGGTTTATTTGCCTGCGAAAACGATATGGATTTACTTGCGCGTACCAATGTGGGCCGTGATATTAACCGCCCGTATTTAAATACTGAAACAATTGAGCATGCACTCAATAAACCTGTAGTAAAAGGTTTAATAGAGCTCATTAAATTACGTAATGAACACCCCGCTTTTGCAGGCGAGTTTAGTGCTCATGGTGCAGAGGGAGAGTGTTGTTTAACATGGCAACTAGAAGAAAAGTCTATTGCATTAAGCGTTAACTTTAAAACACGCGATGCGTTGATTACTCAAGTTAATGGGGATGAAGAAACAACGATAAGTTTAAACGCATTGTTAGTTTAACAGGCTATTAAAACATAAAAGCCAAGCTCAAAAGCTTGGCTTTTGTTTGCCCAATCCTTTTTAACATAACCTATTAACCGCTTGCGCCAATATCTAGCTCGTAACTTACATCACATATTTTTTCTTCTTTTGATATAAAGAGCTCGGCGGCAATTACGCCTTTTTCTTGGCTGTTTTGATGAATAGTGGTTAGGCGCGGCACAAAACGAGCGGCTTCGTCTATTCCATCAAAGCCGACAATACGCAGTTCTTCACCTATTTTTATGCCTTGTTTTATAGCTTCTCGCATGGTGGCAAGGGCAATTAAATCACTCATACAAATTATAACGTTAGGGCGAGGGGAGGCACTTAACACCTCTTTAGCGGCAATGTTAGCAAAACGCTCGCTGCTCTCAGGTATATTCCAAATACGGTCATCAGCTACCGTAATATTTGCCTCACTTAGAGCACGTTGATAACCCCGTAAACGTTGGTGCGAAATAGATTGCCCCGTTTCAAATTCGTGATGCTCATATACGCGGCACAATACGTTTTCATCAAGTAATCTTAAGCCTAAAATAGCGACTTTATCGCTTGTTTTTTTTAAAACATGCTTGGCTATTTCGTAACTTGCTTGCTCGTTATTTATATTTACTGAGGCATTGCGGGCTATATCAAAATCAATAGTGACCACATGTTTAGAGACCGTTTTTAACTGTTCAACTAATGCGTTATTTCGAGGGCGGCCATAACAAATAAAGCCATCAACAAAGTCGACCACGCTGTTAAGGTTATCGCTATTTCCTGAAAACAATAAAACATTAATGCCGTTTTTTTCAAGCACCGAGGTTACACCCCGCATAAAGCTACTGGCCACAGGGTCCGATACCATATATTCCACACTATCGGGCAGCACTAACGCTACAATATTAAACGTACCACTGCGAAGCGATTGCGCGGCTTTATTGGGCCCGTAATAGCCCAAGGTTTTGCACGCTGCAAGAATATCGTCTCGGCGTTTAGCCGATAGCTGATCAGGGCGATTAAACGCATTAGAGACTGTTGCGTTAGATACACCTAACTCTTTAGCAATACTTTTTAGGGTCCAGCGGGTTTGCTTACTCATACCAATTCTTTACTCAATACTCATGTTAATAAACTAACATATTCAGGGCGTTAGCAAAGTAAAAAATAAGGTTTTAGCCTTAATGCCGGCACTCTTTAGGCGCAATGCCAAAGGTTTGTTTAAATACACGACTAAAGTGGCTCGCGCTATTAAACCCAACATCAAAACACACTTGGCTAATTGCATGGCCTTGTAGTAATTGATTGCGGGCTTTTTTAAGTCTTAATTGTTGCTGCCAAAGGGCTGGGGTAGTGCCAAATGCCAATTTAAACTGCTTATAAAACTTACTGCGGCTCATGCAGGCTATTTTGCACAAGGTATTTATGTCGAGCGTTTCGTTTAAGTGCTCTTCAATATAAAGCAGTGCATCGCTTATTTTTGTTTTAAGGCGTGGTTTATCGCTATTAGCGAGTAATAAATCGCGACTTTGTTGTTGTAACAACCGGGCGATCAATTCGTTTAATGACAAGTCAATTAAGTAATGTCGCTGTGCGCCTTGTTCGCTAAATAAATGCACCATGCGCTCTAATAATTGCTGTGTTTGGCTATTATGTTGGCTATGCACCAATTGCGGCACATACTCGAATAAGCCGCCATCGTGTGCAAAGCTTTGCTGCATGTTAAGCGCATTTGCCACAGCGTTTATTTTATCTTTGCTTATTTCAATTGCTAAACAAGTGGTTGGGGCGTGCATTGATGCCTGTGGAAAATCAATTAATACACCTTGCTCTGGCGCTAATACAAACGACTCGTGGGGTAAAAATGCTTTATGGTATTGGCTACTTTCTACGTGCATTACTTTTTTACCGCTGAGCATGGCACAAAACAGTAACTCGTTTGAATGCAGTGCCACCTTTTGTGCGCTTTGGTACGTGTCGTAAATACTCAACTCGCTGTTATCTGCTGCAAATGTCACTTTATTTTCTATTAAAACATCAAGTTGTTGGCGTTTTTTGTTTAACTGAGATGTGTGCATATCAATCCTTTAAATTTTTATTAGTGTGGACTCACAGACAACTTTTATGGACAGCTAATCAAGTTTTTAGGTGCTCGTTAGGCTAATGTCAAACTAAATATAAAGCATTTTGTTTTATATAAATGTTCGACCTTTAGCTAACAACAATAAAGAGAGCACACACATGATATATGCAAATCCAGGCAGCGATGGCGCACTCGTAAACTTTAAAAAACAATACGGTAATTACATTGGCGGGGAGTGGGTAAAGCCTGTAAACGGCCAATACTTTGATAATATAAGCCCAGTAAACGGTAAGGTATTTTGCCAAATACCTCGCTCCGACAAAGACGATATAAACCTAGCACTCGACAAAGCGCATGCAGTGCGAGAGCAGTGGGGCACAACCTCGGTGACCGAGCGCAGTAATATACTGTTAAAAATAGCCGACCGAATTGAGCAAAATCTAGAATTACTAGCCGTTGCCGAAACATGGGATAACGGTAAAGCCATTCGCGAAACACTCGCGGCTGATATTCCGCTAGCGGCCGATCATTTTCGCTACTTTGCAGGGTGCCTGCGCTCGCAAGATGGCAGTATTGGCGAAATTGACGAAACCACGGTGGCGTATCATTTTCACGAACCGTTAGGTGTGGTTGGGCAAATTATCCCGTGGAACTTCCCTATTTTAATGGCCGCATGGAAACTTGCCCCAGCTCTTGCTGCAGGTAACTGTGTGGTACTTAAACCAGCCGAACAAACTCCAGCATCTATTTTAGTTTTAATGGAAATTATTGGTGACTTACTGCCTGCAGGCGTGCTCAATATTGTAAATGGGTTTGGTAAAGAAGCAGGCGAAGCACTGGCCACAAGTAAACGCATCGCTAAAATTGCATTTACAGGCTCTACACCTGTTGGCTCACATATTTTAAAATGTGCTGCTGAAAACATTATTCCCTCAACGGTAGAGCTTGGCGGTAAATCGCCCAATATATTTTTTAATGATGTAATGGAAAAAGACGACGCGTTTTTATCAAAAGCCATAGAAGGCGCCGTACTTGCTTACTTTAACCAGGGCGAAGTATGTACCTGTCCATCAAGATTGTTTATTCAAGAAGATATATACGAGCAGTTTATTGAGCGCATACTCGAACGTACCCAACAAATTAAACGCGGTAACCCACTCGACAGCGAAACCATGGTGGGCGCTCAAGCTTCAAAAGCACAGTTTGATAAAATACTTAGTTACATAGACATAGGTAAAAAAGAAGGCGCCGAAGTACTCACCGGCGGAAACGTAGAGCAGCTAAATGACGATTTAAATGGTGGTTATTACATACAACCTACACTGCTTAAAGGTACAAACGACATGCGTGTGTTTCAAGAAGAAATTTTTGGCCCTGTTATTTCTATGTCGACCTTTAAAGATGAAGCCGAAGCACTCGAACTTGCCAACAGCTCAGAATTTGGCTTAGGCGCAGGGGTGTGGAGCCGAAACATGAACCGTGCTTATACCATGGGGCGCAAAATTGAAGCTGGCCGGGTGTGGACCAACTGTTACCACATGTACCCAGCACATGCTGCATTTGGTGGGTATAAAAAATCAGGAATAGGGCGCGAAACACACAAACTAGCACTCGATCACTACCAACAAACTAAAAATTTATTAGTGAGCTACAGTGAAGATCCGCTCGGCTTTTTTTGATAAAGCAGTTCAAGCTTAAACACAACAACCATTAAGTAATGAGGGCGCTGCATATTTGCAGCGCTTTTTATTCACAGTGCTCACAACGCTACTTTAAGCGTGTTGTAATATATAAGTACAATACCAGCCGCGTTCAAAACGTTAAAACCTAAGCGTTTTAATAACTCATTACCTGCGTTAAAAACGATTTTACGATATTAACTTTTTATAAAAGTTGCTCTAAAAATGTGCAGTGATTTATGCATTGTCGGATATTACAGATCTCCCCCATTTAGGTGCATTACAGCATTAACGGAGATTTCTTTATAGTTAACTAGTTGTTTACAGGTGGTTATTTGCTGGCTAAGATAAATGCATTGTAATATAGGGACATTTGTCGGTTTATAAAACGACAAATGTCGTAGACAAAGTTGTTAGTGGGCAAGGAAGATTATGAGTGATACCAATCATTTCTCTGAAAGACTCAGAGAGCCATTGAATGAAACCACTAGAAAGGTTCGCCGAAATCTCATGGCAGCCTCAGTTATTGGTGTGGTTATTACCAAGGTAGGTTTGGTTCCAACTAAGATATCTGCATTTGGCGTTGAGTTTACATCCTCAAATCAGCAAGCCTTAATGCTATTGCTTGCAGCAGCAATTGCCTACTTCGCGATAAGCTTTTTGGTTTATGTCTACTCTGAGCTGACTGCGTGGCAAATAGTAATTACCTCAAAAGAAATCGAAGAACTGAGAGAAATATCTGAAAAAGAAAGATCTTCAGTATTTGGAAGTGTCGAAGAAGACAAGTTTCGAGATCATGTAAAGCATATCTATTTCAAATCAAAGCCAACATTTTATATTCGTCTAGGTGTAGAGTTAGCCATACCAATTATATTTGCCATTTATTCCTGTATAGCTCTTCTTAATGTAAATATTCCAGTTAAAGGAGAGGTGCCAGTATCTGTGCAGGAGCCCACTAACAAGTCAAGCAAGAAGGACGCGCAAACTACGCGCGCCTCTTCTTGAGGCGTTAGCAGCCAGAAGTTACCATCATGCAACCAAGTAATCTGTTAAAAATTGAATCATTAAATGATGATTGGCGGGATAAAGACTCCATACTTTTACATGCCTGTTTTCAGCTGCTAAAAGACTTCGTAGAGAAAGAAGACTTAGCCCTTGGAAATACGGATTGGAATGCAGATGAAAAGCATCGACTAGCCAAAGCTGAGATAGACGAATTGTATAAGTGGTGGATTAGCTATACCGTTTAATTAAAATAAGGTGGGCCTTGTGGACATAGCTGCTAACAAGTCAAGTC
Organism: Pseudoalteromonas sp. P1-7a; assembly: GCF_001401855.1. NCBI lineage: Bacteria > Pseudomonadati > Pseudomonadota > Gammaproteobacteria > Alteromonadales > Pseudoalteromonadaceae > Pseudoalteromonas > Pseudoalteromonas sp. P1-7a. Next base: position 43,729 of record NZ_LKDU01000018.1, on the reverse strand, counting down.
TAGGGACTTGTACTCGCTGCGCTCCCACAAGCCCCAGCTGTAAGCGTTAGCTGTACAAGAGAGTACGATGAATTATCTACTAGTATTTTTCATTATTATATTTTCAAATCACTCCTTTGCTGACAAGTGGGGAAGCCCTGAGGTAACTTCTGCCCTAAATGAGGACTCATCAATTGTAGTTAGGGTTATTCCCGGGAAAAGCTATTTGAATCATGACTTAACAAATTCAAAAAAAGCGTTTGCTAAAGCTCAATATTTCAAATGGAATGGAAGTAATGCCTATGACATTTATCAAAACATAACGTTAAAAAACCCAGCTGCCCCAATTCACATTTTATTAGCAAATGATGGCACATTAGTTACCATCGATAATTGGTATTCGACTGGCTCTGGCAAAGTTATTGTGATTTATGCTCCTAACGGTGAGTTAATCAAAGAGTACGAATTAGCAGAACTTTTTCCTGACAAAGAGGATTTCGATAAACTTGGGCGCAGCGTATCTTCTATCCAATGGAGATGCTTAGAGTTACAGCCTGATTTGCGTTATGGTTACCTATATGTTCCTCATATCTTAGGTGGGAGTTTACGCTTCGATTTAAAAACAGGGGCTTTAGATAAAATTCAACCTAACAGTCAGTGTAAATAGTACAGCTAACAAGCGCCTAAACTCCGACAATGTTTCGTTGTCATGGTTTTGGCAAACAACGCAAAAAGCCACGCCAACACATTGCGTGTTAGGCGGGCGTTGAGGCTGTAGAAGAATTAACAAGATGTAGAAGAATTAACAATAAACCCATCCAAACTTTGCGTTTTTTGATGCCCAGATTCTAATGGGTTAAATAAAGTAGGTGTCATCATAATTTGCTTTTTAGGTACAAACTAATTGCCTTAAAGCATAAAGCTATATAACTTACTAAAGTGAATACATTTTATTGACGTACAATAATTAGCAGGAACGCCGAATGAACAATAAAATACTCAAATCATCTACCGCTACGTATCAAAGTGGTGTTGCAAAAGCCGATGGTAAATTTTATGTAACGCAAGGTGAAGTACGTTTTGAGCCATATAATGAAAGTGCTGGTTTAGGGCCTCATACTTTTACACGAAGCGCAATCGTAAAAATTGAAAAGTCAGCAGGGACAGGCGCAGGCATTTTACCACTAACAAGCGATGCCATAACAATCACTTTAGATAATGAAGATACTTATGACTTTATTTTAGCAAACCCCGATGAATGGATTCGTCTACTCAAGCATTAAGCAATCTCTAGAGCTGGCATTTAGGTAAAAATAAACGAAGCACCCATCTTAACTTTGCAGTTTAGTAAAATATGCATTAGATTTTTGCCTAAAAAATAGACTAGTTGTTTTGTGGTAATTGCAATTAGGCTTGGTTAAAACAAAATACAATCACTGTATTATGCGCTACATGGGGCAGGGGATTTTTATAAGCACGATGTGGCATATAACGGCATTGCTTGAGCAAATAAAAGCGTTATAAAAAAGCCGCTTGTTAAAACAAGCGGCTTAACTATTCTAACTAGGGAATAATTTAAAACGTGTAACGGGCACCAATTGAGTAGCGTGGGCCGTACTGATTAGCAAATAAGAACTGCTCTTCGTAACGGCCGTAGCCTTCTTCGGTGGCATTATTTAAGTTTATGCCGTCAAAAAATACGGTTACGTTTTCGTTTACATCGTAGTTTACGCTCATATCCCATTGGCCGTAGGCTTTTGCATATTGCGGTGGCGCGTCGGCTGAGCCTTGTGCTTGGCCTACACCAATTAGGTACGAGTCGCGCCATGCGTAAGTAATTTTGATTGATAGGCCGTCTTTTTCGTAAAAGCCTTGAAAGTTAGCAGAGTCACTTAAACCTGTAAGCGGAGCTTGTTGGTCTAGGCTTTCGCTATCAAATTCTACATCGCCATCTACAAACGTGGCGTTAACACCTACACCAAAACCAGTTTCGCCAATTAAGTGCTGAACAGCCACTTCAAAACCATCTACCGATTTGCTGTCGGTGTTTTGTGGTTGGCTTATGTTCCATACCATAAGTGGGTCATCGCTATTTGGCTCAATGATGCCATTCGCATTGCCATAACCATTGCTGATCATTTGCGCAAAAATAGCATCGGTGGTTGCTTGCTCGCCGCGCGATTCAATATCGCTAACTGCTTGTAAGTAACGCGGGCCGTTTAAAATGTCGTATAGGCCTTCAATCGTGGTTTGCGTAATAGTGGTTTGAATAAAGTTATCTACGTCTTTTTTAAAGTAACCAACAGAGGCGTAGCTGCCTTCTGCGTAGTAATACTCTAATGATAAGTCGAGATTGGTTGATTCAAACGGCAATAAATTTGTATTACCTTGGCTACCCGTGCGCGAGCCAGGTTTTGGGCTGCCTGTTAAGCTACGGCCACCGGCTAAATCACCCAGTGGTGCACGCGACATAGTTTTACCCCATGAAACACGGGCTACAACGTCTTCGGTTAAATCAACACTTACATCGATTGACGGTAATAATATGTCGTAATCGCCTTGCTGCTCAAGGAAGTTATCATCGCCGCCGGCTGCATATTGCATTATCCACTCTGAGGCGCTGATCCAGTTTACTTGTTCTTCAACACGTTGGCGTACTGTGCTGGTTACATCTGTTTGCTCGTAGCGCAGGCCAGCGTTTACTTTTACGTAGTAATCGCTTATATCAAACTCCCAGCTTGATTGAATATAAAAGCTGTTTGTAATTTCTTCTACGTAGCTTTCGCTATCAATACCATCCATGTAAGCATTGGCTGCGTATGCATCGCCACCGGTTACATCAGAGGTTAAGTAAGCCATTTGGCGAGCCACTGCTTCGTCAAAATCGTAGGTGTAGTAGTAACCTGGTTGTAAGTTGCTGCCGCCGCCATCAAATTGATCTAAAAGGCCCGACGTATCGTGGCGAGTAAACATGCTATCTGGGAATATTTCTGTGTACGATGGGTTAAAACCAGGGCCACCCACTAAGCCACTCCATGCAGTGTAACCGCCGGTGTTTTGCTCAGTGCGTGATGCACCAAATTTTACTTTAACCAGGCCAATATCAAAGTTTTCGTTGTACCACGTGGTGTGTAGTTGCAACTGCTCAATATTTGATTCACCCGGCGAGTGCGTAAATTGGCTAAAGTTAGAGTCAATTTCGCCTGGCGTTAATTCGCTTGTGCCGTTTAACCAGTTAACTTGAGCACTTGGGATTTCGCCTGTGCGGTAATCATAAATTTTATTAGCAAGCTGATCAGAGCCTAAAATAACTTGGCCGGTACTGCCTAGCCCGTCATCGGCGCCGTTATCGGTTTCATTTTTAGAGTCATGGTAGTCAAGCTCAACGTGCCACGTGTCGTTAATTTCCCACTCTAGGTTTAAACCAATAGAGCGTGCTTTTACTTCTGTGGTGCCTTTGTTGGCTGTAAACGAGGCATCGTTACCGCTAATATCGGCATAAACAGCGGTGCCGTTTTCATCAAGCTCGTAGCCATTAATATTGCTACCAAAGTCGTTCCAAATACCCCAACCAATACTTTCAGAGCCCGTAACCGCTTTACTTGCTGTGTAATCTAAGGTGGCTACAAAGCCATCAACCGGTTCAAATTGAAAAGTAACTTGGCCGTTAGTACGTTCACGCTCTACATCTTCAATAGAGTAGTTCATGTCTTTAGGGAAGTAGTAGTTACCTGATGGGTCAGTACGGTTATCAACAACGTTACTGCTATCTAATTCAGGTAAATCAACATTGGCTTGCCAACCTTGAATATTGGCGCGTTGTTTTTGAAAGTCACGTTCTTGGTGCGAAAACGAAAAACCAAAACCAAATCTGTCATCTGCAAATGTGTTGCTATAAACAGCAGAAAGCTCAGGCGTTACATCATCACCGGCTTCGTTTGATGAGTCGTGATTTGCTTTAACCGTGGCTGAAAAATTTTGACCTGGCTTTTGAAAAGGGCGCGCAGTAGAAATATTAACTGTTGCACCTAAACCACCGCTTGGTACATCGGCGCGCGCTGTTTTAAATACTTCTAGCGCACTTACGCCCTCTGAGGCAATGTTTTCAAGGTTGTACGAACGCGTATAACCTGTGCCTGGCATTTGGCGGCCGTTTAGCGTAATTAAGTTAAACTCTGGGCCAAAACCACGTACGGTAATTTGGCTACCTTCACCGTTTGCTCGGCTCACCGATACACCGGTAATGCGTTGTAATGATTCTGCTAAATTGGTATCTGGAAATTTCCCCATTTCTTCTGCTGAAATGGCATCTACCACGCCCGATGAATCACGTTTCATATCCATAGAACGAATAAGTGAACCACGAATACCTTTTACTTCAATAACTTCTACATCAGGAGATGCTGCAGTGTCTGCCTCGGCAGCAATGGCCGTATTTAACGTGCTTGCAGCAATGATAAGAGACACAGAAGCCGCAAGTTGGCTCTTTTTAAAATTGAATGTGTTCATAATAGCTCTGCTTTATAAAATGTTGTTGTGTAGCAATAGGCGCCATGCGCCTATTGTAGTGTGTTTTTATGGATTCGCGATAATCACGTTATCTATGCGGTATAGTGCTCCGTTGCCCATATCCCACGTAGGGAATACCATGAGCACGTTTATAGCGCTAATATCTAAGCCCGCATCAAATAGTTGCCCAATAGGGAAGGTGTATGTTTGCCACTCGCCTGTAACAGGTGTTTGCCCTTCAACACTTTGATTTAATGCCAGCTCTACTGCGCTTGAAGCGCCAATTGATTCAATTTTAAATAACCATTGTGCATCCACGTTTGAGGGTGCTGTTATTACTTTTAAATCAAACTGTACAACGCCATTTTCTAACAGGGCTGATGCATCAAACGATACGTCTTCATCGGCTAAAAAGCCCATTACAGTAGGTGTTGCACCAATGCTAAACTGAGCCACTGCGCCGTGCTGATCATCGTCGGTTTCTGTTGTAGGTGTTGAACCACCACAGCAATCCCATATGCTCCACTGATCGGCGACTGTATCTGTAAATACGTTTAGCTCACCAGAGGCAACGGGCGCTGCATTAGGGTTGTAAATTTTAACATTATCTACACGGTAAACCGCGCCTTCACCTGCGCCCCATGCCGGAAAAATCATAAGTACATCAATTGCACTTACATCAAGGCCTGCACCTGCGAGATCTGATAACTTAAATGTATAAGTTTGCCACTCGCCAGTCACTGGCGCTTCACCTTCAACACTTTGCGTTAGTTCAAGTTCTGCAAATGAAGTTGCACCATTTGCTTCTACTTTAAATAACCACGCAGTTGACGGGTCGCTAGGGGTAGATGTTACTTTTAAGTCAAACTGTATAACGCCTTCATCTAAAATGCTGCTTGCATCAAATGACTCACCTGCACCACCTACTTCAACACGGCTGTTAAAGCCCATTACTGTAGGCTCTGCACCAATACTAAATTCAGCGGTTACACCGTGCGCTTCATCATCTACCACTTCGATAGGCGTTGAGCCACCACAACAATCCCACATTGGCCATGCTAGGTTTTGCTCATCTTCAAAAATAGTCAGCTCTGGTGATGCGCCTAGGTTGTCTTGTGTAATTTCAACGTCGTCAATTAAAAAGGTTGCGCCTTCGCCCGTGCCCCACTCAGGAAATACCATAAGTACGTCAATTGCGCTGATATCTAAATCTAAGTCAGCAAGGTCAGAAAGTAAAAACGTATAGGTTTGCCACTGACCTACTACAGGTGCTTGGCCTTCAACGCTACTTGTAAGCGGCATATCAGCATCGGTTGAGGCTTCTGTGCTTTCAAGTTTTACAAACCAAGGTGTGTCTGGCACGCTTGGCGCACTGGTTACTTTCATTTTAAAGCGAACGTAGCCTTCTTCTAGCATAGGTGATGCATCAAAAGGTGTTGCAGCGCCGTTTTCGTCAGTAATAAATGCATCGCGGCTAATAAAACCAACCACTGTAGGCTCGCTACCTATTGTAAATTCAACAACGTCGCCTTGCTCTTCATCACTTACAATTGCAGGTGTAGAGCCACCACAACAATCCCATGCTGGCCAGTTAGGGTTAAAGCTGTCGCCAAAAATAGTTAACGGTGTAGCAATACCTGTAGATGGCGGGCTAGGAATAGGCGCTTCGCCCTCTAGCAGGGCATCGTCTAGGCTATCGTAACCTGGGCGAATAGTTTCACACCCTTTGCCGGTATCTGGGTTTGATGCACATTGATAAACGCGTACGTAGTCAATTGCAAACGTTTGACCGTTTTCAAATGCGCTGGCATCGATACCTAACTCATTTACGTTTTCAGGCCAGTCGCCGCCTACTGCTAAATTTAACAGTAAGTGAAAGTCTTTATCGTAAGGAGCGCTATCCCAATGAGTTTCTAGCTCGCCAGAACCTTGTTCAAAATACTCTGCAAACCAACCGCGATGTTTCAAACCTGCGGCTTCGCCTTTGGAATTATATAATACTTCTGATTGGCGCTGTGTGGCATATAGGTAGCCATCAACGTACCAGCGTATTTCACCTTCTTGCCACTCTACTGCGTAAGTATGAAAGTCATCTGCTGGGTTGCTATCTTCAGGAAATTTGTACTCTTGGCCTGTGTAGCTGTTATCTGGCCATGCACGGCCGTAATGCAATGTGCCATGAATGCTTGATTCAATACCGCCATCTTCGTCAGCGGTTTTGAGGTTTACTGATTCTAAAACATCAATTTCGCCTGAGCGTGGCCATGTACCGTATTCTTCATCGGTTGGTAGCATCCAAAACGCAGGCCAGCTGCCTTGCCCCGAAGGGAGCTTTGCACGTACTTCAAAGCGGCCATAAGTAAAGTCAGCATTGTAACGGGTATTTAAACGCGCAGAAGTGTAGGGCTTTTCAGCGCCTTCTGTTGCGGGTAGGGCAACAATGTTTAACACACCGTCTTGTATAAAGGCGTTTTCTTCGTTATCGGTGTAACATTGTTTTTCGTTGTTGCCACCGCCATCGCAGTTTAATTCAAAGTTCCACTTATTAGTATCAATGGCTGAGTCTTCAAACTCGTCGCTCCATACTAGTTGCCAATCTGAAACTGGCTCAGAAGCGTCGATATTTTCAAAATTAGATGTTGTGGCTGAGTCGCCACCACAGCCAGCTAAAGACGCTAACGAAATAGCAGCCAGTAAGCGAGCAATGTGTGTTTTTTCAATGTTCATAGCTGAACCCCGGTTTCACAGATTGTTGTCAGAATGTGTGTTTAAACTAATTAAAAGAACCATATTTATTTTTGTAAGCGCTTACATTTATCATGTGTTTTTGTAAGCGCTTACAAATAATATTGCGCACTACGTAAATGGTCAACATATTTGTGTGTTTTATTTACATTTAGTTTACGGTAAGACCAGTTTACCAATTGGAGTTATTAACTAAATCGCTAATAAATTTAACAGCTTACATTATTTGTAATGTTGCATTTTTAATACATCTATTAATATTTTACTTAATTGGTAAATATTAAAGTTACCTGTAGCAATTACGTTTAGCGCTAATTGCGATGATTTACCTGCATTAGGCTAACTATATGGCGTGTAATTTTGCTTTTTTACAAAAAACGAAAGTTTAAAAAAGTGAAAGTGGTATAGCATTCAATAGGTTAGTAAACCCTTTAAAGCGCTTAGCTTGTAAAGGTTAAATTTTAGCAGGTAAGGCTTTGGCGGGGTTTAATAAGGTAAATGTGTAAATTTAAATACGCATTTACCCCTTAATTTATTGTTTATTTTAAGAGTATTGTAGCCACTTGAAATGGCAGCTTATTTACGTTTAAACGGCATAATTAGCAAGCCCCACAGCGAGGCGTTTTGCTGCGGGTTAGGGTATTCTTTTAAGCCTATATCTATATCGTTATCGGCTTTTTGCGCTTCATTTTTGTAACTGCCAAATAGTTTGTCCCACCAAATAACGCTAAATCCGTAGTTTGAATTGGTTTCGCTTACACGTTGGCTATGGTGAATACGATGCAGTATTTGGGTCATTAAAATTAATCGAAGTGGTTTTTCTATAGCTTGTGGTAAGCGTATATTTGCGTGGTTAAACAGCGCTAAACCGTTAAGTGTTATTTCAAATATTAATACAGCAATAGCGGGTACACCCAAAGCGGTAACGGCAATCAATTTTATAACTATGCTGAGCACAATTTCGATAGGGTGAAAACGCAAACCTGTGCTGGTATCTACGTGCGCATCGGCGTGGTGTACACGGTGCAAGCGCCACAAAATAGGCACCTGGTGAAATAGCCGGTGCTGCCAATAAATAAGTATATCAAGCAGTAATATGCTTAAAATAATAGCAACACTACTTGGTATGGCTATTTGATTAAATAAACCGATACCGTGCTCTTGGTTATAAAGCGCGACGGCAGTTAAGCCTATTGGCACACTTAAGCGCGCAATTAATGATGAAGCAAACACCAGCCCAAAATTAGCAAACCATCGGGTGTTATTTTTTATAGGTGATTTACGCGCAGGCATACGCGATTCTAGCAGCATCATAATAACCAAAATGCTAAAAAAGAACCCTAAACGCAACCAAATTTCATTACTCATTGGCTTGTGTAACCTCATCAGCTTCTTGGCGTTTTAACGTGTTATAACCACCATGTATACGTGTAAAAATAGTAATAGCGCACGCAGTGGCAAAAATACTCGCCATTATGGCAAAGTGCTGCGGCCAAATACAAAAGGCAATAAACAACGCGATGGTTTCTGTGCCTTCGGTTAAGCCATTTAAATAGTAAAAACTTTTGTATTTAAACTGGGGTTTTTCGAGCTTAAATTTTTCGGCGGCTATGGCAAAGGCTAAAAAGCTTGAGCCTGTGCCTATAAAAGTGGCCAGTAATATGCTGCCTGCAATGGCATTTTGCTCAGGGTTTGCCAAAATAAAGCCAAGCGGAATTGCCGCGTAAAATAAAAAGTCGAGGGTAATATCTAAAAAACCGCCAGCGCTTGAACTTAAATTTGCATATCGTGCCAATGCACCATCTAGCCCATCTAAAATACGATTTAAAGCAATAGCCGCTAACGCTGCGTACCACATTTCATATGCAATTAATGGCACAGCTAATAGCCCTATTAAAAAGCCTGCCACAGTGAGTTGGTCGGGCGTTATACCGCGCTTGTGGATTAACGCTACAACCGGAGTTAACAGTGGCTTTATAACTGGGGTGATGTATTTATCTAACATGCTCGTTGCCTTGTGCTTTTACTTATTTGGCTAAATTTAAAGTGATCTGTTTGCCGTTTGCGGCCTCAGCATCGCTATGATCGTGGGTTACCATAATAGCGGGCAGTTTATGCTCACGTATTTGGCTAAATACCAGCTCGCGGGTATCTACTCTTAATTGGGTATCGAGTTTGCTAAATGGCTCATCAAGCAAAATAGCTTTTGGCTCACTTAATAGCATACGCAGTAAAGCAACGCGTGCTTGTTGCCCACCAGAGAGGTTGTCGGGGTGGCGATTAGCCATGCCTTTTAATCCTACTTGTTCAAGGGCGCGCTCTATTTTTTCAAGGCGCTGTTTTTTATTGCCTTTAGGCATAGCAAAAGCAATGTTACCGCTTACCGATAAATGCGAAAATAATAACGCATCTTGATAAAGCACACCTATGTGGCGTAAATGTGCAGGCAAGTTATTAATATTTTCACCGTTAAGCCACACTTCACCATTTGCATTAAAGCCACTAGGTAATGTACCGGTAAGCCAATTTAATAAACTTGATTTACCACTTCCTGATGGCCCCATAATAGTAAGTATTTCGCCGCCTTTTACCTGCTCGTTTAAGCTTAGTAATTGTTGGTTTTGACGATAAAGCTGACAATTTTTAATCTCTAAAGATGACTGCATTAAAAACCTTTTAATTTATGGGTTAGCGATGGGCGCTTTTAAAAAAGTACTTTGGTAACACCCACGCCAGTATAAAGCCTATTAGTGGCAATGCCATTTGCATAATGGCATACACCGCACTGGTACGCCTACTTGCGCCATTAGCAAGGGTAACCGCTTCAGTTGTTATGGTTGCTATGCGCCCGCCACCGGCTAAAAGTGTAGGTAAATATTGGCCAAAGCTAATGGCCAAACCAAGTGCGGCCGCAATTAAAATAGGGGCAAATAACTGGGGTAATTTTACGTGTAAAAACACTTTGCAGGGCGTTGCGCCAAGGCTTGCTGCTACATGAGCAAAGCGAGGGTCTAATCGCCTATAACTGCTCGCAAGCGATAAAAACACATACGGTAGTACAAACAATAAATGGGTAAATACCACATTAAAAAACGCAGCTTGGTTATTGACTAATTGTTGCAGCCACACCAGGCCAAATAAAAACGCAATACTTGGTACAAGCAGCGGTAAATAAATAATTAAACTGGTAAAGCGCGACATGGGTTTTGCACTTAATTGCTCTGACTCTAAGCACAAAAGCGTAATTATAATGGCAAATAACGTTGTTACTAACCCTATAGCAAGGGTATTAAAAAGCGGGCTTTGCATTTGCATTAGCGCGCTTTTAAAGTGAAGTAGCGTAAGCTGCTCAGGCAAAGCCGCCGGAAAGCGCCAAAAACCAGCGACAGACCACATAATCAAGCCAATTAACGAGAGCAATATAAAGCTAATTACAAATACTGTAAGGACGGTCGTTATTTTTTGCCAATAAATGCCGCCGTATTCTCGCTCGCCATTGGTGAGTAAATCATTAAATAATGCTTTTATCGCTTTTTCGCCGCCAAGCCAAAATGCTAACAATCCAGCAGTAAGCACAAGCTGCAATAACGCCCCAGCAGACGCTTTAATACGCAGGTTTAAATCTACATCGTTAAACCAATGCATAATAGCGACAGCCAAGGTGGGTGGTGTATTTGGCCCCAGAATAAGTGGCATTTCTACACTCGCACTGGCATAAGCTAATACGGCTAAAATGGGTAGGCGCAATAATGGATAAAGGCTTGGCAGTATCACTTTAAAAAAAGCAGTCATAGGGCAGTAGCCTAAATTAAGCGCTACTTTATGTTGCTGGCGCAGCTTTTTGCCAAGCTCAGGTTGGGCAAGCACACCTAGCGCCATTAACAATAAAAAAGGCAGCTCTTTAAGGGTTAAGCCTAAAATTATACTAATACCAAACGAGTCATGCGGAAACATGCCGTTAGGGGCAAGTTCCCATCCACTAAACCAAGGCGATACTAACCGCGAGATCATACCCGAAGGGGCTATTAAAAAACCTACGGCTATAGCGGCTGCTGCGTGGGGTATTACCAGTATTGGGCTCAGTAAACGTTGAATACGGTTAAGCCACGGGCTATTAAAAAATGCCGCTAAAATCATTAACGTAATGACAAAGGCAAGTAAGGTACTTATTAGTCCGCTGCCAACACTTAGCATAACCATGTGTGTTAGGCCGGGTGTTTGCATAAGCATAGTAAAGCCATGTAGGCCAAGTGTTGTGTGCTCAAGTACCGGCGCATAACCAAAAGCGGGCAATAGCACGCTAATTAAGCCGCCTATTACAGGTAAAATAAGCAATGCCAGTAAAAAGCGTGGGCTTAATTTAACTAATTTACTAAACATATCGGCGCTTTTATGTGGTTTAAGCGCTGGGCTTGCTGCTAACTTATTTGAAACAACACTCATTGGCTTACTCCAAAACGTGTTTGCCAACCTTGCATAATCGCGTTTACCCAGCTTGGGTGTGGCTCACTTAGTGTGCGTTTAATACTATTTAAAGGCAGGGCGCTTGGATGTGGTTGCGTTGTTTTAAATAAAGCTTGTTGCTGTGGTCTTAGCGTTGATTGAATAAGTACACTTTTATCGCCCCATATAGGCGCTTTTTGTTTTTGCGCTTGCGCCTCGGGGCTTAATAAAAAATTAGCCACTAATTGCGCACTTTGCTGGTGGCTTGCATTATAAGGTATAGCTACAAAGTGGGTGTTACTTAAACTGCCATCTTGCATTGCATAACTGCGAATACTTTTTGGTAAATCATAACGTTTAACGGCGGCGGGTACTTCGGGCGCTGAAAACGTAAACGCGATGCTTAGCTCGGTGTCGCCTACTAAGCGGCGCATTTGTGCACCACTTTGCATAAAATGACTGCCACCGCGCCAAAGTGTTGGGTGAAGCTTATTTAAAAAGTCCCATAATGGGTTTAGTACTTGGGCTGTGTTTTGTGCAGTAGCAGGCTGATTTAACTGCGCTTTAAGTGTGTCATTACTTTGTTGATGTAGCATAACAAGCGCGTATTTTAAAAAGCTCATGCCTAAAAAGTCAGGTGGTTTTGGGTAACTAAAGCGCCCTGGGTTTTGTGCGCTCCAACTAAGCAATTGGTTTAAGGTTGTGGGTAGTGTGTTATTGGCCGTGCCGTCAATTGCTAAGCTGTCGTAGTAAAAGGTAAGCGATGCTTGGCCCCAAGGTGCTTCCATTCCATTTGTGGGTATTCCAAAATCAAAATTAACCGCAGGGTTATTACTAGGGTCGGTGTAGCTAAAATTAGGCAGCTTATTAGCCCATTGTTTTAGTAATAATGAGTGCTCGCTCATAGTGGCAAAGTTAGCACCGTTGATCCAAATTAAATCTACGCTGCCTTTGTCGTTATTGTTTGCTGATTTTTCGGCCAGTACCCGACTTACAGCTTCGCTGGTATCACTTAGCTTTACATGAACTAAGTTTATGTTGTATTTGGCTTTTACTTGCTGTGCAGCCCATTGAATATATGCATTTATTTGCGCATCGCCACCCCAGGCATAAAAATATACGCTTTGGTTTTTTCCTAAGCTTTCAATTTGCTGCCAACGGCTTTGTAATTGTGTACTTGCTAGGCTTTTAAAGCTAATAACAAGGCAAATGCAAAACGCGACACAGCACACGCTGTATCGCGATAATGTTTGCCAACATTTATTGGCGAGCATTTAAATCCCAGTCATAATCTAAAAATTTCACTTTCATGTCGTTATTTTTAAGCGCTTTTTGCTGAGCGGGTATCAGTTTTAGTGCTTTAGGGTATTGCATAAAAAACTGCTGCAGCGTGTTTGCGCCTTTAAAGCCTTGTTCAAAATCATCGCTGTACCACTTAAATATTGAAGACACACTTAGCGTGTTATCTTGCGCTATGTTACGGGTTGTATCTGATAAAAAACGCACTGTTTGCGCTTGCAATTGTGCCTCTAATGTATCAGCAGTATACGCTTCTTCACGTAGTGCTGGGCAGCCAATACTTGCGCAATTTACAGCAAAGTGAATACGTGGGTCGTTGTATTTACCACTGCCACGTATTAAACCATGCTCTATATCATCAAGGCTGCGAGTTTTACCAAGTAATGGCACAAACTCTTTGCTCCATGGTGAGCTAAAAAAACTGCCTAAATCTTTAATTGATTTAAGGCTTGGGTACTTAGTTAATATTAGCTCAACAGTAAAGGCGTTATAGGCATTGATTAAAAACGCCAGCTGCTTTGGTTTTTCCCATGTATCAAACTCATTTTGCGTAACCGCCGATAACAAATCTAAATAGGTTTTAAGCTCGCTGTGCTTAGCTTTAATTGCTGCGTAATCAACTTCTGTGCTATGACCATGATTAATAGCTACAACATGGTTGTTTAATAATGTATTCCAGCCCTCGTGCATATTTTGAGCTTGGGCCGAAAATGACGTTGCAAACGATGTTGCAAACAAAGCCGACCCTAACAATAGCGCTTTTAAAGGTGTTTTAGACATATTAGCCTCTGCGCCATGTGTGATATTTTTCAAGCATGTTAAGTACTTTTTCAGGTGCATGAGCGCGTTTCCACTCGCCTGCTGCGTACTTATTACCTTCAGCCCACGTAGGGTAGCTGTGAATTGTGCCTAGTATTTTGTTAAGGCCCAAACCGTGTTTCATTGCCAGTACAAACTCAGCAATTAAATCACCAGCATGCTCAGATACCACAGTAACACCGAGTATTTTGTCTTTGCCTTTAGGTGTAATGACTTTAATAAAGCCTTTGGTGGCGCTGTCGGTAATAGCGCGGTCTAGTTCTTCAAATTCAAAGCGAGTGATCTCGTAGTCTATGCCTTTATCAATAGCGTCTTGCTCGTTTAAGCCAACACGTGCTACTTCTGGGTCAATAAATGTGGTCCACGGAATAACACGGTAATCTACTTTAAACTTTTTAAGATTACCAAATAAGCCATTTACTGCTGCATACCAACCCTGATGAGCGGCTACGTGCGTAAACTGATACGGGCCTACAATATCGCCAGCGGCAAAAATGTTAGGGTAAAGCGTTTCAAGGTATTCGTTAGTAACTACAGTGCGATCAGTTTCAATACCGAGCTCTTCAAGGCCGTAGCCTTTAAGACGAGCGCTTCGGCCCACAGCACATAGGAGCTCATCGTATTCAATATCGATTTCGGTATCGTTATGTTTTACCACAATGAATTTTTTGCCATCGCGCACTTCACAACGAAGTGCCTGATGCGAGGTTAAAATGTTTACGCCGCTCTCAGTAAGCGCTTTGTGAGCAAAGGTAGACACTTCTAGGTCTTCTTTGATCATAATACGATCGCCCATTTCAACTTGCGTAACATTTGAGCCTAAGCGTGCAAAGCTTTGTGCAAGTTCGCACCCAATTGGGCCACCGCCAAGTACAACAAGCTTTTTAGGGGCTTCTTCAAGCTCAGCAAATTTAGTCCATAAGGTATCGCTTGTTACATAGCCTGTTTCTTCAATGCCAGGTAATGGCGGTACAAATGGGCGTGCACCAGTGGCAATAACAATAGTACGGGCTGTGAGTGTTTGCGTGCCGCCATCGTTAAGCTTAATTTCTACAGTCCACGGGTCTAATAATTTACCGTAGCCTTTTACAACATCTACGCCTAGGTTTGTGTAGCGCTCAACGCTGTCGTGCGGTGCTACGTCGGCAATTACTTGGTGTACACGTGCCATTACTTTTTTAAACGAAAACTGCGGTGTCGCGTTTTCTAGGCCGTAGTGTTCACCGTGGCGAATTTGCTCAGCAATTTTAGCGCTTTTAATAACAGCTTTACTTGGCACACACCCGTAGTTTAAACAATCGCCGCCCATTTCGCCGGCTTCAATTAGGGTTACTTTGGCTTTAACTGCTGCTGCAATGTAACTTGTCACTAAGCCGCCAGCACCTGCGCCAATAACAATCATGTTGCGATCGAACTTTTTAGGTTTAGTGTAATTTTTGTATACGCGACGTTTTTTAAACACGTTTAGGATTCCTTTAGCAATAAATGGGAACACACCCAATAAAGCGAACGATAAAATAAGATCGAGCGATAAAATGCCTGATAAGCTTTCAATTTGCGCAAGTTGCGTACCCGCGTTTACAAATACAAATGTACCTGCCAACATGCCTATTTGGCTCACCCAGTAAAAGGTCCACGCTTTAATTGCAGTAACACCCATTAATAAGTTAATTAAAAAGAACGGAAATACTGGCACTAATCTAAGTGTAAACAGGTAAAAGCCACCTTCTTTTTCAACGCCTGCGTCAATAGCGTCTAAGCGCTCAGGAAAACGTTGTTTAATTGTATCGCGCAGTAAGTAACGCGATACTAAAAAGGCAAGCGTAGCACCTACAGTCGAGGCAAACGAGGCTACAAGTAAGCCTTCAACTAAGCCAAATAACGCACCTGCGGCCAGTGTTAATATTGCCGCACCCGGTAAAGAGAGAGCCGTTACTACTACGTACAGTAAAAAGAAGCCACCAAAAACCAATAATGGTGATTGTTCTTTATATTGGTTAAATTGCTCCATAGAGCCTTTTAAGCCTTCAAGTGTAAGTAGCTGATGTAAATTAAAGTGAAAGAACATGCCTATTACGACCGCTGCAATCAATATCAAAAATAGTTTTTTTATCATGTTCTCTCTCTTAAAACGTTCTTAAAAATTATGTGTAAGTGTTAGTTTTGCGTTAATTGGTAACTCTGGAAAAGCCAGCGTTGCACCAAAGTAACCACCTTCAAATACTGGACGCCAGTTTTTTTGATTAGTGACGTTATTTACATCTAACCGCAACTTAGTGCTAGGCGTAAATGCGTAGCTAGTATTAACGTTTAGTGTGTATTGATCACGAATTTTAACTGTTGCCAAAAAGTCTAATGGGTAACTCTTTGTATATAGACCTGAAAAACCCATTTGCCATTTCGAATTAATTGAATAATTTCCGTTAAAACTGAACGACTGCTCAGGAATGCCCTGAACTTGGCGGTTTGAAGGTGCAAACGCGGTAAAACTTGGCGCGCCAACGCCGGTACCTGCAATAATATCTGGGCGCGAATTGTCAAACGCATCGATTACTTGGGCAGAATCTTGGCTGCTTGCAGAGTTGTCGTAGCGAGCATCTATGTAGCTATAACCCGCACTTAACCAATAAGGGTATGCATCGTAAAATACTTGGCTTTCAAAACCTGTAGTACGAATACCTGTATTGCTGCCGTCGCGATTACGTAAACTGCGGCGCTGGCTAAATACCGCGCCATCAGCGTACCAATCGCTGTCGGTTGGGGCGTACTTTAAACCAAATTCAACTAATGTGTTTTCGGTAGCAAAATTTTGTGCGCTAATGGTGTTACCGCTGCCAAGCGATGTACCGCCAGCCATACTGTTTGATGTTGCTTCGTTATAACTTGCTGCACCGTAAGTGGTATAGTCGGCATTTATTTTGTAGTTAAAACTAACTTGGCCAGAATGCAGGGTTTCGTTAATGCTATCGCTTGCCGCAACTTGGCCTTGTGGTGCAATAGGGTCGTTTGCTTCTACATCGTAAAAATCGATGCGGTAACCCACACTAGTATGAAGTTTATCGCCCCAATCTGAATCTTGTTGGATTGCAAGCCCGGTTTGCCATGAACGTGAGTCTGTGGTGTCTGATAAGTTAAAGTCGCCGCTGCCATCGTTATCTAAATCGTATTGACCACCAGGCGATACAAACACACCTGGGCTTAGCTCTACTAAACGTGCTTTTTGTGCATCGGTTAAGGGAATGCGGCGGTTTGAAAGTGGGCCAGTTAAATCAATAGGTAAATCGGCCTCGGTAGTAAATTGGCTGTAGCCAAGTACTTTGTTGTAGCGTACGTCAAAAGCAAAAATTGTTTGCTGGTCGCTATTCCATCGGTAGGTAAGTTCAGTGCGGTTTTGCGCTGTATCGGCGCCGTCTATAATTTCTACAAAGCTGTTTTGGGCTATTTCTTCACGCTGTAAATGCTGAAAGTAGGTAATATTTTTTAATGAGGCATTAGCACTTAGTTCACGCTTATAAATGCTATGAATTAAGTAGGTCGTTGCTTCGTTTTGGTTATCAGGGTCGGTAAGTACGGTGCTGCGATCTATTTTTACTTGCCCAGTAGGCGATACAATTGAACCTGCCGCCGGTACGGTACTACCATTTGCTTGCACGCCTTGGCCGGTAATGTAAAGGCCATCATCAATTAAGGCTTGGGTAGGGCGGTTAATACCGGCGTTGTCGGTAAATTCAACTTGGTATAGCTCAAAGTTAATATCCCAACTGCTTTTATCATCGGGCAATATGCGTAGTGCTGCAAATAAACTGTCGCTTTTAGTGCCTGAGTAATCGTAGTAACTGCCTTCATCGAGGTGCTCGTAACTTACTCTAAGGCCCACTTTATCTTTTATAATGGGGGCAGTGTAATCTACTTGGGCACTATATTGATCCCATCGCCCCGCTGAGATCTTAACTTTACCTTTACTTTCATCTGTAGAGGCAGCTTTAGAATGTAGATTTACAAAACCACCGTTACGTTGGCTTGAACCAAATAAAACCGGCGGTGCGCCTTTTACTACATCTATTTGTTCTACAGAATTGAACGATAACGGCACGCCAAAGCCATTATTACCTGCTTGGCGGCGTGTACCATCTTGAAAAAGCTCACCCAGTTGGCCACGAATAGTAGGTAAGCTGGGTGCACCAAAGCCACTTGCAGAGTATGTGTTTGGGCTTACGGCTAGTACGTCTTGTAGGGTAGTAATATTTAGTTGCTCTATTAACTCACTTGAAATAGGCGTGACCGAGCGGGCTATGTCTTGCAGCGCAAGGTTGTCGCCGAAGGGGCCGTTAATAGTGGCATCTTTTACAGAAAGCCCTTGAGATTTAATCGTTTGGCCTGCTACTTCAATACGTTCAATTGAGTCGGTATTCGCTGCAGATTGTGCCGCATGAGCATAAAAATTAGTTGTGAGTGAAGCGGCTATAAAAAGTGCCAAATATGAATGTTTCAAAAGGGTTCTCATTTTGGTTAGTGTTAATGTGGCAATAAAGACCTGTAGGTTTGTGAATAACTTTCAGCAATTATTAATTCTTTTTGTTTTTTAGAACGAAACGTTAAAAGTCTAGCATATTGCTTTAAAGCGTTATTCAGTTTTAAGCACTATTTATTGTTTAATAAATGCTGTAGTTAGTTATTGTCTTAATAAGGTTGTAACTTACAAATAGCGGTTTTATACGCATTTAAGCACAATGCAGCGCACCCAATTTATTAAAAAGTTATACATAAAATGAAATAAAATATGTGTTAAGCGGTCTTGCTAGTTTCACATTAGATTATTTAGTTTTAAGGAAATTTTATGACGGGTACAACAGGTACTGACTTTCAAATCGTCTGCAATGGTCGCTTTTTTCGCTACGCCTTGGCGTATTTATTGTAATGATTATGTGGACGTTCGATAAGTTTGTTAACCCAAGGCACAGCGCACGAATTTTTTTGAGCACTTTTATGGGATCAGCGGCTCTACAGATATGGTTGCGTATGTACTGGGGGCGTTACAGCTTATATTAGTATTGGCTTTTTTAGCGGGTATTAAAAAACGCCTTACTTATGGCGTTATATTTGTAATGCACGGCTTATCTACGCTCTCATCTTATAATCAGTATATTGATGGCTTTAATAATTTATTGTTTTTTACAGCGTGGCCAATGTGGGCAGCCTGTTTTGCACTTTACCTATTACGCGAGCAAGACGTTAAATTTACAATTAAGTAGCAGAGCAAAAAAAATGGTTATAAGCCGTAAGGCTTATAACCAATAAGTACACAAGGGAGTGTATGGAAGTCGGTTTAAGTTAAAACTAATGCATGGCATCGTTATATTGTTTAGCTAGGCTTTCTTTTTGCCCCTCAGTTAGGGCTTTACCCGCTAATTGAAATACCTCATGCTCTTCTTCATCTAAATGGTGATGTACTAAGTGGTGCAGTTTTTTAGCTGCAACTAACCACGCCGATGAACTCATTTCGGTGTCTTCAAGTTGTTCTATTAGTTCGTCAATTTCATGATGCTCGGCAACGCTGTGGCGTGCTTTTTCATGTGTTAAATCTTCAAACATAAGTGGGTTATAAAAATAACGCTCTTCAAATTTTGCGTGATCTTCTAATTCGGTTTTTAGCTTGTCCATTAGCTTGTGGCGTTCAGTGGTATCGCCGTGCGTTTGAATAAGAGCATCTACTAACTCGCGTTGTTTGTCGTGATCGTGACGTAGTGCTTCAAAAATATTCATAACTCTTTCCTTGCTGTAATTGCTTTACAAACTTAAAAGCAAGCGAAATGCCAAAGTTTAAGTTGTTGATATATATGAATTAAATGAATTGTAAATGCTTGCTATAGAATTGCTCTGTAACTTTTACACATAAAAAGCTGCAATTTTTTCAGATTAAAAGAAGAAGGTTGCTTATCACGCTACATAAGCTTACATATTTTTACTGGTTGGGTATTTTAAAGGGGTGTTAAAGTGGCGCATTATTTAGGTACGAGTTGAAAATACTCGCCTTATATATTTTTTATAAAACTTTAGATATTAGGATAGTTTAAGGATGAACTTAAAAAGCCCCACTACAGCATTAATATTGTGTGTGTTATTAAATGCATGTACTACAGCATCGCATTACAGTAGCCGTTTATGTAGAGAAGAAGCTGAAATGACCGAGCTAAAGGGAATTCAAACAAGCTTAAAGGTTTACAATGAATGTATTAGCGCTCAAATAAAAAAGGATGCTAAAGACGACGCTTTTGTAGATGAAGTAGGTGTGTTTTTTATTGATCTACTTGTTTTGATAACCGACTAACTAAGCAAACTTACAGCTATAATCTAAAGCAAAAGGGTGCATAAAATAGGATTGATGATGAAAGCGGTTTTAGCTTTATTATTGCTGAGTATATTTTTAACGGGCTGTGCGGCAAAGCCTTATGCGGGCTCTGCAAAATGTATGGAGCAAGCTGATATAGCTTATGAAACCAATATACATAAAAATGAGCCGCTAAATAATGAATGCAAAGCTACAAAAGTAAATACGCCTAATAAAGAGTTTGAGAATCATAGTATTGTTGATAGAAGTCTTTTACAGCTAATTGTTAGTTTTTTAAACGGTATATTTAGATAATTAAAATACAATTAAATAAGGTATGTATGCAGGAAGAACTAAAAGCAAAAATTATAGCTGTATGCGATAAAAAAATAGCAGCCAAAGGCGAAAACGTAGGTCTTTCTTTTTACGCTTTTTTTGCAAATAAAAACGACAATCCAGAGCTGCTGATGCAAGCCGCTACGTGGTGGATACACACCCATAAGTTAGATCACTTTGAAAAAGCGATAAAAATAAAACAAATGATTATAGAAGGGCAGTAATAACGTATATTTATGCGATTGCTATTTGGTTTCTGCCATTTTCTTTTGCTTTATAGAGCTGTTGGTCTGCACGTTTAATGAGCTCACTTAGTGAGTCGTTTTTAGAATCACTTATTGCCACACCAGCACTAAAGGTAATGTGTGTTTTATTTGGCAATACTTCAATATCGCTGCAGTACTGCGCTAACTTACTTTCAAGATTTTTGAAAAAGTTATTTATTTTATCGCGATTTTGCGTTTTTAAAACAAATAACCACTCTTCGCCGCCATAGCGTCCAAACTTGTCATTAGTATTTAGAGTGTCTTTTGCTGCTTGAGCAAAGTTT
Organism: Pseudoalteromonas sp. P1-7a; assembly: GCF_001401855.1. Taxonomy (NCBI): domain Bacteria; kingdom Pseudomonadati; phylum Pseudomonadota; class Gammaproteobacteria; order Alteromonadales; family Pseudoalteromonadaceae; genus Pseudoalteromonas; species Pseudoalteromonas sp. P1-7a. The sequence continues at coordinate 22,721 of NZ_LKDU01000018.1, read as the reverse complement.
ATAAGTACTAAATCTCCTATATCGTGGCCAAATTTGTCGTTAATAGCTTTAAAATAATCTAAGTCGACAATGGCTATTGCTAGGCTATGCTGGGATAAGCACTCATCAGCTTTTTGTAGTATGCCACGTCGGTTTAAGCTGTTAGTTAGGTAGTCGGTTAATGCTATAGCGTGGTATTTTTTACGTTGGCGCATTTGTCGGTAAAATAAAAATAGCGATACGATCACCACAATAAAGGCAATAGATGCACTTAACCGCCAAATTATTTTTTGTTGGTGTTCTTCTGTAGCTTGCAATTTGTTTATGTTTTTTTCGTATTCTAGCTGTAAAATCTTGTCTTCTTTTTCTTTTACTTCAAATTTAACCTGCAAGGTTTTTATATTGGTTTCGCTGGTGGCTTCGTAATGTTTTATTGTATAAGCAAGCTCATCTTCAATGGCGTGAAAGGCATCCTCGGTGTAGTTAAGTTGACGCTTTAATTTATAGCGTTTGCTTAAAAAATCAGCCTTATAAATGCTGCGACTAAATTTATCGAGATTTAAAAATACCTCGTCGTTTACTTGGTTGGCTTTATTTAATAAATTTTGTTTTATATAAATATCTGATAATAAAATCATTGAGGCTAAATGCATATCGTTAATGCCGGCGGAGCTTGCAAGTGCAATGTTTTTGTTTGCGAGTATTAAAGCCGTATCGTAATTACCCTGCAGGTATTGAATATTTGCAATAGAATATTGAGCAAAGGCTAACCCTTTTTTCATATTAACTTTACTAAAATAAGCCAGCGCTTTATTTAAGTATACAAGCGCGTTTTTAGGCTGACCGACCTCTAGTAATACATTTCCTAAGCTCCAATAAGCCTTTGCAGTAAATAGACCATCGTTTGTTTGCTCGTAGGCATCGACCGCTTTTTGGGCATAATAAATGGCTTTTTCTTTATCATCTTTGTAGAGGTAGTTATAAGCGTCGGCAATTTTTCTGAAAAAGTAGCCCTGCGAGGCTATGTCTTCTTCTTTTATAGCAAGCTCTAACCCTATTAATGCTGCACTTAATGTTTTTTTAAGTTCGTCGGTTTCGGTGTAGTAATAGGCCATAGCCCGAAAAACAATAATTTGCTCGTTAGGAGCGAGTTGTTTTACCTGGATTTGAAGCTGCTTAGCAAGCGATTGCGCATTACTTAGCTCTTTGTTAATTGCATAAAGCTTAAGCTGAACCTCTAAAAGTAGCAGGTGACTACTTTTATAATTAATAAGATCAGTATTATTTAAGTACTCAAGTAAATGAGTACTCAGTGCGGTGTATTTTTCTTGTCTAAAAAGTAGCTCTGAATATAAGGCTGCCGCTTCAAGGTGCAACTGTTTGTGCTTTGTATGTTTAGTGACATTATAAGCGTAGGTTAGCTCTTTTTGGTGCAAAAGGTAATCTAGCTTGTTGGATTTTATATCAGCCAGCAGGCTTTGGATTGATTTTATATCAGATGAAATTAGTGAAGAACTATTAGCAAATGATGAGTAACTGGTAATTAAAAATAAAACGAGCCCGAACAAGCAAAGGCATAACGGGTTAATTTTTGTTATTGAATTGTTCGTCATTTATTGTTTTCTGAATTAAAACTTAAATCTAATTGGCTAACTATAGCATTGCTTGTAAATAATAAGTTAATACTTTATTCGGTCAGTCTCATCGCGAACATTAAATATAGCCTTATCTCGCAAATAAGTATGGGATTTACTAAATAATAGACATGACACCCATCTAAAAATAATAGTCATGACACCCATCTAAAAACTAATTTAGACACCTACCTAAATAATAAAAAGACACCCATTAGATAATTGTATAAAACACTGGTTCAAACTACGCTTTAGATTAAATGATAAACAGGGTTTTGTAATGGCTATTGCTCGTAAGCGCCAAATAAGTTTGGCAGATACAAAATATTATCACTGTATTTCCCGTTGTGTTCGCCGTGCCTATTTGTGTGGTGAAGACCCCTTTACTGGGCAAAGTTATGCGCATCGAAGAGAATGGGTAGAGGAAAAGCTTATCACCCTCGCAAAGGTTTTTTGTATAGATGTATGTGCATATGCCGTTATGAGTAATCATACTCATATAGTGTTGCATGTAGATGATAATAAGGCGAATAGGTTAAACGATAGAGCAATAGCAATTCGTTGGCAGAAGCTTTTTAAAGGCACTGCTATCACACATAAATTTACAAGTGGTGAGAAGCTATCGGCTACCGAGCGTTGGTTTTTAAACGAAAGCATAAAACAGTACCGTGAACGATTAAGTAGTATTAGTTGGTTTATGCGTGTATTGAATGAAAATATTGCAAGGCGAGCTAACAAAGAAGATGGCTGCACAGGCCGGTTTTGGGAAGGACGGTTTAAATCTCAAGCGTTACTAGATGAAGCTGCTTTGTTAGCGTGCATGGCATATGTAGATTTAAACCCAATACGCGCCAAAGCGGCTGTCACGCCTGAGGGTTCGCACTTTACAAGCGTAAAACAACGCATACAATTAATTGCTTCTAAAAGCGACCAGTCGTTAAAAGTTAAGCAGCCAAAACAGTTATTACGCTTTGCGGGTAAACCCAAAAAATACATGCCAAAAGGTTTACCATTCGAATTAAAAACATATTTAGAGTTAGTTGAATTAACAGGCCGGTGTGTTCGTGCTAATAAAATAGGTTTTATTGCGCATTCAACACCTGAATTATTGATACGTTTGAATATAGCGCCAGAGAACTGGTTAAAACTTACAACTAAATTTGGCAACATTTTTCATGGAGCGGTGGGGCGTGTAAGTTCATTAGATAGCTATTGTAAACATCAAGCTATTAAGCGAAGGCCTAGCTATTCAAACAGTAAAAAATTATTAGCCTAATAAAACCATTAAATAAATAGTATGTCACTTAGCTTTGCTGAGCTTTTACGCTGCGTTAAGTTTCTTAATGGCCATAAGATTACGATAAAAAGCTCAAGTCTATAAATTTAAACATCTCTATTACCACTCAACATCTCAACATATAGCCCCAACCAAATATTTCTCACTACATTGTTTGTTATAAATAATTAGAATGGGTGTCATCATATTATTATTTATATTTGAACTCGAGGGCTTTCCTCATCTTAATTTTATAATGGGTGTCATAGTTATTATTTTTTAAATTTTAAGATGGGTGTCAAAGTAATTATTTTGTATAAATCTGTATTGGTTGACATGTAGAATGAATGCTCTACCATATTAAGTAGAGCATTCATTCTACACAGGTTGAACACTATGCTAAAACAAGAAATAGCAGCTGCGCTTGAGGTGGCTTTTAGTCAACATGGTTTTGCTGAGCCAAGCGTAGCTAAGCTCCAAAAGCTCAGTGGCGTTAGTTTGCGCACTCTCTATAAATACTATCCGTCAAAGCAGGCAATGATCATTGCTGCGCTAGAGTACCGCCATAATCGCTATATTAATTTTTTACTCAAAGATGTGCCGGCTCCGGGCTTAGAGGCGGTTTTGCACATGTTTGATCAGCTAAAAGGGTGGATGGTGGAATTTGCGCCTAACGGCTGTTTATCTATCAATGCGCTGTCGGCGTTTCCTGAGGATGAAGCTATTAGCCATGCGGTGCAAACTCATAAAAATGACGTAAAAAAACTGCTAGGTGAGCAAGGGTTAAATTCATCATTGGCTAGTAGCCTGTTTTTGTTACACGAAGGCGTGTCGAGTGCGTGGCCAGTTATGGGCGATGAGGCGGTAACATCAGCAAAAAACAGTATTCTTAAATTAATATAATGGAGCTATTAATGGCAAATTTACCTACTACAATGCATGGCGTACAGCTTACCGAACATGGCGATTTTGATGTATTAAAGTATGCAACTAACTTACCGCTGCCAACGCTTGCACAAACCGATGTACTAATAAAAGTTATGGCGGCGGGTGTTAATAACACCGATCTTAATACTCGCACAGCTTGGTACGCTAAAAAACAAAGCAGTAAGGACGATGCAAGTTGGTCTGGTGATGCGTTTGTTTTTCCACGTATTCAGGGAGCAGATGTGTGCGGTGTGATTGTGGCTGTTGGTAAAAACGTAGATCCAAACCGTATTGGTGAGCGAGTAATAGTTGAGCCATGTTTAATTAAAGCTAACGGCGAAACACTAAAAGCACCGTGGTACTTTGGCTCAGAGTGCGATGGTGGTTTTGCACAGTTTACTCGCGTTGACACTATTCATGCGTATAAAATTAATAGTAACTTTAGTGATGCTGAGCTGGCATCTTTTCCGTGCTCATATTCTACAGCCGAAAACATGCTATTTCGCTCAAACCCACAGCCAAGGGAAACTGTTTTAATTACGGGGGCCTCGGGCGGGGTTGGCTCTGCGGCGGTGCAATTAGCTAAAGCGCGTGGTGCTTTTGTTATTGCTATTACAAGTAAAAGTAAGGCACAGCAGCTTGAAGAGTTAGGTGCCGATAAGGTTATATTTCGTGAAGATGATTTAATTCAAGCTATAGGTAAAAACAGTGTTGATGTAGTCATTGACCTCGTTGCTGGCGAGCAATGGCCGACGCTTTTGGAAGTATTAAAGCCAAAAGGGCGTTATGCGGTGTCGGGCGCTATAGGCGGGGCATTAGTAGAGCTTGATATACGTACTTTGTACTTAAAAGATCTAACTTTTTTTGGCTGTACAGTTATAGAGCCTGAGGTATTTAAAAGCTTAGTTAACTTTATTGAACAAGAAAAAATTAAGCCCATAGTGGCGCAAACATTCCCACTGAGTGAAATTGTTACGGCGCAAAAGGTGTTTGCACAAAAACTACACGTAGGAAAAATTGTACTAACCATCCCCCATAACGAATAGCAGTTTAAACAACACAGCCCGTTACAAAGTTAACGGGCTTATTAGTTGTAACGAGTTTATAAGCTTTTTTTAGGCGGTAAAGCCACGTTTGCAAATATGAGCCCTGCTACAAGCGACATAAATATTAAAAACGTTTGCTGGCCTATATGTTCAGCATAAACAAAATCTTGGCCTTCAATAAGCGAGTTTAAGCCAATATAAGTTTTACTGCCGGGTACCAGTACAATTAAGCCCTGCATGGCAACAATGGAGGCTGGGGCATTTGCAACGCGATTAAATAAGTTACTAAATACACCAACCGAGAGCGCACCAACAAATGTACCTAACGTATAATCAAGGTACATTGCTGAGCCAATACTCGTGCCATAGGCTATAAAACCAGATGCAATAGACCAGCCCGCATGCTTAATTTTAGTTCTAAATATAACAACTAAGCTGCTACAAAGCAGAAGTATTGCTAGCCAAGCAGTCCATTTAGGAAGAGACTCAGGTTGCACAAAGTCTGCTTGGCCAAAAATGGCAAAGCCAATGCCTATGCCAATAAATGCACCAAAGTACAATTTAAACAATAGCATAAACGAGTCCATTACCCGCGCAGTTCCCGACACCAAATGCCTAGCTGCAAGTTCGGCTAAACCAAGTGCAAGGGCTAGGCCTGGTATAAATACAATAATGGCTGAAAGCACCACTAAACGTATATTAATTTCGGGGGTTATATACACACTTACCGCACAAGCTAATATAGCTGAAATAATGGCTACAAGTGGCTCAAGCATATGTGCAACACGTTTAGAGCGACTTGACCATAACACAAATAAATATACAACTAAGGTGAGTAACCCAGACCAAATAACGTCTGTCCAACTGGTGCCCATTAACATAGCAAACGCGCCACCCGACGTTGCAAACGCAATACCGGTTACGAGTTTGTTGTACGGATTTGGCATGTCGTAAATGGCATCAAGCTGGGCATCAACCTCTTGTAAAGTGAGCTTGTCGTCGAGCATTTGATTTACCAAATCGTCGGTATCGGCTAGTGAGCCTAAGTCGTGATCGCCCGGGTCTACGCGTGCCACGTGGGTATATTCGTCTTCGTGGCCATCAGTCCAAATTACAAACGTTACTGAAGTTGGCGACATAACAAAAGACGATTTAAGCCCTAAGTAGGTGGCCACTTCCATTAAGTGTGCTTCTAAACGGTACGCAGGGGTGCCGTACTTGTGTAGCATTTTACCTAATTTAACGATAAATTTGCGCTTTTCAGTAAAGGTTGCAGTTTTCAAATCTTGTATGGACCAGTGAGTAAATAAATTAGCTAAAAGTATAGGCTAAAACGCCCATTTGTAATGGGCGCGATTTTAAACACAAATTTGTAGGAGTCTAGTCATTTTTAATCTAATTTTTTATTTTTTTCAGCAATCCATTGCGCCATATATTGCGTACTGCGCATAGTATGGTGTTTTAACATTTGTCCTGTGAAGTTTTTTTCCCTGTGCGCTTTTAAATCCTTGCTTATTGAGTCAATTTTATTAATTAACCCCGTGCTTAATTTTACTTTGTCGTACAGGGTATTAAGTAGTGTTTTGCCAGCTTGTTGCGCGTGTTCAAAATCGGCTTGATTGGTGTAAAGCTCAACGGCTGCATTTGCAAAATCGTCGGTATTATTAGCCACTTTACCAGGCCAGGGTAAATCGTTGTGCATTCCCTCTGCACCAATATTTGTGGTAACGCTGGGCGTTTGCATTATCATCGCTTCTAGCAGCTTGCCTTTTATACCTGCGCCAAAACGAAGCGGTGCTAAACACACGCGTGCGCTTTGCATTACCTTATAGGCGTCGTCGGCCCAGCCTTTTATTAAAAACCCTGTTTTAGGGTTATTAAGTGCAGTTGCTTTTGGGGGCGGATAAGAGCCATAAATGTGTAGCTCGGCTTTTGGTAGTTGCTTGCGAATAAGCGGCCATATTTTTTGTAAATACAGCACGGCGTCCCAGTTGGGGGCATGTCTAAAGTTACCTATGGTCATAAAGTGCGCGCGTTCATCAAAGCTTTTTGTGGTTTTAGGTAATGCACTTAAATCGACCATAAACGGTAAATGGTGTAATAAGCTTGGTTCGACCTTAAATACACTATTGAGCAATTCCATTTCGTAGCTTGAAATAATTAAGCTGAGGTCGCAGCGCAAAATAGCCGCTATTTCGCGTTTTGCTATGTCGGAATGTAAATCGTTGGTGGTAAACTCGCGCTCGCCTTTATGCGCTTCGTGGCGCGCATTTCGTAGGCATTGTAAATCTTCTGTATCGAGAATTTTAATGGCATTAGGGCAATGTTTGTCTACACGCCAGCCAAATTGCTCTTCCATCATAAAGCGGTCAAACATCACTATATCTGGATTGTACGCTTTAACGTACTCATCAAAGCTTTCGCAGTTTAGGGCTATGCTTTGGCTGGTAATACCGTACTCGTCTAGGTTTACCATGTGCTCGGTGCGTTGTGCTGGGGTGGCAAATTCTACTTGCCAATTTTGCGCTTTAAACGCGTTTAATAACGACATCATGTGCGTACCCGCAGCAGACGAATTTGGTTCTGGCCATACGTAACCAATTACCAGCACTTTTTTCATTACGGTGTTTCTCTAATTTGAAGGTTTACATTTACCAGCGTTTTTACTGGTGCTGTGTGTGTTTGGAGTTGTTCTTGCAGCACTAAAATACTGCGCTTAGCAAGCTCTTGTGTGCTTATATTAGCGCTAGTAAAGCGAGGCTGCATTTCGGTAATATCAGGAATATGTAAGCAACTCACTATACTGTTTTTTAAATGCGGGGCGGCGATTAAAACGCCATGTGCAATAACAGTGTTAGCGCATACTACCGCGTCAATACTCGGCTTATTAAGTAATGTGTTACTAAATACTTGCTTAGCATGTAATGGGGTGCTTTTTGTGCACGTAATTGCAGGCTCGGGGGTTATATTGTGTTTTTGACACGCGCTATTAAAGCCACTTAATAAAGCCTGTGCCGATAAGCTTTCATCCCCTATAAACAGCATGTTTTTAGGCGACTCATTTATTAGCTGCAATGTGACTAGGTGGCTTGCTTTAGTGTAGTCGGGCAAAACACACGGGGCTGAGCTGTAGGCCACTTCGTGCATTAGGCTAATGACAGGGTAGGCAGTAGTAAGGTTGTCGAGCCACTGTGCACAGGTATTTTCCACAGGGCAAATTATAAATGCAGCTACTTTGTATTCTTTTAAATTATTTATTAGCTGCGTTTGGCGCTCTACGCTGTTGTTACTACTAACAATAATGGCTTGAAAAAAAGCCTCGCTTAAAGCCTGCTCTATATTTTTAGCAAGCAATGCCATAAGCGGGTTTGTTAAATTGTCAATTACTACAACCACTAAGTTAGTGCGCCCAGAGCGCATAGCTGCAGCATCACGATTATACACATAGCCTAGCTCTTCAATGGCTTGTAACACTTTTTGTTTGCTTTTATCGGCTACCTTATTGCTGTGCGTAAGCACCAGCGACACAGTCGATTTAGACACCCCCGCGTGGTGAGCAACATCAAAAATAGTGACCGATTTAGCTTTATTAGGCATGGAATTTTAAGCGCACAGTAATGAGTAAATAGCTGCGTAGTGTAGCGTAAATAATGCATTTAAGTCATCTTTTAGCCCTGCAATTTAAAGCTTAATACTTTATGAACAGGGCAAAACATGTTTATATACCTTTTATAATCTTAAAAATAACAAAAGGATAAAAACATGAACGCATTTAGGCTGTTAGTTGCCTTTATTTGTTGTGTTGTAATAATGCCAAGCAGTTATGCTGAGCAAGGCTATCAAACACCTTCGCCAGAGCTTGCTGCTGTGGTAGATGCCAAATTAGCACCGACTAGTTTTTTATCGAGCGATGGCCAGTGGCTTGCTTTATTTGAGCGAAAGCGCGTAGTAACACTAGATGAGCTTGCCAAAGATGAGCTCAAACTTGCGGGTATTAAACTTAACCCGACTAACTTTTCGCGTTCACGTGTTAGCGCAAAATACAGCGCAGTTGAGCTAAAGCACGTGCAAAGCGGCACCGTTATTAATATTAACAATTTACCAAACGGTATTATTCGCTCGCCTAAATGGTCATCTAATAGTAAATATTTAGCGTTTGTTGTAGAGCAACAAAGCCAAGCAAATTTATGGCTTTACAGTGTAGAAACAAAACAAGCAAAAATGCTCTCAAACGCAGCGCTTAACTCGGTTATTACCGCTACGCCTTACCAATGGCTACCCGATAGCAGCGCACTTGTGGCAAATTTAGCAGTTAATATAGATAAACCCGCGTTAAAAAACAGCAGTCAAAATGTAGTGCCGGTTATACAGCAAAGTACCGGCGAAAAAGCCCCCGCGCGTACCTATCAAAACTTATTAACCAGCCCGTTTGACGAAGCACAGTTTAAATTTTACGGCCAAGGGCAATTAGCTTATGTAACGCTTGATGGCAATACACAAGCTATTGGTAGCCCAGCGTTATTTAAATCGTTTTCGGTATCGCCAGATTCAACCAATATATTAGTTGCTGCGATAAACGAGCCGTTTTCGTATCAAGTACCTTACAGCCGTTTTGCCAGTACGTGGCAAATATGGGGAATGCGCGGTTACGCATTAGCCGAACTTGTAAAACAACCGCTTGCCGATAACATTCCACAAGGCTACGACAGTGTCCGCACTGGCCGACGCAACTTTGAATGGCGCGCGGATCAAGGCGCTGAAGTTATTTGGGCCGAGGCGCAAGATGGCGGTGACATGAAAACCGATGTTAAGCACCATGATTATATTTACAGCTTACGTGCGCCATTTAAACGCGAGCCTAAATTATTTGCTAAAGTAGAGCGCCGTTTTGCAGGTATTGAGTGGGGGAACCAAAATGTTGCCATGCTTGTTGATTGGCGCTTTAGCGACCGCCAAGTACGCACATTTGTTATTCAACCGCGTAATGCCGATAAAAACCGCGTGCTGTTTTCAGAGCGAAGCTATAACGATGCGTATAAAAACCCAGGTAGCTTTATATACGAGCGCAACGATTTAGGCGCCAACGTGATTAAAATTGTTGGTGGGCGCTATATGTACCTGCGCGGCAATGGCGCATCAGAGCAAGGTAATATTCCGTTTTTAGACAGGTACGATGTAAAAACAAATAGCAGCAAGCGTTTATGGCAGTCACAAGCGCCATACTACGAGCGCGTTCGTGCATTGCTTGACGACGAAGGCGAGCGCTTTATAACTGTGCGCGAGTCTAAAACCGAGCAACCTAACTTTTTTATTCGTGATTTAGATAACGATACACTTACCCAACTAACTAACTTTGCTCATCCGTACCCTGCATTTAAAGGCGTAACAAAAGAGCAGCTACGTTACAAACGTGATGACGGCGTTGAGCTTTCTGGCACGCTTTATTTACCGCCAGGTTACGATGTAACCCAAGGCCCGTTACCCGTACTTATGTGGGCATACCCGCTTGAATACAAAGATAAAGCCGTAGCATCACAAGTGCGTGAGTCGCCATACGAATTTACCTACATTGGCTATTGGGGCCCTATGCCTTACCTTGCAAAAGGTATTGCCGTATTTGACGACCCTAAAATGCCGATTGTAGGCATTGATGGCAGTGAACCAAACGATAACTTTAGAAAACAGTTAGTATCAAGTGCACAAGCAGCGGTTGATGTATTGGTTAAAAAAGGTGTTGCCGATAAAAACAAAATAGCTATAGCAGGGCATTCGTACGGTGCATTTATGGTGGCAAACCTATTAGCACATAGCGATTTATTTAAAACCGGTATTGCCCGCAGTGGCGCGTATAACCGTACGTTAACGCCGTTTGGTTTTCAGGGTGAAGAACGTGATTTTTGGCAAGCTCAAAGTGTATACGCTAATATGTCGCCGTTTTTTCACGCTGAAAAAATCAATGAGCCAATGCTGATGATCCATGGTCAAGAAGATCCGAATTCGGGCACCTTCCCAATGCAAAGTGAGCGTATGTACGCTGCGCTTAAAGGCCTAGGTAAAGACGCTCGTTTAGTAATGCTTCCTTACGAAGCCCACGGCTACCGCGCACGTAAAAGTTTATTACATGTACTGTGGGAACAAGAGCAGTGGCTAGATAAGTATTTGTTAAATGATACAGCAGAGCCAGTAGAAGTAATTACTGAGCCAGTGGCAAGTACTGGGCAAGAGTAATCACATAAGTAAGCAGCAACGCGGCTACTTATAGCCGCGTTTTTTGTTTTTAATACAAGGTAATTTAATGATTGATGTAGCAGCACTTGCGGTTTTTATTCCAACGTTCTTTTTTGTGTCTATTACTCCAGGTATGTGTATGACCCTTGCCATGACACTCGGCATGAGCATAGGTGTGCGCCGAACCTTATGGATGATGATAGGTGAGCTATTAGGCGTAGCAACCGTTGCCGTTGCTGCGGTACTCGGTGTAGCAAGTGTAATGCTAAATTACCCTGATGCGTTTGCTATTCTAAAGTGGGTAGGCGGCGCGTACTTAATTTATATTGGCGTAAATATGTGGCGCGCTAAAGGTAAAATGTCGGTTAATACACACAGCCCAACCGATGTAAGTAGGCAGTCGCTTTTTACGCAAGGGTTTATTACCGCTGTTGCTAACCCTAAAGGATGGGCGTTTATGATTTCACTACTCCCACCGTTTATTAATGTTGATCAGGCCGTTGCGCCACAATTAGTGATTTTACTTAGCGTAATTATGGTAACCGAATTTGTAAGCATGTTAGCTTACGCAACGGGTGGTAAAAGCCTGCGTCTGTTTTTAGCCCGAGGCGATAATATTAAATGGATGAACCGTATAGCAGGCAGTTTAATGATGCTTGTAGGCGTTTGGTTAGCCTTAGACTAATAAAAAGAGCCCTAGGCTCTTTTTATATTATGCATATTGCTTTTAACATTTTAATTAGCGCGTGCGTCATTTAACTGCGCTTTTAAAAATGGTGCCGTTTTACTTTTTGGGGATTTAGCGACGCTTTCAGGTTTACCTTGTGCAACTATTACTCCGCCTTCGTCGCCCGCACCTGGGCCTATATCAATAACCCAATCACTGTTACTGGCTACTTGCATATCGTGCTCAACCATAATGACGGTGTTGCCCGCATCAACTAAGCCATTTAGCTGCGTCATTAGCATAGCTACATCTTTTGGGTGTAGGCCTGTGGTTGGTTCATCTAAAATATAAAGCGTATCGCCGCGCTGTGTGCGTTGCAACTCTGTGGCAAGTTTGATGCGCTGGGCCTCGCCGCCCGAAAGCTCAGTAGCAGGTTGGCCTAAACGTAAATAGCCAAGGCCCACTTGTAAAAGCGCATTGAGCGCACGTAAAATAGCGGGTTCATCGGCAAAAAATGTATGCGCAGACTCAACGGTTAAATTAAGTACATCGGCAATGGTTTTATCTTTATAGGTAATCTCGAGTGTTTTTTGGTTGTAGCGCTTGGCGTTACACACAGGGCAAGGCGAATACACGCTAGGTAAAAATAACAGCTCTACGCTTACAAAGCCTACGCCTTCGCAATTTTCGCAGCGTCCTTTTTTAACATTAAACGAAAAACGGCCTGCGTCGTACTTACGAGCTTTTGCCTCTTTGGTATTGGCAAACAGTTTACGTACGTGATCGAACAAACCCGTATAAGTTGCAAGATTTGAGCGAGGTGTGCGACCAATGGCTTTTTGATCAACCGTTATTAGGCGCTTTATGTGCTCAATGCCCCCAGTTATTTGCCCGCCGGTTGTTATATCGAGCTCTTGCTCGAGCAGTTCGGCTTCATCGGTAGGTATTTGTGGCTGCAATTTTTGCCCTAGTGCATCGTAAACCAGCTCAACAAGCGCTTGGCTTACTAAGCTTGATTTACCTGAGCCAGAGACTCCTGTAACACTTGTAATAACCCCAAGCGGAAATTCTACATTAAGCTTTTGTAAGTTATTACGCTCAACATTTTTAAGCTTAAGCCATGCTTTTGCTGGGCGTTGTTTACCTTGTAATTGAGCTTGCTGAGATTCGTTATTTTTAAATAAGTATTGGCTCGTGTGTGAGCTGCTAATTTGCTTTAAGCCCTCAACAGGGCCGCTATAAACAATATTACCGCCACGGGAGCCCGCATTTGGCCCTACATCAACCACCCAATCGGCATGGCGAATAACACTTTCGTCGTGCTCAACTACAAACACTGAGTTACCAGCGGCTATTAGTTCATCTAATGCGGCTAATAAAGCTTGTGTATCGGCAGGGTGTAAACCTGCCGAAGGTTCATCTAACACATACACAACGCCAAATAATTTTGAGCGAATTTGCGTTGCAAGCCTTAAGCGTTGTAATTCACCCGGCGATAACGATGGAGTGGTGCGCTCAAGCGATAAATACCCTAAACCAAGTTTGGTGAGTGCTTCTACGCGTTTAAGAATGTCGCCTGCTATACGCTTTGCAACTATGGCTTTTTCGGGGTTTGCTGCGTTACTTTTAGCGGGGTTATTAACGGCAAATCTTAATTTATCTGCCAGCTCATTGAGTGTTAATTGCGAAATCTCACCTATATCAAGGCCCGAAACTTTAACCGATAACGACTCTTTTTTAAGCTTTTTACCTTCGCACTGCGGGCATTGTGATATTTGCATATACTGCGATACGCGCTTTTTAGTGCGTGGGCTTTGCGTACTGGCAAACGATTGTAAAACAAAGCGTTTAGCACTTGTAAATGTACCCATGTAGCTAGGGCTTTCTTCATTTTTAATCGCCGCTTGGGTTTGTTCAAGCGTGTACTCAGGAAACACGGGCACTGTGGGTGTGTCGTCGGTAAACAAAATCCAATCACGGGCTTTTTTAGGCAGGGTATTCCACGGTTTACTAATATCGTAGCCTAACGAGGTGAGAATACGGCTTAGGTTTTTACCTTGCCAAGCTGGCGGCCATGCGGCTATAGCGCGCTCTTTAATTGATTTAGTAGGGTCGGGCACTAACAGCTCTTCGGTTACGTTAAATACACGGCCAATACCGTGGCATTCTGGGCAGGCGCCTTGTGGCGTATTAGGCGAAAACGCATCGGCGTACAGTATGCTTTGCCCATTGGGGTATTCGCCTGCGCGTGAGTAAAGCATTCGCAGCGCGTTAGAAATAGTGGTCACACTCCCTACCGATGAGCGTACCGAGGGTGCACCACGTTGTTGTTGCAGGGCTACCGCGGGTGGCAGCCCTTCAATTGAATCTACATCAGGCTCGTCTACTTGGTCTATTAATCTGCGTGCATAAGGGGATACCGAATCAAGATAGCGATGTTGCGATTCGGCAAACAATGTTCCAAAGGCGAGCGATGATTTACCCGAGCCTGATATACCGGTAAAAACAACAAGTGAATTACGGGGCAAGTTTACATCCACATCTTTTAAGTTATGAACACGCGCGCCTCGTACTTGAATGCTGTGCTCTGGGTTTAATAAAGCCGATTGCGCGTTACTAACCTCATGTGAATTTTTAGGTGTGGTTGCCATGTAATTTACTCCTGTTTAATAACCGTGTGTTTATTAACGTGCCGCAAAGTATTAATACTAATGGGGTGACACTGAATGAGGGCTTAGTTAATTTACTGAGCTTTTAATAGAGTGTTTACATAATAGGTAAAAACTGCGAGTATAAATTTTAATCAAGCATCTAAATTTAAAAGGACTTTAAGTGTGGCAAAAATTGTCTTTAGCTTATTATTTTTATTAATACTTTGCGCCAATGTGTTTGCAGCGCAAAATAATGTACTAAACGTAGACCGAGCCATACCAAATAGTATGCAGTTGTCGTTTCCAAACGATAACAATATAACGCCTAAAAAGTCTGACTTTTCAATTGTAAACTATGTACTTATGAGCAACGAAGAAGGGGAGCGTTGGGCGGTTATTACCCTTACTAATTTAGCCTCTGGCAAGCGTGAACTTAATCAGGATCATTTATTAGCGCTGTTTGCAGATGGCAGCAGGCTAACACCCAATGAATTTAAGTTAGGCTTTAATGGCAACCAAACACAGTCGGTAACGGTATCGTTTGCGGAATATAAGTTTCCTATTTTAAGTGTGTATTCGAGCAATGATCAGTAACGCATTTTTAGATACGTTAAATGTGTAGTAATTGCTTTAGTTTATCGGCACCGGCTCTGCTTGTGCTTAGCTCAGATTTAATATCATCATTTACAATCACCATTAGCTTACCGTTAAACCAACGTTGTATTTCTTTAATGTGGTCAACGTTAACCAAATAACTTCGATGAATTCGCACAAAGTTTTTTGCTACTAAGGCATGTTCAAGCTGGTCGAGCGTATCGCTTAAATGATGCAATGTGTCGCCATTCCATGCCAAACTATTACCTCGCTCCGATTTAATAAATTTAATGTCACCTGGGGAGAGTAAAAATATACGCTCACCACTTTTACTAATTAACTTATTTAATGTGTTTTCGGTTAATGCAAAGGTTTGCTCGTGTTCTTGGCTGTTAACTTGGCAGTGGGCACGCTGTTGCTCAAGTTGCTGCTGCGCTTTGGCGAGTGCTTTTTTTAACCGAGCAATAGGAAAAGGTTTTAGTAAGTAATCTGTTGAGGCGTGCTCAAACGCTTCAATCGCAAATTGGTCATACGCGGTTGTGTAAATAATAATGGGCTGGTAGTTAAGTAAATCAATAAGTTCTAAGCCGTTAATTTCAGGCATTTGTATATCAAGTAATACCACATCAGGCTTTAGCTCATTTATTAATGTTATGGCCTCTTTACCATTTGTAGCCATACCCACTACATCAACATGCTCCATTAAGCTTAATTGATGGCTTAATTTTTCGCGAGCGGGAAGCTCGTCATCAGCAAATAATACGCGCATTTTAGCGGCTGTATTTGGCTGGCTTTTATTGCTCATAGTGTTAGCTCCAACGTAACCACTGCACCATTATTATTGCTGAGGAATACCTTACTTTTGCCAAGTTGTTTAACGCGTTTTAGTATGTTTTTCATCCCTACACCACTGCCATGCCCGTGTTTTATTACCTCGCTCGAAAACCCTTTACCATTATCGCTAATTTGTATTTTAACGCCGTTAGGCAGCTCACTGAGCGTTATATTAAGTATTAACGACGTTTGTTTGGCATTATGTTTAATGGCGTTTTCAATTATGGGCTGAATAAGCAGCGGTGGTAGCGATATGTTTTTAAGCGTACTAGGAATGTGGTAATTAACCTGTAGCTTATCGCCAAAGCGTGCTTTTTCAATATTTAGGTACTTTTCTATTATTGTCAGCTCTTGTTGTAAAGGTATTTGCTGTTGCTCGGCAGTATCAAGCGAGTACCTTAAAATATCAGCCAGTTCATGCAGTACTTCATCGGCTAAATCGGGCTTTGTATGAATATAAGCCGAAATTGTATTTAAGCTATTAAACATAAAATGTGGGTTTAACTGGTAGCGCAATGTAGCAAGTTGGGCTTGTTTAAGTGCGTGTTTTTCGGCTGTTGCGCGCTTTTTGCTCTCAATAAAAATACTGGTAAAGTAAATACACGAGCCCCAAAGTAAGCCGTTAAATACAACAAATACCCCCATGGATTTATGCCCTTCAAAAAGCGCAGTGAGCACTGTATCAGTAAGTACATTACCGAGTGCCATAAACACAACCGCAATTACCCATTCAAACGCTATTTTATGAATATGCTTATTGCGCATGTAAAAAATAACCGCTGCCGCACTCCATACCGGCACCCAGTAAAAAGTAACAAACCACACGGTAGCAGCAAGTGCACTACCCGCAGTAAAAGGTGCAGAGTTAGCAATTATGAGCCCAATGGCATAAGCAATATCTATTATAAGTAGAATAAAAAAGCTGTATTTATAGAAAGGATGTTTGAGCATAATAGGTGCTTCTTTTTGTAAGTGATTAAACCATAACAAAAAACAGTCAAAACCCAAAGACTTTGTGTTTTGACTGCATCGTATTTAAAAGTAAGTTAGCTCGCTGATTTGTAAAGTATTTTTTAGTGGCTCATTGCTTGTGCCTGGCATTTTACGCCACATTAAGTTAACCCCAGTTAATTGAGTGGCCGACCACGTAACGGGACTACCAAAGCCGAATTGTTTAAAAGTAGAAAAGGGAATATCAAGCGTTGTCCACTCATCCCGCGGCTTTAAAAGTACACTAAAGTGATCCCAATCTTTTACATCACTATGATAAACAGACATAGCAAAAGGCGTGGTTGAACCTTTATAGGTTAATCGAATACCTTTAAATGCAGAGGCATCAACCGGCGATGTAAATTTTATTTCAGCGCCTGCCCACGCGCCAAAGCTGGTTGGTTTTGTAATGGTTGTATCTATGGTTAAGCTGTTTTTATGCGTAGTAAGTGTTGCCACAGACTGACCACCCATAACCGAGTCGCTCAAGGCTTGCCATGGTGTATCACCGGTAAAATCATCAATAACATGCTGCGCTTGGCTGCTTTTTATTACTTCATTACAAGCAGGGCCTTTTGGCTTTATGGCTTTGTTTTGAGCAATAAGCGCTGGGCGGTCTACTTGTATACCTGATTTGTAAACCTCTGAGATAGTGTGAATATGGTTTATATCATCAAGCGGGTTTTGCTTAAGCAGTACAAAGCTTGCCTCAAAGCCTTTAGCCAGCTTGCCAATGCTATTGGCTTTATTAATAGCCTTTGCGCCGTTAACCGTTGACGCATTAATTATTTCACCATTTGTTAGGCCCGCTTTTTTAAGTGCATCTAACTCGTTGTGTAACCCAGTACCGTGCAGCGTGTAAGGGTTTCCGGCATCAGAGCCTGTGCCAATAGTGATATTAGCTTTATGTAATTTTTGTATATTTGTATAAGCGGTTTTACGTTCATCCCACGCGTGCTCTTTCCATTTTGAAGGTGCAGGCACGTTTTCAAACAAACACCCTTGAAGCTTTTCGGGAATGGTTTTTAGTAACTCTTTTTGTAAGCTAATAGTATGATTATGCTTTTCATCGCTATGGTTATGATACACCGCAAGGGTAGGAATGTAGGTTACGTTATGCTTTTTCATAAGCGTAATAAACTCATCGTCAATCGCTTCGCTATTAATACCGTGGGCTAAAGCCGTTGCACCCGCTTTAATAGCGCGTTTAGCATCATCTAGTGTAGAAACATGCACAAAATACGGTAAATTAGCGGCTTTAGAGCGCTTACCTAATTCGCTTAACTGGCTATCAGTTAACGATTTACCCACACCGCCAAAAGTTTCTATAACAGCTTTAGTCACATGTGGATTAGTACTTATATGTTTTTGCCATAGCGCTGCTATGTCTTCATCTTTTGCAATTTCGTAAGCTTGGCCGCCAAACTGCGTGCCATGTCCGCCAGGGTTGGTAAACAAAGTACCTGCATAAAAAAGGTTAGGGGTCACTTGTGTTGCTTTTAATTGCGCGGCTTCGTTTAGGGTTTGCTCAAACGAAAACAAATCAACAATATTTGTTACGCCTAAATATAAATTAGAATTAAAGTGCGATTTAACCGGCAAATACTGAAACTCAGTAAAGTTACTGCCCGATGAGCCCAAATGAACATGTAAATCAATTAAACCGGGTATTGCATACTGGTTGTTGGCATTAATAGTATTGTCAGCGTTTTGTAGTGGGTCGGTCGTTTTAGTAATGCTTACAATTTTACCATCGTCAATATAAAGCGAACTCGGCTTAGAAAAGCTTTGCGAACTACTTTGGTATAAACGAATGTTGTCGACCCGCAGGTCAATGGCGTGCGCACTAAAGTGGCTTGCTAAACTCAGTGCGATAACTGTTTTTGTAATAATGTTCATGACTATATTCCTTATCAAAATAGATATTTGGCGTTTTGTTGATAAGAAATTTAGCGAGTTTTTTAACCAGCTTCATTAATGTTTATCTGAATCGACATTATTAGAGGTTGAACCGACACAAAAGTAAATAAGCGTTGTGGTGTGAGAAATTAACTTTATTGTATTTCTTTGTTTATATGCCTAATATGTAGCTAAAAGTGAAACGAGATTAATCAAGCCTTTACACTTACAATGGTCAAACGCTAGTATCATAAATTATAAAAAAGTCATGGAAGATCAATGAATAGTATGAAGTTAATACTTTTTTCAATTACCTTAGTTTTGGCTCCTTTACAGCTTTTAGCTGAGCAACAGCTCCCTACCCAATTTGATAATAATCGTATAATTTTAATCCCGGAACTTACTAGTGGCAAAAAGCTAAGATTTTTTACAGATACCGGCGGTGGATGGAATGCCATTTCAAAAGAACTTCACCAGCAATACAATTGGCCAACAATCATAAAAGTAGCGGATGGCGAAGAGTATATCTTGTCAGAAATGCCTAAGTTTAAAGCAGAAGCAGAAATACCTATTGGTGGGCTTGAAAACTTTATGGCTGGGTATTTGTTTATAGCCCCTGAGGCAGAACTATCACAAGAGCAACAGTTTGATGGCTTTTTAGGTGGTCGATGGCACGCAGAAAAAATTATTAAAATTGATTATGTAACTGAATCAATGTTCATCCTTGATTCTCTTGATGAGGTTAACTTAAACAAATTCAAAAAAGTAAAATTGGGTTTTCAAAAAGACTCTCATCAAAAATACACCACAGCATTTCCTAGAATGAGTATAAAAGTTCAAGGAATAGAGTATCAAATGTTGTTAGATACTGGTGCAACATCAACTTTAACTAATACCGCAAAAAAACAAATACAGAGTAAATCGAATGTGGTTGGTACTTCTTTTATCGCAGCTAGTGTTTTTGATAATTGGAAAGCCAGAAACCCAGATTGGGACGTTATCGAAAAAGCCGAACATGGCACCGAGGAAGCTATGATTAAGGTACCTTTCGTTATTATAGCCGAACAAAGTATTGGACCTGTTTGGTTTACAAGAAGAGAGGATAATAACTTTCATGAGTTTATGTCTTCAATGATGGACAAAAAAATTGATGGCGCATTGGGTGGTTCAGGTCTGAAGTATTTTGAATTAGTGATAGATTATATCGACGAGCATGCTTATTTTAAGGCAGAGCTTTAAAGTTTAATCTTTTTTGAATGGCTTCAAAGGGCCGCTATGAGCGTTGCGTGCATAATGGTTCATTTAACTCTACCTAAAATTTTAGAAAGCTTAGAGATAGTAATACCTTAGGTTATTTGTTAAAACATATATTATGTAGAAAAACGAGCGTGGCGTCGGTAGAAATATACGCGATGAGTGCACTATTAAATTATTAGCAGGACTAAATTGAACTCAGATGTATATTTTGAAACTCAGATAGGTCTTGCTTTAGTTCAGCTTTTGCCTATTTTCCCAATAGTACTGATTTTATTTATATTATTTAAGTTTTCTGATGTTACTCAATATATTTCAGAGATTTTAAAAATAAGTAGCAACAAGTTTCTTTTGGGTTTTGGTTTTTTATCTTGCGTTTTGGTATCAGATTGTATCTTTGGCTACTTTAAAGTTTCACATTTACGCCAAATCATTGATGAGAAAAAGTATCAGGTGGTAGTTGGATGCGTGAAACATTACAATTCTGAGATTTCACCAACAAACTACCGTACGGAAACGTTCGTAATCGAAAATACAAAATTCCAATTTAGCAATTACACTCAAAGTTTATATTTTACTGGAGATGATCATACCGACAACTTCATCACTGAAGGCCAGTGTATGGAAATCAGTTATGTCAGAGACGGTCAGAAAAATCGCATTTTTAAAATCGTCTCGTTAACGAGTCGTTAAAGCAGGGCAAATTACAGTTGGCTTTTATTCCTGTGTCGTTTATTTTAACCAACATATCATTTGCCTCTTAACGAGGCTTTACTAATGTCCGCAATTGACAAAACGCTGCCATTTGATTGACTCAAATAAGTGATCAACGAATGCTCATTTATAACGATTCTAATTGGTTAATGTAATTTTCAGGGTCTGCTAACTTATCCGTAGTTAAGTTTTTTAGTCCTTGTAGCATATCGCTAGAAATATATTTTTCAGTCACAGCCCAAAAACCTACTGCACCCGTTTTACCTTTGTTTTTTCCTTGTTCTTTAAAATCATTCCAAACATCAAAAATAGATTGTTTCCCTTTTGATAATTCGCGAGTTTTTTTATCTATTAGAGAGTGAATAATGATTCCACATTGATAATACGATCGGTAATTACCCTTCCTAGCTGCATCTTCTAATGAATATTTCGTTAAAGCATTGGTACAATCTGATTTTGCTTGGTTTAACTTTTTACTAATGAATGGCTCAATAATTTCGGGATAAAATTCCCGCAAGGCTATAGCGGATAACCACTCTGCATTACCTTCATGTATCCAGCTTTCAGATTTATCGCTTACTAATGAAGCGCTATCTTGATAAAAATGTGAAGCTTCATGTGCAAACATCCATAAAGTTCTATTAATAAAGTTTTCTTTTTTTAATTTTTTGTCCAAGTTATCCATATCCCAATGGATAAACACTTGATTAGGCAGAACACCCCCTTGAATATCTTTCCCCCTTTTATTTGAATATGAGGCAAATAGCATCGGTTTAACACTACTACTATTTTTTCCTAAATGTAATTCAAAGAACTTCATTGTTTTTGGTAGTGATTGACTAAGTTCCATCTTCATTTTTTCAGGCAACCCTTGATCTATCATGGCTAAAAACGTTGGCTCATCTATTGGCTTTTGTTGTCCTATATAAACGTATTGTCCATTATCATACTCAAGCCAATTTTTGGATTGATGGTTTACTTTTCCATTGGCAATAAAATGGGTATTACCTTCTACTTCTATTTTTATTTTCCAACCATTATCATCATCCGAGCATAGGTCGATGCATGCAAATAAACGGCCCGTATGAATTAGAACACCTCCGTCTGAAAATGGTGCTATTGGTGCGTAAGATTTAGGTAAATGCTTATAAGTTGGTGTTAAGCTCAGTTGCACATGATTAAAGGCTTTACCATCTATTCGTTGAATAAACTCTTGATGTTTTTCATAAACAACCTCAAATTCATTATTAACAGGTTTCCACCTTTTGGTACGTGAGTCATTTGGGCTATTAACGAAGGCAATTTTTTGTGCAGGACTGCCAGTAGTGTATATAAGCGATAATGTTTCCACTGATTTTTTGATCTGTATATTTACGTCAGTTTTTGCAAATGCACTTGTTTGAAAAAGAAAGTAAAAACATGTAAAAAAAGAGAAGTAATGTACGGCTTTCATTAAATTTAATTCCATTTATTTTTATTATTCAAATTATTATACATATCTTTCATATAACTTTAAGTTATTGTTATTCCTTCTTTAGAGCCATAGAGGTAAGGCTTGAGGACCTTATGTTTCTCACATTTTTAGGTAATGATCAGAAATAACTTGAATGACTGCTCTAGTGGCTTAGCAGTCCAATTCAGATGTTTTTTAAAAGTAATTTCAATGTTTGCTGTTGCGACACTCTAGCCACTCGACAACATAAAATGAGATAATAATTTGCAAGGTATTTTACTGCGTCGGATGGCGCTTCGCTTATCCGACCTACACTTACACAAGTCGCCTATTTAAATCCTCCCATCGGTAAAATAAAACGCTTATTCAACACTTATACCTTGGCTTAAAAGGTATTCAACTGCTGCATCAGTATGGGGCTTAAATGCCTTCCAACGGCCGATTGCTTTGTTGTTAAGTGGTTGGCGTACTTGTACTTTACTGGCTGTAGATACTGGCGCGGTGTTTAAATGAAAATCTATACATTGTGCTTGCCACTCTAAATTACAAAAGCTAACTAGCTCTTTAATTTGCTG
>NZ_LKDU01000017.1:0-86288 GCF_001401855.1 Pseudoalteromonas sp. P1-7a | reverse complement strand
AGAGATGGCAGAGTGGTCGAATGCACCGGTCTTGAAAACCGGCATAGGTTTGTAGCCTATCTAGGGTTCAAATCCCTATCTCTCCACCATTATTTAAAAAAACCGCCTTATGGGCGGTTTTTTGCTTTGTGGAGTTTAATAAATGTCAAAAGAAGCAAACCTTACTACATCGCAACGCTTAGTAAAGCATGTATTACTGTGGATTGTATTTGGTTACTGTTATCAAAGCGCGATTAATTTATTAATAAAAATGGCAGCAGATGTGCAACCAGACGCAACGCTTATCACTGCCTTTGCATATGGTATTGGCTTTAATGTTTTAACTGCGCACCTTATTACTAAATACGATACGCATTGGCCTATAATTGGCGCCGCTTTTATTGCTTTAGTAGGTTTAGTATTAGTGCCGCTAGTGTTGTTTGGCAGTGGCGGTTTAATAGCATGGCCACTGCTTGTTGGGTTTTTATTCAGTTTACCCCTTTTTAGCTACATAGTTGGCAAAATTAAGGTGAAACACAGTAAAAACTAGCCCCAAACCGGTTTTATTTTATGTTAGCATGTACGCGTCTTTTAACTAACAAAACGTGAAAAACACATTATGTCAGATAATTTTACTACAGATGCTGAAAAAGCAAGTTACGGTATTGGCTTACAAATGGGTGAGCAACTTAAGTCTAACCCTTTTGAAGGCTTAAACCTAAATTCAGTATTTGAAGGCATGAAAGATGCGTACGCTGGTAGCGCTTTTCAAGTTGAGATCCCTGAGATCCAAGCTGCATTTGAAAAAATTAACGAAGAGATCCAAGCGCGTCGTGAAGAAGAAGCAAAAGTACTCTCTGCTGAAGGTATCGCATTCTTAGAAGAAAACGCTAAGCGTCCTGAAATCACTGTTACAGAGTCTGGTTTACAATACGAAGTACTAGCAACAGGTGAAGGCGAAAAGCCAACAGCTGAGTCTACAGTACGTGTTGACTACCACGGTACCCTAATTAACGGAACTGTTTTTGATAGCTCTTACGAGCGCGGTCAGCCTGCTGAATTCCCAGTGGGTGGCGTAATCAAAGGTTGGACAGAAGCATTACAAATGATGCCTGTAGGCACTAAATGGCGTATCTACGTTCCTCATGAGCTTGCTTATGGTGAACGTGGCGCAGGTGCTGCAATTGCACCTTTCTCAACGCTTATATTTGACGTTGAGCTACACGAAATCCTTTCTTAATTTAGTAATTAAGTCAGTATTTAAAAAGCCGTGGTCTTAGACCGCGGCTTTTTTGTAATACGTAGTTTAATACCAATTCTCAGGCCTTTACTAGTGTAGTCCAAACAGTTTGAAGAAGTAGGCTATGGTGAGGGCAGATAACCGTGTTGCTAGCTAGGCAACAATACGCTGTTGGGTTACTTTATATGTGAACTTTTTAACCTCAATAGCGCACCATTTAATACTTAAATTTATTTAGTACTGCGATGGTATTAAATCCACGTCTCACGCTTACTGCTTTATAAACATCAATTAAATAACCTAGTTAATTAAATGAAGTGGCATAAAAAAACCGCATATAAAATGCGGTTTTAAAACTAACTAAATAAATGCTAAAGCTTTATTAAAAGTAACCTCTAATACCAAAGCGGAAGTTTCTGCCTGGTAGTGGGGCTTTATCTTTTATAAACGAGCTATGAACAAAGCCAAGTTCGTCGGTAATGTTATCTACATTTAAGTACAGCTGCGTATCAATAGCGCCTAAACTTAATTGATAATTAGCTTGTGCATCAACAATTGTGTAGCCATCTGTTTTGGTCTCGAAGGCGCTTATATCGTTTTGCTCAAAGTAGTGCGTACCGGTGAGCGTTAGTTGTAAATCGCCTACGTTGTATTGTAATTCAGAGCCTAATTTATTAGCAGGAATGCGTGGTAAATTCCCCGCATCATCTTTAAGCTTAGCGCGAGTTGAATCACCAAAAACTTTAATCATCGTACTTGGGTCTATTTGGTAGTGCACGTCAAACTCAATACCATATAGCTCAGCATCTTTACTGGCAAATTGATAAACAGCAACCGCATCATCGTGTGCACCAATCGCTGATTCTAACCCATCTTCTTCGTCGTAAACTAAGCCTGTATTTTGTTGGTAATAAAAGTTTTTAATATCGTTATAGAAAAAGTTTACTGTGTAGCCAAAATCACCGCTAAAGCGTCTAAAGCTTAAATCAAGGTTAGTCGATTTTTCTTGCTTAATGTCTTCTGGCTCAAAGTGTACCTCGTTATCTTCAATATGATAGCCAAGGCCTACTTCATAAGTACCTGTAGCAATGTGTAAACCATTAGATAAAAGTTCAGCAGAAAGAGGAGCACGCTCAGAGTGAGATAAGCTAAGCGCTACACTTTGCCCAGGTGTGTATTGCCAAATGGCGCCGACTGAGGCGCTTACATTAGTAAAGCTTTCGCTGTATGCAATACTTTCTTCTTCCCCTTCATCATGATCTTCCTCTTCTTCATCATGGCTGTGGTCGTGCTCTGTTTCTGTAATTGTGCTTGTAATCTCATAGTCTTCAATACGTGCACCAAGCTCTACAGTTACATCTCCAAATTCACGCTCTTCTAGTAGATAGAGTGCATGAGTAGTGGTAACACTTGCAGGAGTAAAGGCCTCTTCACCAATGGCGTCGTAATCAGACTCGCTATAATGATAGCCAATCATACCGTGCCATTGAGCTAATTTATGCTCTACGTTTAAGCGCGCTTCGGTTGTTTCGTTTTTAAAGGTAGTGCCAATTTCACCGTCTTCAATTTCACTGTGTGAGTAATCAGTGTAGCCAACACGAAGGTTAATATTCTCAACCCAGTTATTATCCAGCGCATAACTAATCAGGCCTTGCCAACGATCTTGCTCAAGATGAGCATAAACAGACTCTTCTTCTTCCTCTGCGTGATCGTCGTGTTCTTCTTCGGTTTCACCTTCATGGTCATGGTCATGATGCTCATGCCCAGGGATACCGTAATCGGTGTCAATGCTACCGTAAGAAAAGCCAACCGTTAAATGATCGCCCACATAACTAGTACCCACATTGAATGTATCACTATCTATAAAGGTGTTTTCTACAGTGTTTGCTGTTTCAACGTCACCATCTTCATCTGTAATACTAAAGGTCGGTGTTTCATAGTCATCACCACTGCGTTTGGTACCATCAAAATGAAAGTTAAATCCATCATTGCCTGTTTCTAGTTTTGCAGCCACCGTATTTGAATTAGATACCGTGTCATGGCTGTATTCAGCAGCGCCGGATAAATCATCTAGATTGCTCGTTGGTATACGGTTATCAACTACATTTACTACACCACCAATTGCACCTGAGCCATAAAGTAGGGTGCTTGGTCCGCGCAATACTTCAATTTGTTCAGCCGCTAAGCTGTCGCTTGAAGTTGCATGGTCTGGACCAATACGCGATGCATCGCTAGCATCTAAACCGTTTTGGGTAATCTTAACGCGAGGGCCATCTAAACCACGGATAATAGGGCTTGACGATACCGGGCCAAAGTAACTGGCATTTACACCTGGTAAGCCTTTTAGCGTTTCACCAAGGGTAGGTTTTGATTTGTTTTTAAGCTCATCACCTGATAAAACGCTAACAGGAGAAATCATCTCTAGGCTGTTTTTATGCAGTGCAGAGGCATATACAACAACGGTTTCTACCGAGGTAGGGGTAAGTGAAACCGTCACATTGTTTGAGTTTTCATTTACGGCAATACGCGAGTCTATAAAGTTGTCTTTACTTACATGTAATTGGCTTTGAGAGTCTACATCAATAGAAAATTCGCCCTGTGCGTTGGTTTTTACACCTTGGTCTTTACCATGTACGTGCACAGCTGCATTTTCAATAGGTCGGTTTTTATCATCTGTTATTTTACCGGTAACGGTAGCAGCAAGTGCTGAATGAGAACATAAAACAGAAAAAACTGCAGAAGAAATTAATGTTAACTTTGTCATTATCTTAAAGGTTCGCGGTTACTATGTTGTGATATAATATAACACTGCGTATTTGACATATCAACAATGTTATACTATAGCTTAATTTTTTTCGATGAATAAACACGCGAATAAGATAAGCTGTTTTAAGAGCGGCTATCGAGCATAATTATATTGAGTTTACGCTGCGCTTTAGGCTGGTTATTTATATCCTTAGGCTCTATCATTTCGCATTCATCACGTATCATCTCAGAAACCAAGCTGGGGTATTGGCGGCAATCTTCTGGTCTATCCAGGTAAATGCTACAGGTATACATTGTTTTATGGGAGGGCGCTTTTTTAGGCGCTATTTCTAAAAAGGGGCAAACGATAAGCCTTAATTGCGTATGTGGATCGAACCAAATTTCATCATCTTTAACATATTGATAAATCTCTGGGTTAAACAGTGCCCACATTTCAATTTCTTGTACAGTTGCGCTTAAATCACCACCCCCGTATTTAATACAACATTTGCCACATTGGTTGCACTCTTTCATTTTTAGCCAGTATATTAGGAATTTATAAGTTTCTCAGTGTATCACTGTAACTAACGTGGGCTACTTTTTATATATAATTTTAAAACCACACTTTTAATTACAACCGGTTATCTATTATTAATGTATCATTACACCTAGATAATTAGCCGTTCTTATAAGATCAGGACGCCTATAAATAGTATTTTTGCTAAATTAAATAGTTAGTTTAGCGGTTAGTTGAGGATAGTTCTTGATGATGAACACCAAAGTATATAAAGCAGTACATGATTTAGCAGAACAGTTGATGGAGGCTGCAAATAGAAACGACCGCAAAAGATTTGAATTATTATTTTCTAGGCTTAAAACGATTTGTGAAGAAAACGAGAATACCTCAAAAGATCACCCTGTACAGTGGGAAACCTTAGCTGACTTTACCGAAGAGCTTGAAGACGCTCTCACTACATACGAGAAAGCGCTAGAAAAGTCGATTGCAATAAATAATAAAGATCATATGGCATCGATAGCTTATTCAATGGCCACTTTACAAATAGAGCTAGGTAAAAAAGATGAGGCGATTAATAGCCTTAAAAGTGCCAAGGTAAGTGCTAATAAAATTGAAGATAAAGAACTCAAAGCAGAAATACACGAGCTGCTTGAGTCACTTATTGAAGAAGATTAAAACTTAAACTTGTAGTCATCAGTGAATGTTGGAGTAAGGATGTGCTGAAAAAAATAGAACAATGGATTGATAAAACTAACACTTATTACACATCACAAAGGGTATGCTGCAGTTAATTTAAGAATGAATTTAGTGACTTTTACCCTTTAGATTTTTTGAGTAACTCTTTTTATGTTGTGGTTGATAAAATCCCAAAGCCAGACTTTGATGAATTACATTCTATGGGAGTGAGCGATTTTATTGACATGGACGCTGCAGGCATAACCTATAAAAACACCTATTATGTTCTGCCGCACATGCAAGATAATCTTCGTGTACATTTTCATGAATTAGTTCACGTAGCACAGTGGGGTGAGCTTGGCTCAATAGCATTTATGCAGCGTTACTTGAGTGAGATTCAGCAGCTTGGTTATCACAATGCACCACTTGAGTTGATGGCTTATGAACTCGATGCACATTTTACCCATGCGGGCGAGGGAATTAACATCCCAAGGCATGTTGCAAATACCCTGTAGCTAAACAGCTTTAAAAGGATTTTATATGATTCGCTATTATCTATATTTATTGTCGGTTATATCCTCAACCTGTGGTGCAAACACTTTTACCGAAGATATAAGCGCTGCTTTAATTGAAAGAACAACTCACTCGGTTATTTATAATGGTGCATATTATTCAATTACATACCCAGGGGGAGATGTGCCAAGTAACATTGGGGTATGTACTGATGTTATTATCAGAAGCTACAGAAAGTTAGGTGTAGATTTACAAAAATTAGTACATGAAGATATAAAAAATAACTTTGCGCTTTACCCCTCTAAACGAATCTGGGGGCTGACTAAACCGGATAAAAATATCGACCACCGAAGAGTGCCTAATTTACAAATTTACTTTAAAAGACACGGTTTAAATTTAGCAATATCTGGTGCTCCTAATGACTACAAAGCGGGTGATATAATAACTTGGATGTTACCCGGGAATCTTCCTCATATTGGCATGGTCGTTAATGAGTACTCTATACAAACCGGCAATCCTTTAATTGTACATAATATTGGGCGTGGTCCTGAAAAAACCGATATGCTCTTTGATTATAAAATCACAGGGCACTATCGGTTCGAACCAAAGCAGATTCATAAGACGCAGTAATACTCATTTGCAATAATACTTAATTATGCGCATTGGTATAACTTTATTTTAAGTTTATGCTTATATTGCCATTGGGTTTACAGCAGCACAGCAGTATTTCTCCCTCACGTACAAACGCTAAAGGTTCTTCGTTATATTGCACTTGGCCAGAGACTAACGTGGCTCTGCACGCGCCGCAATAGCCTTCGCGGCACTGATAGGCTACGTCTATTTTTTGGTTTTCTAAGCAATGTAAAACAGAAGGGCAGCCAGTGCTAAATTCAATACACTGGCTGTTATCTGCAAGCGTTATACTTGCAGTGGGTTTGTCACTCATTATAAATCAAAGTCACCAAATTCTGAGGCATCTACTTGAGAGTCGATTTGACCTACAAGGTATGAGCTAATTTCAGCTTCTTGCGGCGCAACTTGCACGTTGTCAGACACAAGCCAAGAGTTGATCCATGGAATAGGGTTGCTGTTGTTTTCAAACTGCGCAGGCAAGCCAATTGCTGTCATACGTGCATTAGTGATGTATTCAACATATTGACACAAGATGTGTTTATTTAAGCCAATCATTGAGCCATCTTTGAACAAGTATTCTGCCCATTCTTTTTCTTGCTCTGCTGCTTCTACAAACATTTTAATGGCTTCTTCACGGCACTGCGCAGCGACAATCGCCATTTCAGGGTCGTCTTTACCATCTTGCATAATGTTCAAAATATGCTGTGTACCCGAAAGGTGTAGCGCTTCATCACGAGCGATTAGCTTGATGATTTTAGCGTTACCTTCCATTAATTCACGTTCTGCAAAGGCAAATGAGCAGGCAAAACTAACATAAAAACGAATAGCTTCAAGAATATTTACCGACATCATCGCAAGGTAAAGTTTCTTTTTAAGATCAAATAAGCTAATCACAACGGTTTGACCGTTAATGTCGTGCTTGCCTTCCCCATACAGATTATAAAGCGACACGCCATTAATTAAATCGTCGTAGTAGGTGGTTACCGCATCAGCACGTTCGCTGATTTTTTCGTTACTTACAATGTCATCAAAAATTAGTTCTGGTGACTGTGTTACGTTACGAATAATGTGGGTATAAGAGCGGCTGTGAATAGTTTCACTAAATGCCCAGGTTTCTATCCATGTTTCTAGTTCAGGAATAGACACAATAGGAAGTAGGGCAACATTTGGTGAGCGGCCTTGTACACTATCAAGCAGCGTTTGGTATTTTAAGTTACTTAAAAATATGTGCTTTTCGTGCTCAGGTAACGCTTGAAAATCTAAACGGTCTTTACTTACGTCTACTTCTTCTGGACGCCAAAAAAACGAAAGTTGCTTTTCAATCAATTTTTCAAAAATAGGGTATTTTTGTTGATCGTAACGCGAAACGTTAACGGTTTGGCCAAAAAACATTGGCTCTTGCATTTGATCATTATGGTTACGACTAAAAGTAGTATAAGACATGTCTATCACTCAAAAACTATCACTAAAACTATCAGGACAAAGCGGGCAAAGAGCCCGCTTTAAGTTTATCTATTAAATTTTACACGCGCCGCCTGCACAATCGTCATCTTCGACTTCTGGCGTATCGTCTTGTGCATCTGATGCACCATCGCGGGTGTTATGGTAATAAAGTGTTTTAACACCCAATTTGTAGGCACCCAGTAAGTCTTTTAATAAGACTTTCATAGGTACTTTACCGCCTTCGTACTTACTTGGATCATAATTTGTATTGGCCGAAATAGTTTGGTCAATAAACTTTTGCATTATGCCCACTAACTGTAAGTAACCATCGTTTGATGGAATATCCCACAGCAGCTCGTAGTTATCTTTTAAGCGTTCGTACTCTGGCACTACTTGTTTTAAAATACCGTCTTTACTTGCTTTAACGCTAATGTGACCACGTGGTGGCTCAATACCGTTAGTCGCGTTAGAGATTTGCGACGATGTTTCTGAAGGCATTAATGCGCTAAGTGTTGAGTTACGCATGCCGTGCTCTTTAATGCTGGCACGTAATGAGTCCCAATCTAAGTGCAGTGGCTCATCACAAATTTTATCTAAGTCACGTTTGTATGTATCCGTTGGCATAATACCTTGAGAGTACGTTGTTTCGTTAAACTTAGGACACGCGCCACGCTCTTTAGCAAGCTCGTTTGATGCTTTCATTAAGTAATATTGAATTGCTTCAAACGTTTTATGAGTCAGTGCATTAGCACTGCCATCTGAGTAGCGTTTACCATTTTTAGCTAAGTAGTAAGCGTAGTTAATTACACCTATTCCTAATGTGCGGCGGCCCATTGTGGCATTACGTGCAGCCGGTACTGGGTAGTCTTGGAAATCAAGTAGATTATCAAGTGCACGTACTGCCAGTTCCGCAAGCTCTTCCAGTTCATCAAGCGATTCAATAGCACCTAAGTTAAATGCAGATAGCGTACAAAGGGCAATTTCGCCTTCTTCGTCGTTTACGTTATTTAACGGCTTAGTTGGCAATGCAATTTCTAAACATAAGTTAGATTGGCGAATTGGCGCAACTTTAGAAATAAACGGGCTGTGAGTGTTACAGTGATCCACGTTTTGTAAATAAATACGACCTGTACTAGCTCGCTCTTGCGCAAACATTGAGAATAGCTCAATCGCTTTGATACGCTTTTTACGAATAGACTCGTCTTGCTCGTATTTTATATATAGTGCGTCAAATTCATCTTGGTCTTCAAAGAATGCATCGTAAAGACCTGGTACGTCTGATGGGCTAAATAACGTGATATAATCGTCTTTAATCAAACGAGAATACATTAGTTTATTAAACTGTACGCCGTAATCTAAGTGACGAACACGGTTATCATCAACACCACGGTTATTTTTAAGTACAAGCAGGTTTTCTACTTCTAAATGCCAAAGCGGATAGAATAAGGTTGCTGCACCGCCACGAACGCCACCTTGCGAGCAGCTTTTAACAGCTGTTTGAAAGTGCTTATAAAAAGGAATACAACCAGTGTGGTACGCTTCACCGTTACGAATATGGCTACCTAACGCACGAATACGGCCGGCGTTAATACCAATACCCGCACGTTGTGATACGTATTTAACAATCGCAGATGATGTAGCATTGATTGAATCAAGGCTATCGCCACATTCAATAAGTACACATGAGCTAAATTGGCGAGTAGGGGTACGTACACCCGACATAATGGGTGTAGGTAAAGAGATTTTAAACGTTGATACAGCATCGTAAAAACGCTTGATGTAATCAATACGTGTTTCGCGCGGGTAGTCAGAAAATAAACTCGCAGCCACTAAAATATATAAAAACTGAGCACTTTCGTAAATTTCACCTGTTACGCGGTTTTGTACCAGGTATTTACCTTCAAGTTGCTTTACGGCTGCGTAGCTAAAGTTAAGATCGCGCGAATGATCAAGATACGCATCTAGCTCGTCAAGCTCTTGCTCTGTGTAATCAACAAGTAAGTGAGCATCGTAGCGTTTGTCTTCAACCATTTTTGTAACATGGTCAAATAAACGTGGAGGCTCAAACTGGCCATACGCTTTTTTACGTAAGTGGAATACAGCTAAGCGGGCAGCTAAGTACTGGTAGTCAGGCGACTCTTTTGAAATTTGATCGGCTGCTGCTTTAATGATGGTTTCGTGAATGTCTTTTGTACGAATACCGTCGTAAAATTGAATGTGCGACTTTAATTCAACCTGTGAAACCGATACGTTGTTTAAACCTTCGGCGGCCCATTCAATAACGCGATGGATCTTATCAAGATCTAGCGGCTCTTTACGCCCGTCACGCTTGCTTACAGATAACTGTTGGTTCATAGCTTTGCCTGTATTCCTTGGGAATTGAGTATTTTGACCAATGTTTTATACCTCGCTAAAGCAAGGTACGTATTCATTTATTATAAGTTTCACCGTATGGGCGAATTTAATTGAATAACATTTGGCCACAATATCTGGTGTTGTTCAATTTAGAGATCACAAGATAGTGTGGTCTGAGTTGATTTGCAAGGGACATAATTGCCCCTATTTGTGGATAACTTTGGGATAAAGCAATTGTGTTAGTAGTCACTCACCTTTGAACAATCATTTAAGTTGAAATAGGTAAAAATCAACTAATGATCAGCTAAATTTGCGCATTTTGAAAATAAATTTTGACTGCTTTTTTTATCATCAAGCTTTGCATAAAAACTAACACAATCACAATATATAGTGTTTAATAGAGCTAATGGCACTATATATGGTTAAAAGCATCAATAGGGCTGCGCCAATTAAAGTCGGCTTCCCAGCGCAACGCCTCCTCAATACTTGGTATATAGCCCCAAAGCGCTGTAGCGGTATGCATACCTGCAGCTTTACCCGCTTGTATATCACGTTGTGCATCACCTACATATAAACAACGCTTAGGATCAACGTTCATCAGTTTTGTACAGTGTAATAAGGGTAAAGGAGACGGTTTTGCTTCGGTAAGTGTATCGCCACTGATCACCACATGTGCATTTTTTAATGCGGGGATAGCTGCCACTAAAGGGTCGGTTAAAAACCCAGGTTTATTGGTCATTATCCCCCATTTTATAGCTTGGTTCTCAAGGGCTATGAGTAATGATTCTATACCTTCAAAGCAACGTGTGTGATTAGCTAGGTTTTGGCTATAGTAACTCACTAGCTGTTTTATCCGCTGTGCTTGAGGTTGCGTGGCCCATTGTTCTTTAAAGCCGAGCTCAAGTAATGCACCTGCACCATTAGAAGCAGCTTTTCGGTACGCCTCAGGTGTAACTTGTGCAACACCTTCACTTTTAAGCACAGCATTCAATGCTGCACCTAAATCATCAGCTGTATCAAGTAAAGTGCCATCTAAATCAAATAAAAAAGCATCGTACTCAAAAGGAGTTACTGGAGTAGAAGAGCTAGCCATTACGCTAACTTCTCAAAGTGAAGTATATAATTAACACTTACATCTGTATTTAATGAATATTGCTTAGAAAGCGGGTTATAGCTAAGACCTGCACTGGCGCGTACTTTTAAGCCTGCTTGCTCAGCCCATGCAATTAGTTGTGCAGGTTTGATAAATTTGTTGTGGTCGTGTGTGCCTTCGGGCACCATTTTCAATAGCTTTTCAGCACCTACAATAGCAAACAAGTATGCTTTAGGCGTTTTATTAAGAGTTGAGAAAAATACATCAGCGCCGGGCTTGGCAAGCTTTGCTACTGCACGAATTATAGAGGCAGGATCAGGGACGTGCTCAAGCATTTCCATGCAAGTTATTACATCAAAGCGAGCAGGGTACTGGTTTGCAAACTCCTCTGCAGGTACTTTTATATAGTCAACATTTACACCCGTTTCTAGGCTGTGTAGTTTGGCTACGGTGAGTGGCTCTTGGCCCATGTCTATACCGGTTACGTTTGCCCCCATGCGCGCCATGCTTTCACTAAGTATACCGCCACCACAACCTACATCGAGTGTTTCTTTTTCAAATAAACCTTGGCTTTTGTTAGCTACAAAGTCTAATCGTAATGGGTTAATTTCGTGAAGAGGTTTAAACTCTCCGTCTTGGTCCCACCATCGCTCAGCAATGGCTTCAAATTTTGCTATTTCTGCGTTATCTACATTTTGATGTTCGGTCATAAAATACTTCCTCGTCAATCTGAGGCCATTATATAGGCCTAAATTGATAAATCGCAAAGTTTTGCGCCTGTAAATTAAAATTAATTGTGATAGCATGGTCGCTTAGAAATAATAACAAATACTCTTGGCACCCAATACCGGGTTGCAAAGAGCTGATACTGAAGGAATGTGATATCAAATGACTGATCTCGCCAATGAAATTCTGCCAGTCAATATTGAAGACGAGTTAAAAAACTCCTACCTAGATTATGCAATGAGTGTAATCGTAGGACGTGCATTACCAGACGTACGTGATGGTTTAAAACCTGTTCACCGCCGCGTTTTGTTTGCAATGAACGAGCTTAGTAATGACTGGAATAAGCCTTACAAAAAATCGGCCCGTGTGGTCGGTGATGTAATTGGTAAATACCACCCACACGGCGACAGTGCAGTTTATGACACCATCGTGCGTATGGCACAGCCATTCTCACTACGTTATATGCTTGTAGATGGCCAAGGTAACTTCGGTTCGGTTGATGGTGATTCAGCAGCGGCAATGCGTTATACAGAAGTACGTATGGCAAAAATGTCGCATGAGTTATTAGCCGATCTTGAAAAAGAAACGGTTGATTTCGTTCCAAACTACGACGGTACCGAACAAATTCCTGACGTTTTACCGACCAAAGTGCCTAACTTACTGGTAAACGGTTCATCGGGTATTGCGGTAGGTATGGCTACAAATATTCCTCCACATAACCTAACTGAAGTGGTGAATGGCTGTTTAGCGCTTATTCAAAATCCTGATTTAACGATTCATGAATTAATGGATTACATTCCAGGTCCTGACTTCCCAACGGCTGCCATTATTAATGGTAAAAAAGGCATTGAAGATGCCTACTTAACAGGCCGTGGTAAAGTGTACATGCGAGCACGTGCCGACATCGAAACCGATGAAAAAACAGGCCGCGAAACTATTATCGTGCACGAAATCCCTTATCAGGTTAATAAAGCCCGCTTAATTGAAAAGATTGCTGAGCTTGTTAAAGATAAAAAAATTGAAGGCATTAGCGCACTACGTGATGAATCAGATAAAGACGGTATGCGTATCGTTATTGAGATTAAGCGTGGCGATGTTGGTGAAGTTATTCTAAACAACCTATATGCACAAACTCAGTTACAAACTGTGTTTGGTATGAATATGGTTGCATTAATTAATAACCAACCTAAGTGTTTCAACCTAAAAGAAATGCTTGAAGAGTTTGTTATTCACCGCCGTGAAGTGGTTACACGCCGTACCGTATTTGATTTACGTAAAGCCCGTGACCGTGCTCATACCCTTGAAGGTTTAGCAATTGCGCTTGCCAACATTGACCCTATTATTGAGCTTATTCGTAAATCACCAACCCCAGCTGAGGCTAAATTGGCCTTGACGGCACGTCCATGGGATTTGGGTAATGTAAAAGCTATGCTTGAAAAAGCAGGGGAAGACAACGTAGCACGTCCAGATTGGCTAGCAAGTGAGCTTGGTATTCGAGATGGTCAGTACTATATTTCTGAGCAACAAGCGCAAGCGATTCTTGATTTACGTTTACACAAACTAACCGGCCTTGAGCATGAAAAAATCTTAGCAGAGTACCAATCGCTGTTAGATTTAATTGCTGAGTTACTCCACATTTTAAGCAGCCCTGAGCGTCTAATGGAAGTTATTCGTGATGAGTTAGTTGAAATTAAAGAGCAGTATGGTGATGAGCGCCGTACAGAAATTAACGCTGCCGCGCACGACATTAGCCTTGAAGATTTAATCAACGAAGAAGATGTTGTTGTGACCTTGTCGCACGAAGGTTACGTTAAGTATCAGGCATTGTCTGATTATGAGGCGCAGCGCCGTGGTGGTAAAGGTAAGTCAGCAACGAAGATGAAAGATGAAGATTTCATTGAACGTCTTTTAGTTGCGAATACCCACGATACCATTTTATGTTTCTCTACTGCGGGTCGTTTGTACTGGCTTAAAGTATACCAGTTACCACTGGCAAGTCGCGCCGCACGCGGTAAGCCAATTGTTAACTTACTGCCACTTGAAGATGATGAGCGTATTACTGCTATTCTACCTGTACGCGAGTACGAAGAAGATAAGTACATCTTTATGGCAACTGCATTTGGTACCGTGAAGAAAACACCACTAACGGCATACAGCCGCCAACGCGCAAGCGGTATTATTGCTGTAAACCTTAACGAAGGCGATAGCCTAATTGGGGTTGATATTACCGATGGTAGCAATGAAATTATGTTGTTTACTGATGCTGGTAAAGTGGTACGCTTTAAAGAAGCCGAAGAGTCTACTGTTGTTGATGAAAACGGCAATCCGGTACTTGATGAAGAAGGCAACCCTGAGGTTCGTTTCAAAGGTGTTCGCCCTATGGGTCGTACTGCTACCGGTGTTCGTGGTATTAAGATGGCCGACGACCAACGCGTAGTGTCATTAATTGTGCCTAAGTCTGATGGTGCTATTTTAACTGTGACTGAAAATGGTTACGGTAAACGTACTCAACTTGAAGATTACCCATCGAAGAGCCGTGCAACACAAGGTGTTGTATCTATTAAGGTGAGTGAGCGTAATGGCGCAGTAGTTGGCGCTGTACAAGTTGACGACAACGATGAAATAATGATTATTTCTAATCGTGGTACGCTAGTACGTACCCGCGTTAACGAAGTATCGACGGTTGGACGTAACACCCAAGGCGTTATTTTGATCAGAACTATTGACGAAGAGCAAGTAGTTGGTTTACAACGTATCGAAGAGATTGAAGTTACAGACAGTGACTTAGTTGATATTGAAGACGTTGAAACGGTTGATACAGTAAATGAAGAAGCAACGGATGATAATCCACCTTCTGAATAACTGAAATTGAAAAAGCGGCTAAGGCCGCTTTTTTTAATCATGTTGAAAAAAATTAATAATCCTTTTTTGTTTATCAAAGAGGTTTAAATTACTGGAATGAGGCAAAGGTAATGAGTAAATATAATTTTTGTGCGGGGCCAGCTATGCTTCCGCAAGCTGTTATGCAAAAAGCACAAAAAGAATTTTTAGACTGGCAAGATTTAGGCGTATCTGTGATGGAAATAAGCCATCGCAGTAAAGATTTTTTAGCGCTTACTGCAAAATGCGAAGCCAGCCTTCGTCGTTTAATGAATATTAGCGATGATTTTGAAGTGTTGTTTATGCATGGTGGGGGCCGCGGTCAATTTAGCGCTGTGCCATTAAATTTGCATCAGCATGGTAAAGCGGCGGTTTATTGCGAGAACGGCGTGTGGTCTAAAAGTGCGACTGACGAAGCTAATAAATTTACTCAAACTCACTCAATCAATGTCAGAAATGACGCTAACGGGCTGTTTTCTATAAAAGAAGTGGCACAGTGGGACTTACCTGAAGATGCATCTTATATTCACTACTGCCCAAATGAAACGGTAGACGGATTAGAAATTTTTGATGTGCCTAGTCACCCAACGGCGCCAATTATTGCTGATATGTCGTCAACAATTTTGTCGCGTGAAATTGACGTAAACAAGTTTGATTTAATTTATGCCGGTGCACAAAAAAATATAGGTCCATCAGGTATAGCTATCGTTATTGTGCGCAAAACATTACTTGAGCGTGAAGGTTTGGCTAAACCAGGTATTTTAGATTACGCACTTGAAGCAAAACAAGGCAGCATGTTTAATACACCGCCTACCTTTGCATGGTATTTAGCAGCCGAAGTATTTGAATGGTTAGAGCAAAACGGTGGCGTTAAGGCAATGGAAGCACACAATATTGCTAAAGCTAAGCTGCTTTATGATTTTATTGATGAATCGCCTTTTTATACCAATAAAGTAGCCGCGCACTGCCGATCTCGCATGAATATACCCTTTTGGCTAAATGATGAAAGCTTAAACGAAAAGTTTGTAATGCAATCTAAAGAGGCTGGCTTACTTGCACTTGAAGGACACAGAATAGTAGGGGGTATGCGTGCAAGTATTTATAACGCAATGCCACTTGAAGGTGTTCAAGCCTTAGTTGACTTTATGGCGGCATTTGCAAAGGAGCACAGCTAATGGAACAACTTCGTTTAGAGCCTATTTCTCGTGTAAATGGCAGCGTTACCTTACCAGGGTCTAAAAGCCTATCAAACCGTATTTTATTGTTAGCAGCGCTGGCTCAAGGGACTACCGTTGTAGAAAACCTGCTAGATAGTGATGATATTCGCCATATGTTGGGTGCATTAAATCTACTAGGTGTTAACGTAACGCTTAATGATGACCGCACTGTGGCAACTGTTGAAGGGGTTGGCGGTATATTTAAAACACCAAGTGAACCTTTATTTTTAGGAAATGCAGGTACTGCGTATCGTCCTTTAACCGCGGTACTTGCTGCTGTATCTGGCGAATATGAGCTAATAGGTGAGCCGCGCATGGAAGAGCGCCCAATAGGCCACCTAGTTGATGCGCTACAAGCACTTGGCGGCGATATTACCTACACAAAGCATAAAGACTACCCACCACTAAAAATAATTGGTGGGCAAATTAAAGGCGGTACTGTTGAAATTGATGGCAGTATTTCTAGCCAATTTTTAACTGCATTGCTAATGGCTGCCCCTTTATTTAGTGGTGATACGCAAATTTCTATTAAGGGTACTTTGGTCTCTAAGCCATACATTGATATTACATTAGATGTAATGGCACGTTTTGGGGTGACCGTTCAGCACAGCAATTACACAACATTTAAAGTGAAAGGCGGCCAACAATACCAATCACTCGAGCGTATTATGGTTGAAGGTGACGCATCATCAGCGTCTTACTTTGTTGCGGCAGCGGCTATTGCCGGTGGCGAAATTGAAATTAAAGGGGTTGGCGCTAAATCAGTACAGGGTGATATTGGTTTTGCAAAAGTGATGGAACAAGTTGGCGCCCAGATTGATTGGTATGACGAACGCCTAGTTGTGCGTAAAGGTGAATTAAAAGGCGTAGATATTGACGCTAATGCGATACCCGATGCTGCAATGACACTTGCCACTGTTGCGTTATTTGCCAAGGGGCCTACCGCTATTCGCAATATATATAATTGGCGTGTAAAAGAAACTGATCGTTTATATGCAATGGCTACTGAACTTCGTAAAGTGGGAGCAGAGGTTATAGAAGGCGATGACTTTATCGAAATTACGCCGCCAAATTCGTTTAATGATGTTGCTATTGATACGTATGATGATCACCGTATTGCAATGTGTTTTGCGATGGTAGCCGTAGGCGGAAAGCCTATTACTATCAACGACCCTAAGTGCACATACAAAACTTTTCCAACCTTTTTCAAGGTTTTAGCATCAGTGAGTGAGTAGAGCTTTTATAAATAATTATAAAAAGTTACACACTAAAGCGGATCTATTTGTAGAAGTGACGTATAATATCGCGGTTTTATTTAGGTGTGCATTGCAGGAGGTTCTAAATGCAGGCGTTATTAATGCCCGTAATCACCGTTGATGGCCCAAGTGGTTCAGGTAAAGGAACTGTTTGTCGCTTGTTAGCCGACAAATTGGGGTGGGATGTATTGGATAGCGGCGCAATTTACCGTGTATTATCCCTTGCCGCACTTCATCACCAAATAGCATTAGACAACGAAGAAGCGCTTGTCCCGCTTGCTGCAAACTTAGATGTGCAGTTTTTGGTTGATAGCCAAACTAATGCTGGAAAAGTTATTTTAGAAGGCGAAGATGTAACCTCGACAATTCGTAATGAAGAGGTTGGGGCTGCTGCTTCAAAAGTGGCTGCATTACCCCGTGTACGTGAAGCGTTACTTCGACGCCAGCGAGCGTTTAAAACCGAGCGGGGCTTAATTGCTGATGGCCGAGATATGGGCACCGTGGTTTTTCAAGACGCTCCATTAAAAATATATTTAACCGCCAGTGCACAAGAACGCGCGCGCAGACGTTATGTTGAGTTGAATGAGCGTGGTCTTGATGTTACACTAAGTGGTCTATTACAGGACATTCAAGCTCGTGATGAGCGCGATATGAATCGTGCGGTTGCACCGCTTGTTCCTGCTGATGATGCAATTGAAATAGACACAAGCGAGCTTAATGCTCAGCAAGTGTTTGATAAAGTTATAACTTTAGTAGATATTGCTATTTCAGAAGGTAAGCTTCCCAAGCGAAGCTAAACACATTTTATGCACCAGCAGGACGCCAGTGCTATTTTAACAACCCCATGCAGCATGGTTGCTTATTGGTATTAATATATGAGACGTATATTCGTATGTCAGAAAATTTTGCGCAGTTATTTGAAGAAAGCTTAAAGGGTTTTGAAGCAGAGCAAGGCTCTATTGTTAAAGGTACAGTAATCTCAATCGAGAATAACATTGTACTTGTAGATGCTGGTCTTAAATCAGAAAGTGCTATCCCTGCAGAGCAGTTCAAAAATGCTGCTGGTGAACTAGAAGTTGCTGTAGGCGACGAAGTAGATGTTGCACTAGATGCAATCGAAGACGGTTTCGGTGAAACTATCCTTTCTCGTGAGAAAGCGAAGCGTCACGAAGCGTGGATCCGTCTTGAGAAAGCATGTGAAGAGCAAGAGACTGTTACTGGTGTTATCAACGGTAAAGTTAAAGGCGGTTTCACAGTTGAAGTTGATTCAATCCGTGCTTTCCTACCTGGTTCACTTGTTGATGTTCGTCCAGTACGTGACACAACTCACCTTGAAGGCAAAGAGCTTGAATTTAAAGTAATCAAGCTTGACCAAAAACGTAACAACGTTGTTGTTTCACGTCGTGCAGTTATCGAATCTGAAAACTCACAAGAGCGTGAAGAGCTTCTTGCTAACCTTGTTGAAGGTCAAGAAGTTAAAGGTATCGTTAAGAACCTTACTGACTACGGTGCATTCGTTGACCTTGGTGGTGTTGATGGTCTACTACACATCACTGATATGGCGTGGAAGCGTGTTAAGCACCCTTCAGAAATCGTTAATGTTGGCGACGAAATCGCAGTTAAAGTTCTTAAATTCGACAAAGATAAAACTCGTGTATCTCTAGGCCTTAAACAGCTTGGCGAAGATCCATGGGCAGCTATCGCTGGTCGCTACCCAGAAGGTTCTAAGCTTTCTGGTCGTGTAACTAACCTTACTGATTACGGTTGCTTCGTAGAAATCGAAGAAGGCGTTGAAGGTCTAGTTCACGTTTCTGAAATGGATTGGACTAACAAGAACATCCACCCTTCAAAAGTTGTTTCACTAGGTGACACTGTTGAAGTTATGGTTCTTGAAATCGACGAAGAGCGTCGTCGTATTTCGCTTGGTCTTAAGCAATGTATTGCTAATCCTTGGCAGGAATTTGCTCGTCTACAAAACAAAGGCGACCAAGTTACTGGTAAGATCAAATCAATCACTGACTTCGGTATCTTTATCGGTCTTGACGGTGGTATTGATGGTCTTGTACACCTTTCAGACATTTCTTGGAACACGCCAGGCGAAGAAGCTGTACGTGAATTCAAGAAAGGCGACGAAATCACTGCTATCGTATTGCAAGTTGACCCAGAGCGTGAGCGTATCTCTCTAGGTGTTAAGCAAATCGAAGCTGACCCGTTCAATAACTACCTTGATGCAAACAAAAAAGGTGCTAT
Source organism: Pseudoalteromonas sp. P1-7a (assembly GCF_001401855.1). Classification (NCBI taxonomy): domain Bacteria; kingdom Pseudomonadati; phylum Pseudomonadota; class Gammaproteobacteria; order Alteromonadales; family Pseudoalteromonadaceae; genus Pseudoalteromonas; species Pseudoalteromonas sp. P1-7a. The sequence continues at coordinate 66,766 of NZ_LKDU01000017.1, read as the reverse complement.
TGTTAAAGGTAAAGTGACTGAAGTTGATGCGAAAGGCGCAACTGTAGAGCTTATCGAAGGCGTTGAAGGTTACATCCGTGTAGCTGATATCGCTCAAGAGCGCGTTGAAGATGCAACGACTGTTGTTTCTGTAGGCGACGAAATCGAAGCTAAATACGTTGGCGTTGATCGTAAGAACCGCACTTTAAGCTTATCTGTTAAAGCTCTTTTCGAAGCAGAAGAGAAAGAAGTACTAGAGAAGCTTAAGAAAGAAGAGCCAGTGTTTGAAAACGCAATGGCAGCTGCTTTCGCAAATGCACAAAAAGACTAATTACTAATTAGTTTTTAATTGGAAGGGCAGTTTTGCCCTTCCACTATTCTCTTTAAGGAAACGCTATGACTAAGTCAGAACTGATAGAAACACTTGCCGAACAGCACGCACACGTTCCAGTGAAAGATGTTGAAAATGCAGTAAAAGAAATTCTTGAACAAATGGCCGGCTCATTATCTACTTCAGATCGTATTGAGATCAGAGGTTTTGGTAGTTTCTCTTTGCATTACCGCGCTCCTCGCACAGGTCGTAATCCTAAGACTGGCGATACAGTAGAGCTTGATGGTAAGCATGTACCTCATTTTAAACCAGGCAAAGAATTACGCGATCGCGTAAATGAGAGTATTGCCTAGTTAACCAGTTGGAGTAGTTACTTGTTTAAGGTATTAAAAATTATTCTGGTTGTACTATGCCTATTTTGCGCATTTTTATTGGGTTCTCAAAATCCACAATTGGTACAAATAAATTACATTATTGCCAGTAATACCTTACCACTCGCTGTAATAATAAGTATCTGCTTTATACTGGGTGTAACAATAGGGTGTTTTATTAGCTTTAAATTGTTTTCTAAATTAAAGTGGCAAAACTACCGCTTAAAAAAACAATTAGCGCCAGAAAAAAATAATAGTAAGCTTATTGCTAATAAAGACACCTAATCATGATTGAGCTTTTGTTTTTACTACTGCCTGTTGCTGCCGGTTACGGCTGGATTATGGGCAAAAATAGTGCAAAAAACCAAGCTCATCAACTCAACCGTCAAATTACTTCTGAATACAGTAAAGGCTTAAAGTTTTTACTAGACAGAGAAGAAGATCAGGGCTTAGAGCATCTAATCAATCTATTAGAGGTTGCTGCTGATTCTGTCGACCACTATTCAACCCTTGCTACCATGTTTCGCCGAAGAGGTGAGCTTGACCGCGCAATAAAAATCCATGAACTCCTTTTAAAACACCCAAGTTTAAATGAGCAACAAGCTGCCACTAGCCGTTTAGAACTAGCCGAAGATTATATTATGGCCGGCTTATTAGACGGTGCAGAAGAACATTTAGTGTGGCTTGTTAAAGCTGGGCATGAACAAGCGCTTGACCCTATTATTGCTCTTTATTCGCAAACTCGAGAGTGGGAAAAGGGCATTAATATGTTCGAAGCACACGGTGAGTTATTTGTTAAAGAGCAGCATTTTAAAGCCATTGCTAATTTTTACAGCGAAGCTGCCTTAAGCGAAAATAAGCCGCAATTAATGAGCAAAGCCATTAGTTTAAATTACAAAGCGGTTCGCCCTTTATACGAATTGGGGTTATCGGCTTACACAAGCGAAGACTACGTAAAAGCTATTTATTATTGGCGTGAATTAGTCTGCCAATTTACATTGTTTGCGCCTTTGTTTATTGACCAGCTTGCACATAGTTATAAGCACTTAAATTTAACGCATCAATTTCATGATTTATTATGTGACTTGCTCGACAAAGGTGGGGTACTAATAAAAATAAAACATTGCCAAGCATTGTTAGAGCAGGGAAATACCAGACAGGCATTTGAGTTTTTAACTGACAGCTTAAAACGTCAGCCAACAATTAGAGGTTTTAGCTTTTTATTACAGCTAATGGCTGATAAAAATCCAAATACCAAAGAGGTACTTGATGAAATTGATAAGCTAGTTACGTCATATATATCTACAAAACCAGACTTTCAATGCCAACATTGTGGTTTTACAAGCCACACCATTTATTGGAACTGCCCATCTTGTAAACATTGGGAAACCATTGTACCAAGTAGAGGCCTAGACGGATTTTAATAACCCCCAACTATTTATAACTTTACTGCCATTCATTAGGATAGTTATGTCTTTAGAAGATACAAAAAAAGTTCTTATTGCCCTAGATTACGATTCACAAGAGGCGGCTCTTAATTTTGTAAAAAAACTCTCACCAGAGTCGTGTCGATTAAAAGTAGGCAAAGAAATGTTTACTTATTTCGGGCCTGCATTCGTTAAACAGTTAATTGATTTAGGCTTTGACGTATTTTTAGATTTAAAATTTCATGATATCCCTAACACAGTGGCAAAAGCGGTTACCGCAGCGGCTAATATGGGCGTTTGGATGGTAAACGTTCATGCATCAGGTGGTTTTGAAATGATGAATAAAGCAAAGCTGGCACTTGAAAAGTTTGGCGATAAAGCACCTTTATTAATTGCAGTAACAGTGCTAACCAGCATGGATGAAACTGAGTTAAAGCGATTGGGCGTTGAAAAATCAGCGCAAGAACAAGTTATCCATTTAGCACAATTAACAAAAGAAGCAGGGCTTGATGGGGTGGTATGCTCAGCTCAAGAAGCTAAAGTGTTAAAAGAACACTTTGGTAGCGAATTTAAGTTAATTACCCCAGGCATTCGCCCTGCGGGAAGTGATTTAGGCGACCAAAAGCGGATTATGACACCTAAGCAAGCTATTGAAGCCGGTAGCGATTACTTAGTGATTGGTAGACCAATCACACAATCATCAAATCCAGTGCAAACTTTGAATGATGTTAACAGCTCGCTAATTTAAATTAACAAAAAGCAATTATTTAGTGCTAAACCCCTTTTATGAATACATTTTTATGCTACATTAGTACTAAGAATGCAGTAAGGGGTTTATTTTGAAGTTAATTTTTGGATCTATATTAATCGTTGTTGCGGTTTTTTCAGTTAATAAATATGTTTTTTCGAGTAAAGCATATGATGGTGTTGCGGCGATTACTGATCTCGTCGCGAATTACCCCGTAGATTTATTTGAGTTTAAACAAACCATGCATGGCTATGCACACCACTTATGCTATAAAAATGAAGAGCGCTTAACGCGGCAAAACGTGACTACCTCGGAATGTATTTCGAATCACGATAGCAAACAAAGTGAATGTGAAAATAAAGTATTTAGGTTAGCACCGCTCAGCTTAGAAACCAAAGCTGAAATACTTGATTATTCAAAGCAATATACTGAATGTACGTTACCGTATAAGCGTATTATGGGCTAATGCCTATTAGCAATTCCCTACTTATTTTGGGGGGAGAAAATCCAGTGTTAGCTTTGTTTCATAAATTTCACTCACTACAACGTGAAGGCAAAGAGTAGGGCAATATAAGTGCCGTTAGTGATAATGGCTAACTCACGTTTTATTCATCAAAACGTTTTATCACCTATCAACAATCATTTAATTAAACTATTTAAAACGTTTTTAATTAAAAGCGCTAACATAATGTTAGCGCTTATAAAAAGTGTACGCCTATTTTAAGCGAATAGATTTTGCTTCTATATCAATCAAGCCTTGCTTAAATAAACCACCAATGGCTTTTTTGTAGTTAGCTTTACTGGTTGAAAATACTTTTTTGATAAGCTCAGGATCAGATTTATCACCAATGGCTAGTATGCCGCCTTCGTTTTTAAGTTTTTCCATTATTTTATCACCAAGCTCACTTACTTTACCCATGCCTGGCTTTTCAAGGATGACGTCAATTTTTCCGTCTTCACGTACTTTTTGAATAAAGCCTTTAAGCTTTTGCCCTACAAATAAACTTTTAAATACCATGTTGTAAAAAACAACACCAAAGTGAGATTCTTCAATTAACACTTTGTAGCCAATATCGGTTTTACCAGCCACAATTAAATCAACTTCTTGAAGGTGAGTGTATTGAGGCTCATCTTTTGATAAAAAGCGATTAAAGTTACTTGATGCGCAAATACGTTGGCTCGCGTTATCCAAGTACAAGCGAACTAAATAGGAATGACCTTCTTGCATACGTGGCTTTTGCTCGTTAAAAGGCGCTAAAACATCTTTTTCGAGCCCCCAATCTAAAAAAGCACCAATGCTATTTATTTCTTTAACACGAAGTAATGCATATTCACCAACTTGGGCGTGAGGTTTTTTTACTGTTGCTGTAGGTAAGTTTGCGTTATCTAAAAAAATGAAAACGCTTATGCTATCTCCAGCTTCGAGTTCATCTTTAATTTCATGCTTGGGTAAAAACACTTCCCCTAAATCGTGGCCATCAAGGTAAGCACCTTCATTGCTCACTTCTTTAACAAATAAGGTTTGTGTTGTTCCTAGGTAACTCATAATTATTCCTGCTCAGGCTTTTTTTTACGGCGCATTGGTGAATTGCCATCAATGTTCAATGGGGCTTTTATAGGTGCAGCTGGTTTTTTAGGTTTTGCCTTGCGTTTAACTTGCGGCTTTTTGACCTGTGCAACTTTTTTAGTTTTTACAGCGGCTGTTGCAGGCTTTTTCTGTTTTATACCTTTAAATTTAGCTTTAAGGCCATCAACGCTTGCAAAAACCAGTTCGTCGTTCAAAAACGACTTAATTGCTAAGTAACTTGCCCAGTCTTTAGGACCTACTAGCGATAGTGCATTACCTTTAAATCCCGCACGGCCTGTACGACCTATACGGTGTACATACTCTTCAGCGTGTTTTGGTAAATCAAAGTTGATTACATGCGTTACACTTAATAAATCGAGTCCACGTGAAGCGACGTCAGTGGTGATCAAAATTTTAAAGTTTTCACGGCTAAACGAGTCCATGATCTCAAGGCGTTTGCTCTGTGTTAAATCGCCAGCTAAAGCCACCGATTTAAAACCTTTTGCATTTAATGCTTCACTCAAACGGCCGGTATCAGCACGGGTTGCTGTAAAAATAATACATTGGCCAACATTGTCCTGCTTTAAAAAATGCTCAAGTAACGCTTCTTTATGATCAAGGTGATCGGCTAAATAGAGTGTTTGTTTAATATCACTGTGTTGCTCGTTTGCGGCGCTCAAAGTAATTTGCTTTGGTTTTTTTAATAAATTACGCGATAAGGCATCGACTTGAGCGTGATCTAAAGTCGCTGAAAAAAGTAATGTTTGGCGCAAGCGGTGATTCGCTTGCTCGTTAATCATCTTAAGTTGCTCAGTAAAACCTAAGTCTAAAATACGGTCAGCTTCATCAAAAATTAATAACTCTAACCCGCTTAATTGTAATGAGCGTTTTGTAATGTGATCGGCCAAACGCCCTGGGGTTGCCACAACAAAGTGCGGGTCGTTACGAAGCGCTTTAATCTGATCGTTAAAGTTCTCGCCACCGAGTATTTTTACAGCTTTAATGTTTGTGCCCGCAATTAATAAACGTAATTGAGTAAATACTTGCGTTGCAAGCTCACGGGTTGGTGCAACGATGAGGACACGTGGATCGCGTTTACTGAGCGCTTTTTGTTTCATAACTCGCTGAACAGCAGGTAATAAAAACGCTAATGTTTTGCCCGACCCAGTTTTAGACTGAGCAAAAATGTCATGCCCTGCAAGTGCGGTAGGCACTGCATGTGCTTGAATATCTGTGGGCTGGGTGATCCCTTGATGTGCTAATTGTGTTTCAAGGCGAGTATCAATCCCAAGATCAGTAAAGTGCAAAGTCGTGTTCTCCAATGTGCAACTTAAATTAATGGCCGCATTATAGCTTACACAAGGGTTATGCCGACAGTAAAAACCATTCTAACGCGCTATTTTTTGCAATTAATTATAAAAAGCGTAAAATACGCGCCCCATATGCGCCGGATTTACGATTCGGTAAACGCCACTTAAGGCTATCAAAGCAAAATAGGAAGTAAAATGACTGCTGTTCATAAAGATAATGTGACAAACGAGCACTTTGTAGTGTGTGCAATGTACAAATTTGTAGGTTTGCCAAATTTTGAAGCACTACGTAAACCCCTTTTAGAAGTAATGGAAGCAAACGAAGTACGCGGTACTCTATTGCTTGCTGCTGAAGGTATCAACGGTACTGTATCGGCTAAGCGCGAAGGAATAGATAACTTACTGGCGTGGTTAGATACACAAGAAAACCTAAAAGACATAGTAACTAAAGAATCATACGATGACGAATGCCCGTTTTACCGTACTAAAGTAAAACTAAAAAACGAAATTGTTACTATGGGCGTTGAAGGGATTGATCCACTTAAAGTAGTGGGAAGCTATGTTAAACCTAAAGAGTGGAATGCATTAATATCTGACCCTGATGTAATTTTAATTGATACACGTAACGATTACGAAATTGAAATTGGTACTTTTCAAAATGCAGTCGATCCTAATACCAAAACTTTCCGTGAATTCCCTCAGTGGGCTAAAGAAAATTTAGACCCAGAAAAACACAAAAAAGTAGCCATGTTTTGTACCGGCGGTATTCGCTGCGAAAAATCAACGGCTTACATGAAAGAGCAAGGGTTTGATGAAGTTTACCACCTTGAAGGCGGTATTTTAAAATACCTAGAAGAAGTGCCAAAAGAAGAAACAATGTGGGAAGGTGAGTGCTTTGTTTTTGATAATCGTGTAGCAGTAAATCATGATTTACAAAAAGGCTCTTACGATCAATGCCATGCCTGTCGTATGCCGATTACAGAAGAAGAAAAGCAAAAGCCAGAATACATGGAAGGTGTTTCGTGCCATCACTGTATTGACAATGTAACCGATGAGCAGCGTGCTCGTTTTGCTGAGCGTCAAAAGCAAATAGAATTAGCACAAGCTCGTGGTGAAGGGCATATTGGTAATGAAGCGCAAGCGGTTTTACAACAACGTAAAGAAGCTAAAAAAGCTCAAAAAGATGCGCAGCGTGGTAAATAATCTCTAACTCCTTATTATTTGCATAGCCCAGTTTATACTGGGCTTTTTTATTTAAATAGCCACTTTTTAGTTTAATCCTGCCTGTATTTGTATAAATGATCAGCCTTTTGGGGCCTTTTAAAAATCAAATTGGTATTACCAATTTAATTTCATCTTATAGTTTCGCTAATTTATCTCTCTATTCTACTTATTGATCAATGAGGTGTTAGACTTCGTAAGGTAATGGGAATAATAATTAATTAAGGTGTTGTGTTGAAATCGCATAATTTTATAATCGGTGTGCTCAGTACATTGATATTTATCTGTACCCCTGCAATGAGCGCAAACGTTGTAGTGCAAAAAATCACATTAGAAAACGCCAAACAACAGGTTCAAGCAGTTGGAAATACAGAGGCAATACATTCGGTTGTCATGTATCCGGCAGTAGGCGATAGAGTAACAGGCGTTTTTTTTAAGCCAGGTGATAAAGTAAATAAAGGTGATATTTTACTAGAACTTGATTCTCGTAGGCAAAAAGCTGCGCTTGATGAGGCTAAAATTAGACTTGCCGACACCCGGCGAATATTAAAACGATTAGAAAAAAGTCAGGCCAAAGGGGCTGTACCCAAAAGCGATGTTGATGATGCTAAAACCGTTGTAGAGCTTGCCAAAGTAACGTTAGTACAAGCGCAAACTGAGCTTGAAGACAGAAAAGTAATTGCGCCGATAGATGGCATAATGGGGCTTACAGATGTAGAGGTAGGCGATAGAATAACCGAGCAAACCGCTATTGCTACAATCGATGATACAACAAGCCTGTATATAAATTTTAATGCGCCTGAGTCGGCCATTACTATGTTGCGTAATAAAAGCAGCTTAACGGTATTTCCTTGGCAATCAGGGACTGCCATTAACGCTGATATCGCCTATTTAGACTCACGCGTAGACCCACAAACCCGTACTTTACGCGTTAAAGCAAAGCTAAATAATGAAAAACAACGATTTTTACCCGGCATGAGCTTTAGGGTACATATTGAAGTGCTAGGCGAGCGTTTTGCTGCAATTCCTGAGGCTGCATTACTGTGGGGGGCAACTGGTCCATACGTATGGACTAGTGTAGATAAAAAAGCAACCCGTGTTGATGTAAAAATAGAGCAGCGTTTGGCGGGGCGATTATTGGTTTCTGGGCCGTTAACTAAAGGCGATATTTTAGTCGTTGAAGGGGTACAACGCTTACGTGCAGGCCAAGAACTAAGCTTTAATTTACCCGCACAAGATACGCAGGAGTAGGTATGAAACAGCAACCTATGATGCACGATTTACCCTCGATGGCGATTCGCCGCCCAGTCCTTATTGTGGTGCTTAACTTATTAATTATTATTGCAGGTATTGCGGCTATAGCGGGAGTTGAAGTAAGAGAGCTTCCTGATGTGGATAGACCACGTATTACGGTTTCGGCCCCGTTTCCTGGTGGCTCGCCTGAGACCGTTGATACCGAAGTAACCAGTAAATTAGAAGGCGCAGTGGCACGTGTAAGTGGCGTTAAATCAATACGTGCACAAAGTGAAGAAGGAAATGCACGTATAGTGGTCGAATTTAGACCAGGGATAAACTTAGATGACGCTGCAAATGAGACGCGTGAGTCTGTTGCACGTGTAGAGCGTGACCTTCCAGAGGAAGTAGAGCGTGTGTCTATTATTAAAGCCGACAACGACGCCGAAGCGGTTGTATCGCTAACTGTATCCAGTGAAAGTTTATCGCTCGAAGCACTTACAGAGCGCGTAAATGTTGACTTAGCGCCACAATTTTTAACCATTCAGGGTGTCGCAGATGTACGCTTAAACGGTGATAGAGAACGAGTATTAAGAGTACGTATAGACCCACTAAAACTAAGTAGCTTTAATTTAACTGTGCCCGATGTAGCACAAGTGCTCAGCCAAGCTCCATTTGATGTACCTGCAGGGAGTTTAAAGGCAAACGATCAGCAAATTATTGTCCGTGCTGATGCTACATCAATCACCCCTGAGCAAGTGGGCGATATAATAATTCAAGGCGACACCCGTATTAGCGATATTGCAGCCGTTTATTTTGGGCCTGCCGATCCGCGCTCTATGGTAAGGCTAAACGGTAAACCTGTTATTGGTATGGAAATTATTCGCCAAGCACAATCAAATACAATTGAAATATCAGATGAAGTCCTCAAGCTTATAAAAAATATGCAAACGCGCTTTCCTGAAATGGAATTTACGCTTACCTCTGATGATGCACAATTTATAAGAAGCTCAGTCGATGAAGTAATTTATTCTTTGTTACTCACTGTACTGTTAGTGGTAATCACTTTATGGGTATTTATTGGTTCTTGGCGTGCTACTTTAGTACCTGCTTTTGCTATTCCTGTTGCTTTAATTGGTTCGTTAGCGCTTATATGGGCACTGGGTTTTTCAATAAATATTTTAACCTTGTTGGCGCTTGTATTAGCCACTGGCCTAATTGTTGATGATGCCATAGTAGTAAGTGAAAATATTCAGCGCCAGCGAGGGCTTGGCTTAGGACGTCGAGCAGCTGCCGTAATAGGGACCCGAGAGGTGTTTTTTGCTGTTGTGGCAACCACCGCAGTACTGGCTGCTGTATTTATACCCATTGCATTTTTGCCCTCTACGGCGGGTCGCTTATTTAGAGAGTTTGGCGGTGTTCTTGCAGGCGCCGTGATTATATCAAGCTTTGTTGCACTTTCATTAGTGCCTGCGCTTACCTCTAAATTAAAGTTAAAGCAGGGGGGCTTTCACCCGTTTGCAAAGTTAGGTCACTGGCTTGGCGCAATTTATACAAAATCAATTCACAAGGTGCTTAACCACGCATGGCTTACGTTTTCGGCGTGTTTATTGGTTGCCGCGGGCTCTGGGGCATTGTACGCCAGTTTAGATAGTGAGCTTTTGCCCACAGAAGACCGAGGTAAAATTCGTATATTTGCACGAGGCCCAGATGGTGTAGGGCTTAACTTTATGGATAGGCAAGCGATAAAAATGGAAGACATTTTACTTCCGTTTGTCGATAGTGGCGAAATCGAGTCTATTTATACTGTAGTAGGCCAATGGGACCCTAATATTGTGTTCATCACTGTACCTTTAAAGCATTGGGATGAGCGCCATTTTAGCCAACAAGAAATTATTAACAAAATACGACAACCGCTTGGCGATATTCCAGGAGCACCGGCATACCCAGGTGGTGCAAATAGTTTAAATTTACGCGGCCAAGGGGGAGGCGTTGAAATAGCGTTACTTGGTCAAGATTATTTGCAAATATTTAAAGCGGCACAGCAGTTTTCTGCGGCCTTAGAAAAAGCTGTTCCTGAGGTGGCACCTGTGCGTATTTCGTATCAACCATCGCAGCCACAACTTCGTGTAAATATAGACAGACGACGTGCACAAGAGCTAGGAGTAGCACTAAACGACATTGCCATTACCTTGCGCGCAGCAATAAATGGCGACGACGTAGAAGATTTAAACATTGGCGATCAGTCTGTGCCAATTATGCTACAAGCGCAAAACCAAACCATAAACAGTCCAAGTGATTTGGCAAATTTATACATCAGAGCGGGTAATGGCAGTTTAGTTCCGTTAAGTAGTGTGGCGTATATTTCTGAAGAAGGCGTGGCTGCAGAACTTGAGCGACATGCTCAGCGTCGTTCAATAGAGCTCAGCATGGAACTGCCAGAGTCGTTAACCATAGCTGCTTTAGTAGAGCAAATAAAAACCGTGTCTGAACAATCGTTAGAGCCAGGTATTGCTCTTGCGTTTAAAGGTGAAGCGCTAACGTATGAAGAAACATCCAGCGAAGTACTCATAACCTATGTACTTGCTTTTTTAATCGTATTTTTAGTGTTGGCCGCGCAATTTGAAAATGTAAATAGTGCCATTGTGGTAATGATAACTGTTCCCTTTGGTATTACCTCGGCCATATTAGCGCTTTATTTAACCGGTACGTCGTTAAACATTTACTCTCAAATAGGTTTAGTGATGCTGATAGGCTTAATCGCTAAAAATGCGATTTTGCTTGTTGAATTTGCAGATCAGTTACGCGATCAAGGCTTAACGGTCAGAAAAGCTGTCGAGCAAGCTTCAATGGTGCGTTTGCGTCCAATTACAATGACCCTTATATCGACACTGCTTGGTGCGTTGCCGTTAATTCTCTCTACAGGCGCAGGGGCTGAGGCCCGAAATGCCATAGGCTGGGTGGTGTTTGGCGGCTTAGCATTGGCGGTATTGTTTACGCTTTATCTTACTCCTGTAATTTACTTAGGCTTAGCACGTTTTACCACACCAAGAGGGGATGAATCTAAGCAACTCGCACAAGAGCTTGAAAAAATAGACTAACCTTAAAGCCATGCCCAGCCATGTTCTTAAATTATAATGTGCTGGGCATGCTTATGGGTTGATTGGCAGACCTTGTTTGTTAAGATAGCTTCTTAAGCATATTCATGCCTTTTGTCTGGCCACAAGGAATCCTCAATGCAAGCCGAACAAGTTGAAATTGCGCAATTTCTAGCGCAGCACCCGCCATTTGATGACTTACCCACAAACGCGTTAAACGAGCTTGCGCAACAAGTTGAGGTTGCTTACTACCGCTCGCAAACTGATATATTAACGCTGGGCCAAGATATCGCTGATTTATTTATTGTTCGCAGTGGCTCTGTGGAAATATATCGTCGTAATAACGAGCTCTATAATCGTTTAGATGTAGGGGGGATTTTTGGCCAAATGGGCCTATTGATGAACCGTAAAGTACGTTTTCCTGCTAAAGCATTGGAAGATACGCTGGTTTATTGTATTAACTTTGAATTGTTTAATCGTTATTGCGATGAGTTTGATAGTTTTGCTGATTATTTTGAAGCTGATGGCAATGTACGTCTTCGCCAAGCGTTAGTTGAACAAGCCGACAGTAACGACTTAACAACCGCCAAGGTTAAATCACTCATTCACCGGGATGTAGTAACGCTAAGTACTCAAACAACCATTCAAGATGTTGCTAAAGTAATGACAGAAGAAGCGGTATCTTCTGTTTTAGTTACCGATTTAGACAAACCCATTAGTGACGATCCTGAAGAGGACGATGGGCAAATTGTCGGTATTATCACCGACCGCGATATACGCACAAAAGTGGTAGCACAAGGGCTAGGCCTTGACGTTACCGCAGATAAAATTATGTCGACGAACCTTGTACTACTTGATTCAAATGCGTATGTATTTGAAGCCGTGCTTGCTATGCTGCGTGATAACTTGCACCACTTACCTGTTGTGCAAAAACGCCGTCCCATTGGGGTTATTTCATTATCCGATATTTTAAGGTACGAGTCGCAAAGTAGCTTACTTTTAGTACGCGGTATTTTAGCGCAGCAAACGATTGAAGATTTGGCACATTATGCTCGCCAATTACCGAGTGTATTTGTGCGTATGGTAAATGAAGATGCTAATTCACATATGATTGGTACGGCAATGGCCGTAATAGGGCGTACTTTTAAACAGCGCTTATTGGTATTAGCTGAAGAAAAGTATGGTCCGCCGCCAGTACCTTACTGTTTTATAGCGTTAGGCTCTATGGCGCGGGATGAGCAGCTTATTGTAACAGATCAAGATAACGCGCTTATTTTAGATGACAATTATGATGATGCAAAACATAACGAGTACTTTCAAAATATTTCTGATTTTGTGTGCGATGGCTTAGCGCAATGTGGTTATACCTATTGCAGTGGCGAGATTATGGCCTCGTTTAAAAAGTGGCGCAAAACACGCTCGCAATGGTTTGATCAATTCTCACAATGGATAGCCTTACCCAAACCACAAGCACTGCTTAACAGCTCTATATTTTTTGATTTAGATGGGGTGTGGGGTAAAACAAAGTGGGCCGATGAGCTAAAAATTTTTATTGCCAAACAAAGTAAACAAAACCGCGTATTTATAGCGAATATGGCTGCTAATGCCCGAAACCGCACACCGCCACTTGGGTTTTTTAAAGGCTTTGTGCTGGAGCATAACGGCCAGCATAAGCGCTCAATGAACTTAAAGCGACGAGGCACCGCGCCGCTTTCTGATGTAATAAGAGTGCATGCACTAGCGATAGGCTCTCGTAAGCAAAATTCATTTGAACGCCTTGAAGATATTATAGAGTCACGCCTGTTACCTGAGGGTAAAGCGCAAGATTTACGTGACGCGTTAGAATACATTGCCATGATGCGAATACGCCATCAAGCATGGCAAATAGAGCAAGAAGAAGAGCCCGATAACGACATAGACCCGCATTTGCTTTCTCCGTTTGAGCAACGTAATTTAAAAGAAGCATTTGCCATACTCGAAAAAGCACAAAGCTACTTAAAGTTTAGCTACTCAGCCAATGCGGGTGTTAAGTAACGAATGGCTAAAAAATCGTATTTTGACTGGCAGGCCCATTATAAAACGTTGGCTAAAAACGCTAAAAATGAGCATTTAAAAGCGTTTTATCAGCACGCTTATGGTGATACGCACACGCCAATAAAAGACATTTCGTTTGTGGCTCTTGACTTTGAGACAACCGGTCTAAATAGTGAGGTAGACGATATAGTTAGTATTGGCTTAGTCCCTTTTACATTGCAAAGAGTGTATTGCACAGATGCTAAACATTGGGTGGTACAACCGCGTAAAAGCTTAAGTGAGGAGTCGATTGTTATTCATGGTATTACTCACTCAGAGGTAGATGATGCCCCTGATTTAACCTCTCGGCTAAGACCGCTACTTAATGCACTTAGTGGTAAAGTCGTGGTCGTACATTATGCAGCGATAGAGCGGCACTTTCTAAATAATGCGTTACTTGCGCGAATTAACGAAGGGATCCAGTTTGCGTTAGTCGACACTATGGAACTTGAGCAACGAGCATTGCGCGCCCGACAAGGGTTAATAGGGCGGTTGTTTAATCAAAAAGTAGGTTCACTGAGGCTAACTGACTGTCGAAGTCGCTACTCTTTGCCTGCTTATCATAATCACAATGCGCTAACTGATGCATTAGCCACAGCAGAGTTGCTGATTGCACAGGTGCAATATCATTTCCGTGATGACACACCATTGGCTGAGTTACTAAGCTAAATCTATTTTTAAATTTATTAAACAACGTTTATTTTAGTCAATAAAAACGCCGCAAATAATGCGGCGTTTTTTATAGTTATGTTATTAAAGCTAACTACTTAGCAGCACGAGGCTCAGTACGTAGCCCTAACAATAGGCTTACACACATGAGTAGTAACACTAAAGTAAACGGAAGGCCCGTTGAAACAGCCCCCGCTTGCAACGCTTGAATTGCTTCTGTACCGCCAATCCATAAAAGTGCAGCGGCAATAGAGCCCTCAACCGTAGCCCAAAAGATGCGTTGTGGTACAGGTGCATCTACTTTACCGCCTGCTGTGATAGAGTCGATAACTAATGAACCCGAGTCAGAAGAGGTAATGAAAAACACTAATACTAAAACCACAGCAAGGAACGAAAGCACGCTCGACATTGGCAATTCGTCTAGCATTTGGAACATTGCCATAGGTACATCGGTTAAACCGTTTACGCCTAAGCTGCCTACACCTTGCACAACTTGGTCGATGGCTATACCGCCGTAAATAGACATCCATAAAATAGTAACCGCAGTAGGAATTAATAATACAGCGATTAAAAACTCTCTAATTGTACGACCACGAGAAACACGCGCAATAAACATACCTACAAACGGTGACCACGAAATCCACCATGCCCAGTAAAAAACTGTCCACCCGTGCATCCATGTTTCGTCTTCACGGCCATGTGGGTTGCTCAGTGGGATAATATTTTCGATGTAGCCCATTACCGTGTTTGGTACATTACCAATTGCCACTGCAAAGCCAACTAAACCAACAAACAAAAGTAAGGCAAATGCGATAAGCATATTTATATTACTAAGTACTTTTACGCCGCCATCTATACCGCGCACAACTGAAATAATAGCCAGTAAGGTAACGCCAATAATAACCAATAATTGTGCGCCTACACCGCCATCGGTACCAAATACATGATTAATACCTGCAGAAGCTTGTTGTGCCCCCAAACCTAAAGAGGTTGCAAGGCCAAACAAAGTAGCAAGCACAGCAAGAATATCAATAATATGACCAGGCCATCCCCACGCTTTGTCGCCTAATAGTGGATAAAAAATTGAGCGGATTGATAAAGGAAGACCTTTATTATAAGTAAAAAACGCAAGGGAGAGTGCTACAACAGCATAAATAGCCCATGGATGAAGCCCCCAGTGAAACATAGTAGCTCCCATCGCTACTTTTGCAGCTTCTGGTGTATTAGCGGTTACATTTAGCGGGGTCTCGTACCAGCCTGTAAAGTAAGCAACTGGCTCTGCAACACCCCAAAACATTAACCCAATACCCATACCTGCAGCAAATAACATTGCAAGCCATGACATACGCGAGTGCGTTGGTTTGGCTCCTTCTCCACCTAAACGGACATTACCGTATGGCGATACAATCAGCGCCAAGCAAAAAATAACAAAGAAGTTTGCTGCCCACATAAAAAACGCATCAAAGTTATTTATTATATCGAGTTTAATACCATCAAGTGTTGATTTTGCTGTTTGCGCATCAGTAACAAGAATGGCGACTAAAAAGATGACAATCAAACCGGCACTAATACCAAAAACAGGATTATGTATATCAAACCCCCATTTTTGTACATTATCTTGACCTACGGTGTAGTCCGTATTATCAATACTATACTTGTCATGATTTTCGCTCATGAATACCTCTTATGTTGTCCTAACAAGCCAGAGAGCTCCGGCGTAATACTAAGTTAATTACCTCTAAAGTAAGTTGCAATATTTACAATAAAACTTATTTGAGAACTAATTAATTTAATCATAGATCATACCCTTAATAGTGTATGAGTTAAATCGTAAATGTAAAACTATTTGGTTATAAATCACTGATTACTTAGTGCTAAATGCTATTTATAGATAGAAATATAAGCTATTGTTAATTCAGTGAGTGTTAAAAATTAGTTTGTTATTAAACTAAAATTAATGCTACCTCATAAAATTTGTTTATTAGTAAATGAATTTCCCTTCAATATGAACGGGTTTATTACCAGTTTAATCATTATGTAACATGCATAAAGGTAAAATCTGAGGTAGGCTATATTTTAATCACAAAAGAGTGAAAAGGGACGAACTTAAATATGCTAAACACGCAAGCGAACGAAGTGCACAGCTCTGAGAAAACACAGGCACAATTTCAGCTAGTTCGCCAACATAGCCTTACACTTATAAAAGATTTAAGTGCAGAAGACTGCCAATTACAAGCAATGGATGATGTAAGTCCTATAAAATGGCATTTAGCACACACCACCTGGTTTTTTGAAACATTTTTACTTGCAAAGTACCTGCCTAACTACACACTCTTTGATGAACAATTTAAGGTATTGTTTAACTCCTACTATAATGGCATAGGCGAGCAATTTAAGCGTGCGAATAGAGGATGTTTATCTCGCCCTAGTTTAGAGGTGGTGATGCGCTACAGAGCTTATGTTGATAATGCCGTCAATGAGCTACTTCAATCAGGCACTGACCAAACACTGTGTAATATAATAGAACTTGGGCTGAATCATGAGCAACAACATCAAGAGCTCATGCTGATGGATATTAAATATAATTTTTCGGTTAATCCTAGTTTTCCTGTCTACCGCCAAGCCCCGAGTAACCTAATCGAGGGGAGTTATTCGTTAGGCACTTTAAAATATACCGAATTTAGCCAAAGCCTAACCAATATAGGGGCTGATGCCAAAAATGGCTTTTCGTACGATAACGAGCAACCTCAACATCAAGCGCTTATTCATCCGTTTAGGTTTGCAAACCGACTAGTGACAAATAGAGAGTATTTAGAATTTATAGAGGCGGGGGGGTATAAAACTCCCTCATTTTGGTTAAGTGATGGCTGGGCTAATGTAAAAGCTCAGCAAGTCAGCCACCCTTTATACTGGCAGTGTATTGAGGGGCAGTGGTTTGAATTTACCCTTTACGGATTGCAGCCCTTAAATTTAGATGCGCCAGTGAGTCATATAAATTATTTTGAAGCGGCAGCTTACGCTAATTTTGTGAGTGCGCGTCTACCTACTGAATTTGAATGGGAGTATGTAGCCCAGCAACAAGTACTTAAACAACCGCAAAACAATTTGCTCACGCCAACTGTATGTAAACAGCCAGATACCGTCTCACAATTAAGTGATACATGCTGGCAGTGGACTAATAGCGCTTATTTACCTTACCCAGGCTTTAAACCCTTTAGCGGAGATGCAGGGGAGTACAATGGTAAATTTATGAATAACCAAATGGTTTTACGTGGCGGGTGTGTGTTTACCCCAAAAAACCATTTAAGGCCGACCTACCGTAACTTTTTTTATCCACACCAAGCGTGGATGTGCAGCGGCATTAGACTAGCAAAGGACTTACTATGAGCCAAGTAACAGCAATTAATCAGCAATCAATAACCGATCTAGACTTTTTAAATGATGTATTACATGGACTTGCTCAACAGCAAAAGTCGTTGCCGTGTAAGTATTTTTACGATGATAAAGGGGCGGCATTATTCGAGCAAATAACCTCTTTGCAAGAGTACTATGTTACCCGTACTGAACTTGCTATCTTAGAGAATCACTCAAAAGCCATCGCTAATATATTGCCAGAAAACCTATCAATTATTGAGCCAGGCTGTGGCTCAGGTAAAAAGGTCGCGTATTTACTTGCCCATATGAGCAACGTAAAAACCTTTGTCCCCTTTGAAATATCATCAGAAATGCTTAATTACTCGTTAGCGCATTTATCGCCGTTATTCCCGGAGCTGGCCATTACGCCACTATTAGGTGATTTTACCCATAGCCAAATGGTTAAACAGCTAACAAAAGACACTGCTTTAGATAGCCAAACAAATTTAGTTTATTTTCCAGGTTCTACACTAGGTAACTTTGCGCCAGTAAAAGCCATAGAAATCATGAATAATTTTTACCGTTTGTGCGGCGTTGATGGTTACGTATTAATAGGAATTGATTTAGTAAAAGAGCGACAAGTGTTACTAGATGCCTACGATGATAAAGCCGGCATTACCGCCGCCTTTAATAAAAACTTACTACAGCGTATAAATAACGAATTAAATGGCACGTTTATTTTAGATAATTTTAAACACGAATCGCGATTTAACGAAGTGCATAGCCGCATTGAAATGCATTTAGTGAGCAGGTGTAATCAAAGTGTGGTTATTAACGATAAGCAAATAGACTTTGTAGCGGGAGAGAGCATTCACACTGAGAACTCGCACAAATATACGCTTGAGGCGTTTAAAAACCTTGCTGCCCAAGCTAATTTATCGCTTGAACAAACATGGCAGGACGAGAAAAGCTATTTTGCACTTTGCCTACTAAGGCCAATGTAACCGCTTAACTTACAACGACCTGGTTGCTGTTAAACGTATAGTTTAGCAGCGCACCTTTTGATGACTGCTGAATAAGAGTTGCTTCATTTAAACCATGTAGTCTAAAAATAAGTGGCGCTATAACCGACACAGCGGAGCCTGTAGCCGAATCTTCATTTACCCCAAATTGCGGCGCAAAATACCTAAAATGCGCGCAGGCATTGTTTTTATCAATACTATGTATTTGCAATGCAATTACCGCATTGTTATGCATATTTGCTAGGCGCGTAAAATCAACCTCTAATTGCTTTAAATTAACTATATGTTTAAACAGTACAACGGTATAACCGCTCTTATGAGCTGTTGAGTAAGTTGCTTTTATAGAATGTGAAAATACACCTTTAAGGCTATTTTCCTCATCAACCTTTTTTAAATTAATAGCCGCTAGCTGAAGTTGCACACGGCCTTTATCACGCTTCATTTTAAACCGCTCTTTATCGTTCGAAATAAAGTATAAAGGGCAAAAGCTAAAGTGGGCTAATAAACAGTTTGCAGCAGCAAGGGTGCCATGGCCACAGCGCTTAATTTCTGATGTTTGGTTAAACCAGCGAATGTTACATACATGGCGAGAAATTTCGCTTTCATTTAAAAAAACGCTAGCAGGGTGCTGCGAATTTGCGGCAATATTTTGCATTACGCGCGTACTTAACCCTTGTTTATAAATAACAATTAACGCACGTGAACCAGCTAAGTTAAAACGTGAACTAGAAAATACAGGAACTGAATAGAGATGCTTTATATACCGCAACATAGGCTGCTTGAGCCTACATTGCGATAAAAAGGTGCGTTTAGCCTTTGCTTGCATACGCGTCGTTGTGGACGCCTGCAGCACGGCCTGATGGGTCAGCATTATTTTGAAATGATGCATCCCATGCAAGTGCTTCAGGGGTTGAACACGCAACCGACTTACCATGTGGCACACATTTAGCTGATGCATCACCAGGGAAGTGTGATTCAAAAATAGAGCGATAGTAATACGCTTCTTTAGAATCTGGCGTGTTAATAGGGTATTTAAACTTAGCGTTAGCAAGCTCTTGGTCGCTTACTTGCTCGTTTACAAACTCTTTTAACGTGTCTATCCAGCTGTAGCCAACACCGTCAGAGAATTGCTCTTTTTGGCGCCACAGTACTTCTTCAGGCAGGTAGCCATCGAAACCTTCACGTAAAATGTGCTTTTCAATTTTGCCATCTTTACACATTTTAGCTTCAGGGTTGATACGCATAGCCACATCAACAAACTCTTTATCAAGAAACGGTACACGTGCTTCTACGCCCCATGCAGCCATTGACTTATTAGCACGTAAACAGTCAAACATATGCAGCTTTGACACTTTACGGTTTAGCTCTTCATGGAATTCTTGTGCGTTTGGTGCTTTATGGAAGTATAAATAGCCACCAAATAGTTCATCAGCGCCTTCGCCCGATAACACCATTTTAATACCCATAGCTTTAATTTGGCGCGCCATTAGGTACATTGGCGTTGAAGCACGTATGGTGGTTACATCGTATGTTTCAATGTGGTAAATAACCTCACGAAGCGCATCAATACCTTCTTGAATGGTAAAGTGAATAGGGTGATGCACTGTGCCAATCATATCCGCAACTTTTTGCGCAGCGGCTAAATCGGGTGACCCCTCAAGGCCTACAGAAAATGAATGTAGCTTAGGCCACCATGCGTCACTTTCATCGTTATCTTCAATACGTTTAGCAGCAAAACGTTGCGTAATAGCCGAAATTACCGACGAGTCTAAACCACCTGATAGCAATACGCCATAAGGGACATCACACATTAGCTGGCGTTTTACAGCGCCCTCTAACGCTTCTTTTACGTCTTGCGCTTGTGCACTGTTATCTTTAACTGCGTCGAAAGTTTCCCAATCACGTTTGTAATAAGGCTTAAGCTCTCCATCTTTGCTATAAAGGTAATGACCTGGAGGAAACTCTTCAATATGCTTACAAATTGGCGAGAGCGCTTTAAGCTCAGAAGCAACATAAAAATTACCATGCTCATCGTGGCCAGTATAAAGTGGAATAATACCAATGTGATCTCGGCCAATTAAGTACGCATCGTTTTCTTCATCGTATAAACAAAATGCAAAAATACCATTTAGGTCATCTAAAAACTCAGGCCCTTTTTGTTTGTATAACGCTAAAATAACTTCACAGTCTGATTGAGTCTGAAATTCAAAATCAACTTCTAACTCTGCTGCCAGCTCTTTATGATTATAAATTTCGCCGTTAACCGCTAATATATTTGTTTTTTCAGGGTTATATAATGGTTGTGCGCCGCTTGAAACACCTACAATAGCTAGGCGTTCATGCACTAAAATCGCTTTTTCAGATGAATATACACCAGACCAATCTGGGCCGCGGTGCCTTAGTAACTTTGACATTTCAATTGCTTGGGTACGCAACTGAGTGGCGTTAGATTTAATATCTAATACACCAAAAATTGAACACATAGTAACTCCTCATTCCTATTATGTGTGCAGCAAAGCAACGTTGCTGTACTGCGAAACCTTGTTTTATCAGAAATAATTACTCAAGTCACACTGCTTTTGCAATTAATTAAGAATAATTTATGCACCAAGCGCAATGCTTGCGCACCATGTTGGTGCTTTGTGCGAAGGTGAGCTTATATTTAAACCAAATTTATTATAAAAAGTGGCGTTAGTAAGGCAGTTAGCGCATGGTTTTAAAAAATGAACTTCACACAAACGCACCAAATGTGTGCGAAATTTAAAGTAAAACTTAATTGTCTTACTGTATATTTTTTGTGTTTAAAGTTATTAACTACCTAAACTCAGCTTATTATTGCCTCTAAGCAAAGCGCAGTTAGCTATTTTAAATAGCCGCCAAATAGAGGCTTAATTGCCCACTTTATAATTAACTGTATTTAAGCGCCAAGCTGAGCTGGTGTAAGTGACCTTCAAGCTTTTGTTTTGCCAATTTAGCTTGCTCATGGCTTACCTGCTTAAATTCAATAGAGTCACCGGGTCTAAATTGGGCAAATTGATGTAAATCAGCCTCTATTACCGTACCAAGTAATGGGTAGCCACCGGTTGTTTGAGCATCGTTAAGTAATACAATAGGCTCGCCACTGGGCGGTAATTGAATCGAGCCTGGGCCTGTGCCCAATGAGGGCAGTGAATGACTATGCGTTAAGGGGCTTTCGTTTGTTAGTCTAAGTCCCATTCTGTTACTGTTATGGCTGACTTTAAACGATGTAGAAAAAAACTGTTTAAGAAGCGTATCACCTAATAGCTGTGCGTGCGGACTTGCATGAACCCGAATCACTTTCAATTTAGGCGGGGTAATAGCACCGCGCTGTTTAAAGCGCGTTATTGGCACGGGCGATGTTTTTATCGGGATAATATCGCCCTCACTCAGCGCTTTACCTGCTAAACCACCAAAGAGCGCGTTTAAATCGGTTGATTTTGAGCCCATCACATCTTTAACATCAATGCCACCTTGTACGGCTACATAGGCACGCAAACCAGCGCGACCCGTATCAAAGCTTAAAGTTTGTTTCGCTCTTACTTGGTAACTCCAACCTGGGTACAAGGGTGTTTCATCAAGCGCAGCGTTTAAATCAGCGCCTTGTAATGCGATAACTGTATCGGTTTCAAACTGTAACTCGCACAGGCCTAATGTCACCTCAAGCACAGCTTCATTATCTTTGTTACCCACTAATTTATTAGCAATTATTTGTGCGTAAGGGTCTAAACAACCCGCTTGGCTAACACCTAAATGTCGATAACCGTAGCGTCCGCTATCTTGAATTGTAAGTTGTACGCCGGCTTTAAGAACTTTTATCACGTTATGCTCCTTGCACTGTGTTTATTGAAACAAACGATAGCGTATCGCCGGGTTTGAGTAAGCAAGGTTCTGCGTGTGTGCTATCAAACAGAGGCGTATTAGTGTGGCCAATAATATGCCAACCGCCAGGTGTTTCTGCAGGGTAAATGGCGGTTTGATCTGAACCTAAAGCAACCGCACCTGTAGGGACTTTAGTACGCGGCGTATCTCTGCGTGGGATATGCAAGCGCGAGTCTAATCCATGAAGGTAGGCAAAACCGGGCTGAAACCCTAAAAATAAAACGTGGTAAGTGGTTTGACTGTGTATTTGAATAATTTGTTGGGGTGTTAAGTTAGTTTGTTTGGCAACAAAATCTAAATCTTCTCCTTCATAAGTAGTGTGTATTTTATGATGAGTGCCTGTAAATGTTGATGCGTGAACTTTGTCCCATAAATCTGGGAGAGCGTTCTTCCATTTTTCTAAATTATGAGCCGATTTTAAATAAAGCGTTAAAGAGTTCATGCCTGGGACTAAATCGATAAATTCGTTACTTTGCTTTAGCTGCTTAGTGAGCGCCCAAATTTTTTTTTGAGTGTCTAACACATTGTTTTGTTTATGCTGTGTGGCATCTAATAGCAAACTGTTATTTGTTAAAGTAAATACCTGTGATAATGCAGTCATAATTTAATCTTTTTATACAACGTGAAGCAAAGCTAACATAGTTTTGTCAATTTAATCAGTACCTAGCCATAAGAAAACCGGCGAAAATAAAATGTAGACTCAAACTGAATACAAATTTAGTACGTATTTATTTGCTGAAATAAAAACATGGTTGGTTAGGTCTTAATTAAAACACGCAGGTATTAAGAGGTATTTATGACATTTTCTCGAACAGTTTATTTATTGGGCGCTGCTATTACCTTTAGCGCCGGCTGTTTTGCCCTATCAACAGAAAAAATAGAGCACAGCAACGTAGCGGCCACCATGCACATAAAAACCATAGTGTTAGGCTCAGGGTGTTTTTGGGGAGCCGAAAAACGTTACGAAGCACTAGAGGGGGTTATAGATGCAGAGTCGGGTTATGCTGATGGACACGGTTTTAAAGCAACCTATAAAAATATTACCGACCAATCTCGTCGTTTTGACGAAAATAACTACGCTGAAGTAGTGCAAGTTATGTACAACAGCAATGTGATTTCTTCTAAAGCATTGATACAAAATTACTTTGAAAGCCATGATCCTACTCAATTGAACCGCCAAGGTAATGATATTGGCACGCAGTACCGATCAATTATTCTTACCACCACAAAAGAGCAAGCACAGCTTGCAGAGCAAGTTAAAGCCGAGTATCAGCCGTTATTAACAGAAGCAGGTTATGGCCAAATAAAAACAGTAATAAAACCGCTTGAGGGGTTTGTATCTGCTGAGGAGTACCATCAAAATTATCTACAGAAGAACCCTAATGGCTATTGCCCAGATCACGCCACAGGTGTGGTTTTTAATAAAACTAAAAAAGCAGATGCAGACAATAACTTTTTACTAAGCGGCAAGCACATTGTGGTACTAGATTCACGGGAGTATTGCCCTTACTGCGAAAAATTTAAAAAATTAGTAGCAAATGATTATAAAGGCTCAATCCCTTTAACCTTTCGCCATGCAGATGAGCTCAAGGGGTTAACTATAAAATCGGCAACGTGGGCAACCCCTACAATTTTATTTTTAGAAAATGGTAAGGAGGTGTATGCACATCTAGGCTACGCGTCTCCCGCTGAATTTTATAAAGCGCTGGGTGCATTTAAGTTAGGTGATAGTGATGCATACGAGGTGGCATTTCATGAGCGCACAGACAGACCGTATTGCAAAGAGTATAAGGAATTTAAAAATACCCCCGATGGCGTATTTGTAGATAAGTTAAGTGGTGAACCCTTGTTTGATACTCGAGATAGATTTAATTCGGGCACAGGTTGGCTGTCGTTTAAGCATCCAGTAAAAAATAGTGTGACTAAACACAAGGATACAAGCTGGGGTATGACACGAATTGAGCTTAAATCTAAAAGTTCAGGTATTCATTTAGGGCATTTATTTATAGGTGAAGGGCCTAGAGGTACGGATAGGTATTGCATTAATGCTACAGTGTTGGAATTTAAACCCCGCGACAAAAGCTAATTTTAAGGGCGATTCGTTCGCTCTTCTTTAAATAAATATAAACTTTAATTAACTGCAATTATGTTATATAAGTTTAGGTATCAACCAATAAAAGTGACGTTAAACTATCAAACTGATTAACACTTTAGCACTTGTGTATGGGCTTATAGCAATAAGCCCAACCCAAGCACAGCCAAATGAAAAATATGTAATAGGCGTAGAAAATATAGAATATCTGCCTTATTACGATGGTAGTGGTACTTACAAACGTGATTATTTTGGTTTTAGCAAAGAGCTGCTGGAGTTATTTGCAAAACAGCAAAATATCAAGTTTGAGTTTTATACTTTACCAATTCCTCGCCTATATAAAGAGTTTATAGAGCATCACCATGTTGATTTTAAGTATCCAGATAACCCTAATTGGCAAGTAAGCTACAAACGTCAGCACCAGCAAAGCATTAATTATTCTGTGCCTTCATTAGTTACACATACAGGTATAGCAAGTTTAAAAGACAATATTAAACTTGAAGATTGCAAGTCACTTGCAAAAGTGCGTGGTTTTACATTACAAGGGCTTAATAAATTAACTTCAATGCCTAACTTAAAAGTAATCGAAAACGATAATGTTATCGAGATGATTTACTTGCTGCATAAAGAGCGAGTTGATTGTATATATATTTCACACGATGTACTTAAGTATAATATTGAGGAGTTTTTCGATACCCCTGTACCTGTGTTTTTTCAGCATCAACTGCCAGTTGATCATCAAGCGTTTATGCTATCGAGCATTAAGCACCCACATCTTATTAGAAAGTTTAATGTATTTTTAAAAGAGAATGAAAATACCATTAAACAGCTCAAGCAAAAGCATAACTTTATAATTGAATGATTCTAATCCGCAATAATAGTAAATCATTTGGTGGGGGTGATGTGTGGCTGTGTATGTTTAAAACGCGCATTTAAAACAATTGAATAGCGAATTTTTACTCAGCTATTAATATGGTTCTTAGCCTCAAAATAGATCATTTAACTAAGCGTATTAACGTACAAGGGCAGGGGAAAAAAATAGTGCTTATAAAATAAAAACGGCCCATATAAGGTCACCACCTCACATGAACCGCTTTTCACACTGACAACATCTTACACACACAATATAAGATTCGGTTTGCTACACAGTAGCTAATTTAGTTATTGCTGCGTGCTGCTGGTGGAATAAAAAACAGTTCAAACCAAGTCACCACCTAACTTGAACTGCTTTTTCACACTGACAACATCTTACACACACAATATAAGATTCTTTTCTTACCTTATTAGAGCTATCACATCTAAAAAGGTTGCATTTATTTGGTGCAAAACAGTAAATACTATCTAATTAGTAAACATGTTTAGCTGTTTGCTTTTGATTGGTTAACTTTAAAATAATCGTATTTGTCAGACAAACGATAAAAATAAAACCAATAAGTGAAAAAAATTAAGCTATAGACTTTAGTCTAAGTATTCTCTCTATATTATTGATTTTTAATAAGTTAATTTTCAATGACTCGCTTGCAGTAAAAAGTAAGAGTTTAAATAAAAAAATATAATTAATAATAAATGATTAAACGCTATGGGTAAGCGTAAAAAATAATGAAGGACTACAGTTTACTGTGTGCAGCCTTAGGACATGCTAAGTGCTGCACACTAAAAGTAGGGGAGTAACCAAACAAAAATACCATGGCGTATATTATTTCAACACTAACTTTGAATGTTGCTAAATGTAGATACCACCCACTTAGCAAATAAATCCAGTGCTGGGTTGGGCGTATTAGCTTCGTGCTGCACTAAGTAGTATTTATCTTTAGTTGTAAGGGGCTGCTGAAACAATTTATAAAGCCATTTTTCATCAAACCAGCTTTGGCTGATAGGTAGCGGTATAAGTGAAATACCTATACCTTGCTGGGCAGCGCGAGCGACCCCAAACATACTATCAATTTGGATAATTTGTGTAGGAGAAAAGTCATCTATGCCCGCTTTTTCAGCCCATTGGTGCCATGCCCATGGTCTTGCTTTATGCAGAATTAGGGGGACTTGATTTAATGCTTGGCAATGATCGTCTTTCCACTGTTTTAACAGTGCTTCGTTACACGCAGGGATATATTCAAGATTAAATAACTCTGTTGTCAGGCCTTCTGTAGGCTTACTAGATGATAAAACAATCGATAAATCGCTGTGTCGGGTTAGCTCTTTACGGGTTTTAAGCGTATCCATTTGCAGGTTTATATTTGGATGCTCTGAGGTCCACTCACTAAGCTTAGGCATGAGTAGTTCACTGGCAAAAAACTCAGGCAGCGTAATGGTTATATTAGTATTTTGCTGTAACTGACTAAATTCGTTGATGGTGTTCTCAAGTGTATAAATAATGGGTGAAATAGCATCAAAAAAGTTTTTACCTGCAGCGGTTAAGCTAATGGAACGAGTTTGTCGCTGAAAAAGCTCTATACCAAGCTGTTCTTCAAGCTGTTTAATCTGATGGCTTACCGCAGAGGGGGTAAGGTACAGCTCTTTAGCTGCATGTTTAAAACTTAAGCTTTTTGCTGCAAAGCAAAAAGAGCGGAGGCCTCGAATAGGAGTTTGCATGTTTTCCAAAAATCGTTTAATTAATTAAAGACGCCTTTATTAGGCAATAATCGAACCAATAATTTAAATTAATAATATCAATAGTTTAATTTTAAATATAGCGCTAGTTCACAAAAAAGGTGCAGACTATCTACAAATTAGTGCAAAAAATTTAAGCGCTTACATTTAGAGTTATTTATATTATAGATAATATTTACTACAACTGTATTAAAAGTGAAAAAAATTTAAAGCGGGCAAAAAAAATCCCTCTAGCGAGGGATTTTGGGTAACTCAGCGCCATTGGCACTGGGAATGAGGTCGGTACATGGTGAAGCGTTAAAAAACCATTTCTGGCACTTCACCGTCAACAAGTAATTTACCTGCTGTTTTACTAATAATTTCATCTACCGATACGCCTGGTGCGCGCTCAAGTAAATGAAAAGCGCCGTCTTTAACTTCAAGTACGGCTAAATCCGTTACTATTTTTTTTACGCAGTTAACGCCTGTTAGCGGTAAAGCGCATTTCTCAAGCAGTTTTGACTCACCATGTTTACTGGCATGGGTCATAGTAACAATAATATTCTTTGCGCCTGCAACTAAATCCATTGCGCCGCCCATACCTTTAATTAGCTTTTTTGGGATCATCCACGACGCAATGTTGCCACTTTGGTCAACTTCAAATGCACCCAGAACTGTTAAGTCTACATGACCACCCCGTATCATGGCAAAACTATCTGCACTATTAAATATGGCTGCGCCTGTTGCAGCTGTCACGGTTTCTTTACCCGCGTTTATCATATCGGCGTCTAGTTCGGCTTCAGTGGGATATGGTCCCATCCCTAAAAGCCCATTTTCGGACTGTAACATAACTTCTATACCTTCTGGTACAAAGTTTGCGACGAGTGTCGGAATTCCTATGCCTAAATTAACGTAGTAACCGTCTTGTAGTTCTTGTGCAACACGCATTGCAACTTGTTCACGTGATAATGCCATAACGTCTGCTCCTGCTTAATCTCGTGTTGTTACACGTTCAATGCGTTTTTCAAAGTTACCTTTAATAACGCGGTTTACAAAAATACCAGGGGTATGAATTTGACTTGGTTCTAGTTCGCCTGGCTCTACAATTTCTTCTACTTCAGCAACGGTAATTTTACCTGCTGTTGCCGCCATAGGGTTAAAGTTCATGGCAGTGTGCCTAAATACTAAATTACCATATCGGTCTGCTTTCCATGCTTTTACAATAGCAAATTCACCCGTGATGGACTCTTCTAAAATATAAGGGCGGCCGTTAAACTCTTTAACATCTTTACCCTCAGCAACAGGCGTACCGTAACCTGTTGCAGTATAAAATGCAGGGATACCGGCACCACCGGCGCGCATTTTTTCTGCAAGTGTACCTTGCGGGGTAAGCTCTACATCTATTTCACCATTTAATAATTGCTGCTCAAACAAGGCATTTTCACCTACATATGAGGCGATTACTTTTTTAATTTGTTTATCTTTTAGTAAAATTCCTAATCCAAAGTCATCCACACCGCAATTGTTAGAAACCACGGTTAGCTCTTTGGTATTCATTTGCTTAATTTGTTTAATTAAGCCCTCTGGGATACCACATAAGCCAAAACCGCCAGCAATTATGGTATCGCCATCTTTTAAACCTGCCATCGCAGCTTCGTAACTAGAAACCACTTTATCAAAACCGGCCATGAGTCTCTCCTCATTGTATTAACTGCCAATTGGCGAGTTAAGCTATTATTTTTGTGTGTTGCCTAATGCAATTGAAACTTTGCTTACAGGCGTTTTGCCAAGTGCTTGCGTAATTTTCCAACCAGCGCTACTTAACCTTTGTAAATCAATTCCATGCTCGATGCCAAGCCCGTTGAGTAAGTAAACCACATCTTCGGTGGCAACATTTCCTGACGCGCCCTTGGCATAAGGGCAGCCGCCAAGGCCAGCAACAGCTGCATCAACCGTTGCTATACCTAAGCTTAACGCTGCGTAAATATTTGTGAGCGCTTGCCCGTACGTGTCATGAAAATGCACCGCCAGTTTCGATTTTTCAATATGATCAAGTAAAAGTGTTAAAAGCGTAGTAACTTTGTTTGCAGTGCCAACACCTATGGTATCGCCAAGGCTTATTTCGTAGCAGCCTAAATCTAAAAGCTTTTGCGAAACGCTAAGTACTTTATGCGGGTCTATTTCCCCCTCATAAGGGCAACCGAGCACGCAACTCACATAACCGCGTACACGTATGTTATTGGCTTTTGCAAAGGCCATAACCTCGCTAAAGCGCTCAATACTTTGTTCAATACTGCAATTTATATTTTTTTGGCAAAACGATTCGCTTGCGGCGGTAAATATGGCAAATTCTTTTATGCCAACGGCATGGGCCGCTTGGGCACCTTTTAAGTTGGGTGTAAGCGCACTTAAATTTGCATTGGGTAAATTAAGCGCCGTTATTACTTCGGCTGAATCGGCCATTTGTGGCACCCACTTAGGCGATACAAAGGCGCCGGCTTCGATATTTTTTAAGCCAGCATCACTAAGTGCATTTATTAATGAAATTTTATCAGATGCAGTAACCGATTTTTCGTTTTGTAGGCCATCACGCGCACCTACTTCAACAATTTTAACTTCGCTGGGGAAGGCCGCCATTACGATGCCTCCTGCGCCGTGGTGTCTTCTACAATTGCTAATAAAGCGCCGTGCGAAACTAATTCACCTTCATCAAAGCAGTAGCTTTGTAAAATACCATCGTGCGGTGCATTGAGTGTATATTCCATTTTCATGGCTTCAATAATCACTACAGCATCGCCTTTGGTGATGGTGCTGCCTACATCAACTAAATGCTTAACCACAGTACCATTAAGTGGCGCCGCAAGGGGCAGGGCGTCGTTTTCATGGCTACTAATGTAATGTTTAGTGTTTAAAGCAAGCTTAATTTGTAGCGAAGCAAACATCACGCTAATACTGCTATCAAAGTGGCTAACATGGGCGGTAAATTTTTCCCCATCAATAAACACATTACATACGTTTTGGTTTACAGAGCCTGCTATATCGAACGACTTTTCATTATGCGTTACAACATAACCCGTTTTAGTTTTAACACCACTGATGGTTAAGTCTTTAAATGGAACATCTACTTTTTGTGGGGCGTTAAGCGTAAAACCACTTAATTGCTGCCACGGGCTTGCACTTTGAACAGCTTCGTTTTTAGCGCTAAGCGTTTCAAGGTAGGCAAAAGCTGCAATGAGTTGTGCTTTTTCAAGCGCGGCGCTATCAACACTTACCAATGCATCGCCTTGCTCGGCAATAAAGTGAGTACTTGGCGCACCTTCAGCGAACCTAGGGTGGCTTGCTAAATTATGTAAAAAGCCAATGTTCGTGCTAAAACCCGCTAAGTGAAATTGCTCAAGTGCTTGGCGTAAACGCCCTAATGCTTGCTCGCGATCATCATCATGCACAATAAGTTTTGCAATCATCGGGTCGTAATACGGGCTTATTTCATCACCTTGTGCAATGCCAGTATCTATACGTACAAACTCGTTGTTAAGCGGTGTATTTAATGATTCGATTACGCCAGAGCAAGGAATAAACTCGTTACTTGGATCTTCTGCGTAAATTCGCGCTTCAAAGCTGTGACCTTGTAGTTGTATGTCAGATTGCGTTAACGGCAGAGTTTGCCCAGCGGCAATATTAATTTGCCAATTAACTAAATCTACGCCGGTGACCATTTCTGTTACTGGGTGCTCTACTTGCAGACGCGTGTTCATTTCCATAAAAAAGAACTCATCGCCACACAGTAAAAACTCAACCGTACCAGCACCGCGGTAGTTTATTGCAAGGGCACAGCGTACTGCAGCTTCGCCCATTTCTTTGCGCAGTGCATCACTTAAACCAGGCGCTGGGGCTTCTTCAATAACTTTTTGATGACGGCGCTGTAATGAGCAATCACGATCCCCTAAATACACACAGTTACCGTGGTTATCGGCAAATACCTGTACTTCTACGTGGCGAGGCTGGTTAACATAGCGCTCAAGCAGTACTAAGTCGTTACCAAAACCAGCTATTGCTTCACGCTGTGCGCCTTCTAGTGCACTTATAAAATCTTTAGCTTGCTCAACAACACGCATACCTTTACCGCCGCCGCCAAAGGCCGCTTTAATTAGCACGGGGTAGCCAATTTTTTCAGCCTCAGATTGTAAAAAAGTAGGGTCTTGATTATCACCATAGTAACCTGGCACTAATGGTACATTGGCAGCGGCCATAATTTCTTTAGCGCGAGTTTTAGAACCCATGGCTTCTATGCTGCTAGCCAATGGGCCAATAAACGCAATATTGTTGGCTTCACAGGCTTTAGCAAACTCGCTGTTTTCAGATAAAAAACCATAGCCAGGGTGGATACAATCGGCCCCGCTTGTTTTCGCAATATGTATAATTTTATCTGTTACAAGGTATGAATCTTTGCTTGGCGCTGGGCCAACATGGTAGGCCTCATCCGCCATTTTTACATGTTGTGCGTGTTTATCGGCATCAGAATAAACGGCCACCGTTATTAGGCCCATCTGTTTTGCTGTGCGCATTATTCGGCACGCAATTTCACCGCGGTTGGCAATGAGTATCTTTTTTAATGTGTGTGTGTTCATAGTTAATCCTACAGTTGCCAAGCGGGAGGGCGTTTATCAAAAAAGGCACTGAGTCCTTCTTGGCCTTCGTCAGATACCCGAATGTTTGCAATACGTTCGGCCGTAAGCTCAATAAGTTCATCATTAATAGGCTTATTTGCTACATCATTAATCAACGATTTAGCGGCTTTTACAGCGACAGGGCCATTGTCGATTAATGTTTGCAGAAGGTTATCAAGCGCACAGTCTAAATTACCGGTAACCTGATGAACCAAACCAAGTTGCTTTGCTGTGTGGGCATCAAACACCTCGGCAGTTAAAAAGTAGCGCCGTGCCGCGCGCTCACCAATGGCTTTAATTACATACGGACTAATTACCGCAGGAATAAGGCCTAGTTTTACTTCGCTTAAGCAAAATTGGGCATCGTCTTTACTCAGAGTAATATCGCAACAGGCAATTAAGCCCAGCGCGCCACCAAATGCCGCGCCTTGCACAGCACATACAGTAGGGTGAGGAGAGGTCGCTAATACCTGCATTAATTTAGCAAGCTGCATTGAATCAGCAAGGTTATCGGCGTAATTGTTATCAGCCATAGATTTCATCCAGGCTAAGTCGGCGCCTGCTGAAAAATGTTTACCCTCAGTTTTTAAAACCAAAGCGCGAATATCGAGCGTATTTGCATGCTCTATGCACTGAATTAGCTCATGTATTACTTCACTGTTAAAAGCATTACGCTTTTCAACTCGGCTTAAAACAAGTACAGCCACATTAGATTTTGTTATTTGTAGTGTTACTGACATTTTGCGCTCCGGTTACATTCTAAATACGCCAAACTTAGAGTCTTGCTGTGGTGCATTTTTAGCTGCACTTAAAGCAAGGCCTAATACATTACGGGTATCTGCAGGGTCAATAATGCCGTCGTCCCACAAGCGCGCGCTTGCATAATACGGGTGGCCTTGCTCTTCGTATTGGTCAATAATTGGCTTTTTAAAATCGTTAACTTCTTGCTCGCTCATGCTATGACCTTTGCGCGCTAAGCCGTCTTGCTTTACTTGTGCCATTACACCGGCGGCTTGCTCGCCACCCATTACAGAAATACGGGCATTAGGCCACATCCACATCATGGTAGGTTCAAATGCACGGCCACACATACCGTAGTTACCTGCGCCGTAAGAGCCACCAATTAATACTGTAAATTTAGGTACATCGGCGCACGATACTGCCATCACCATTTTAGCGCCGTGTTTTGCTATGCCTTCGGATTCGTATTTTTTACCTACCATAAAGCCGGTAATATTTTGTAAAAACACTAAAGGAATATTGCGCTGTGCACATAGTTGAATAAAATGCGCGCCTTTTTGCGCCGACTCACTAAATAAAATGCCGTTATTAGCCACTATGCCTACAGGGTTACCATAAATACTGGCAAAGCCCGTTACTAGTGTTTCACCAAAGTAGCGTTTAAATTCATCAAACGATGAATCATCAACCGTACGGGCAATAACTTCACGCACATCAAATGGTTTTTTAAGATCGGTACCTACAATGCCGTAAAGCTCGTTTATATCGTACCTTGGTGGTTTAACATCCTCTAAAAGAGGGGCTGTAGGGCGCGTATAATTAATACGCTCAATACATTGGCGAGCGATAGAAAGCGCGTGCTCGTCATTTTCTGCATAGTGATCGGCCACCCCTGATGTTTTACAGTGCACATCTGCGCCGCCTAATTCTTCGGCGCTGACAACTTCACCTGTGGCAGCTTTTACAAGCGGCGGGCCGGCTAAAAATATTGTGCCTTGCTCTTTTACAATTATGCTTTCATCAGCCATAGCGGGTACGTAGGCACCACCAGCAGTACATAAACCCATTACCACAGCAATTTGAGGAATGCCTTTACCCGACATTCTGGCTTGGTTGTAAAAAATTCGGCCAAAATGTAATTTATCGGGAAATACATCGTCTTGCTCAGGCAGGTTAGCACCGCCAGAGTCTACCAAGTAAATACAGGGTAAGTGGCAGCGCTCGGCTATATCTTGTGCGCGTAAGTGTTTTTTAACAGTTAGCGGAAAATACGTACCGCCTTTTACTGTGGCATCGTTTGCAATGATCATGCATTCAATCCCTTTAACACGGCCAATACCGGCAACTACACCTGCACAGGCAATTTCTTGCTCGTACACACCATAGGCTGCAAATTGCGAGATTTCTAAAAACGGTGAGCCTTCATCTAATAAAGTGCTGATGCGGTCGCGTACAAATAATTTACCTCGGCCTTCGTGGCGCTCTTTGAGTGCAGCTCCACCGCCTAAACTAATTGTTGCAACTTTACTGTGTAAATCGTCAACTAAAGCCGCCATGTTTTTATGATTTTGTACAAAAATAGGATCGTGAGGATTAACGCTCGATTTTAATATCGTCATAATTTAATCCTTAGCGGCTTTCAGTGAATAGTTCGCGACCAATAAGCATACGGCGTATTTCTGATGTACCTGCGCCAATTTCGTATAACTTGGCATCACGGAGTAAGCGACCGGTAGCGTATTCATTTATGTAGCCGTTACCACCTAATATTTGAATGGCATCAAGTGCCATTTTAGTGGCAAGTTCAGCAGCGTATAAAATAGCGCCGGCGGCATCTTTACGGGTGGTTTCGCCGCGGTCGCAGGCTTTTGCAACGGTATAAACGTATGAGCGTGCTGCGTTCATTTGCGTATACATGTCAGCTACTTTGCCTTGAATTAACTGAAATTGGCCAATAGGGGTGTCAAACTGCTTACGCTCATGAATATAAGGTACAACTATATCCATACAGGCTTGCATAATACCAAGCGGACCTGCAGCAAGTACTACACGTTCGTAATCAAGGCCGCTCATAAGTACCTTAACGCCTTCGTTTAGGTTACCTAAAATGTTTTCTTCGGGTACTTCGCAGTTTTCAAACACCAGTTCACAGGTGTTTGAGCCACGCATACCTAGCTTGTCGAGCTTTTGCGCAGTAGAAAAACCAGCAAACCCTTTTTCTACAATAAATGCGGTGATGCCTTTAGCGCCGGCTTCTAAATCTGTTTTTGCGTAAATAACAAACGTGTGTGCGTCGGGGCCGTTGGTGATCCACATTTTATTGCCATTTAAAATGTACTTATCGCCTTTTTTCTCGGCTTTTAGTTTCATCGACACCACGTCAGAGCCTGCATTAGGTTCACTCATGGCAAGGGCACCAATGTGTTCGCCGCTGATCAGTTTAGGTAGGTATTTTTCTTTTTGTGCTTGGTTACCGTTACGGTTAATTTGGTTTACACACAAGTTAGAATGTGCACCATAGCTTAAGCCAATTGAAGCACTCGCACGGCTAATTTCTTCCATGGCGATTACATGCTCTAAATACCCTAAGCCAGCTCCGCCAAATTCTTCAGGAACGGTCATGCCCAGTACACCCATTTCGCCCATTTGTGGCCAAAGCTGATTAGGAAACGCGTTTTCCATATCGGTTTGTTCTGCAAGCGGTGCTATTTCTTGGCTCGCAAAGCTATTGACGTGATCGCGGATCATATCGGCGGTTTCGCCTAGGCCAAAGTTCATCTCTTTATAAAGTGAAATAGTGCTCATGATTCATTCCTGTTTGTGTGTTATCAGTGTGTTTTTATTTTTAAAATAGGCTACTCGTCTATTTTATTAAGCGTGTCTCTACAGCGACGCTCCGCTGTAACTAATTCCATAAGCACAACTTTTATGTCGTCCATTTGCTGAGAAAGGTCAGCTTTTTTTTCTGCAATTAAATCGAGCATAGTAACCAGCTGTTTAGCGCTTGATTTGTCAGCGTCGTACAGTTCAAACAAACGGCCTGTTTCGGCCAGCGTAAAACCTAGGCGTTTGCCACGTAAAATAAGTTTTAAGCGAACTTTGTCGCGTTTTGAATAAATACGGGTTTGGCCATTGCGCTCGGGGGTAATTAAACCTTGGTCTTCGTAAAAACGAATCGAGCGGGTAGTAATGTCAAACTCTTTAGCTAAATCACTAATGCTAAAAGTTTGATCGTTACTGCTTGGTGCTTTAGCAGAGCTTGCAAAGTTTGTTTGATTATCTGGTTTCATAGTTGTGTTTACCTCATTCGAATAACTCCAATATAAGTGAAGTTTACGTAAAGGTAAAGCTCGATATGTTATGAAACAGTTTATAATGGAGTGATAGGGTGAAATGTTAAATTAAGTTATTAGTATTCAATCGGTTATTTTTTTCTTGTAACTTATCTTCGCTATTGGAAAATAAACCTTACACTTTTAAAACTAAAAAATAAGCTGTTTTTAGTTGACGTTAGCGTAAACGTTAGTATTGTGTATGGGTATTAAATAATAAATGAATACCAAATTAATAGAGCAAATATTCTAACAACTATTTGCATAAAAATACAACGGAGTTAATTATGACTTTAGAATCAGTGGTAATTGTAGCTGCAAAGCGTACGCCAATGGGTGGCTTTATGGGCGCATTAACCGATGCACAATCTACCGAGCTTGGCGCTACTGCCATTGCAAGTGCCCTTGCACAAACTGGTTTAGCTAATGATGCAATAGATGAAGTAATTATGGGCTGTGTATTGCCAGCGGGCCTTGGCCAAGCGCCAGCTCGCCAAGCCATGTTAAAAGCAGGCCTTGCTCTGGGCACGGGTGCTACAACCATAAATAAAGTGTGTGGCTCTGGTTTAAAAGCCGCCATGCTTGCAAACGATTTAATAAAAGCAGGCTCTATAAACTGCGCTATTGCAGGCGGTATGGAAAGCATGAGTAACGCACCGTATTTTATCCCTAAAGCGCGTGGCGGCATGCGTATGGGTCACGGTGAAATTAAAGATCACATGATGAGCGACGGCCTAGAAGATGCCTACGATAACAAAGCAATGGGCTGTTTTGCACAAGATACCGCCGATGAATATGGCATTGGCCGTGAGCAAATGGATGCTTTTGCACTGGGCTCGTTAAGTAAGGCTAATACTGCAATTGAAAATGGCAGCTTTGAGAACGAAATTGCCCCGCACACCATAAAAACCCGTAAGGGCGATGTAACTGTTTCTGTTGACGAGCAGCCGGGTAATGCACGCCCTGAAAAAATACCAAGCCTTCGTGCGGCCTTTAAAAAAGACGGCACCATTACTGCGGCTAATTCATCGTCAATTTCTGATGGTGGCGCAGCGCTTATATTAATGAGCGAATCAAAAGCAAAAGCGCAAGGCTTAACACCGCTTTGTAAAATTGTAGCGCACAGTACGCACTCTCAAAAACCAAGCGAATTTACACTAGCACCTGTAGGCGCTATGAACAACGTGCTTGAAAAAGCAGGTTGGACTACTGCTGATGTTGACCTTTGGGAAATTAACGAAGCCTTTGCCATGGTAACTATGCTTGCTATTAACGAGTTAAAGCTTGATGAGAGCAAAGTAAACGTAAATGGTGGCGCGTGTGCACTTGGACACCCAATTGGTGCCAGCGGTGCGCGAATTTTAGTCACGCTTATTCACGCACTTAAAAACCGTGGCCTTAAAAAAGGAATTGCGTCTTTATGTATTGGTGGCGGCGAAGCCGTAGCCATGGCTGTAGAGGCTTACTAACAAAGTAGTTAATTAAATAACAGCAACTAAAATGCACCGTACTCATACTAATAACAAAACGGTGCCATTTTTTTAAAAGAACACACTAACAACAGGATTTACCCATGCACCAAGTTCCACTACTTATAAATGGCGAATTTGTTCAATCGGCTTCAAACGAGTTTATTGATGTAATTAACCCAGCAAACCAAGAAGTACTTGCACAAGTTCCATGTACTACCGACTCAGAAATGGATGCAGCCATTGCCTCGGCCTCAGAAACGTTTAAAACGTGGAAAGACGTACCCATTACCGAGCGTGCCCGCATTATGATGAAATACGCAGCGCTATTAAAAGAGCACCACGATGAGCTTGCAACCATTATTTGCCACGAACTAGGTAAAACGTTTGAAGATGCAAAAGGCGATGTATGGCGCGGTATTGAAGTAGTAGAACAAGCAGCTAACGCACCGTCATTAATGATGGGCGAAACAATGGAAAACGTTGCCCGTAAAATAGATACCTATTCTTACATGCAGCCCCTAGGCGTATGTGCGGGCATTACGCCGTTTAACTTTCCGGCGATGATCCCACTTTGGATGTTTCCGCTAGCTATTGTGTGTGGTAACACCTTTATTTTAAAACCCTCTGAGCAAGACCCGCTCACTCCCATGCGTTTAGCTGAACTATTTATAGAAGCCGGCGCACCAAAAGGCGTATTACAAATTGTTCACGGTACAAAACCACAAGTAGACCGCCTACTAGAAGATAAAGCCGTACGTGCAATTTCGTTTGTGGGTTCGTGTGGCGTAGGTGCCTATATTTATTCTAAAGGCACGCAAAACCTTAAGCGCGTACAAGCGTGTGTGGGTGCTAAAAACCACATGGTTATTATGCCAGATGCGAGCAAATCGCACGTAGTTAATAACCTGGTTGGTGCATCGGTTGGTGCCGCTGGCCAGCGCTGCATGGGTATTTCGGTGGCTGTGTTTGTAGGCCAAGCAAGTGAGTGGGTAGATGAAATAAAAGCAGGCTTTGAAAACGTACGCCCAGGCGTATGGGATGACAAAGACGCAGCCTACGGCCCACAAACATCAAAAGCTGCAAAAGCGCGTATTTTATCGCTTATTGCAAGCGGTAAAGAGCAAGGCGCTACTTGTTTAATTGACGGGTCAAACTTCACAGTAGAGGGCTTTGAGCAAGGTAACTGGGTTGGCCCAACCTTATTTACCGATGTAACAAAAGAAATGGATTTATACAAAGAAGAAATCTTTGGTCCTGTGCTTGCCTGTATGTTTGTAGATACGCTAGAAGAGGCAATTGCCCTTATTAACGAAAGCCCATACGGAAACGGTACATCACTATTTACCTCAAGTGGTGCTGCGGCGCGTAAATTTCAACACGAAATTGAAGTAGGCCAAGTGGGTATTAATGTGCCTATCCCGGTTCCGCTGCCGTTTTTCTCGTTTACAGGTTGGAAAGGCTCGTTTTATGGCGATACGCACACTTATGGTAAGCAAGGTATACGTTTTTACACAGAAACTAAAACCATTACCTCACGTTGGTTTGAAGACGACATCGCTTCGGGTCCAAACATGAGCATTAATTTAAAATAAACACACTCAAAAATAATAATAAAGAAGAGCGCAAAGGCTAAACTCGCTGACAAGCAACTAGAACACACACATAAGCCTTTGCCGCTCTTCACACCTATCCCAATAGGGCACACTAACAACACACAATTAAAGAGGTCTAACATGGACTTTAACTTATCAGAAGATCAACACGCCTTTGCAGAAACTGCACGCCAATTTGCCGAATCAGAACTTGCCCCACATGCAGCAAAGTGGGATCGCGAGCATATTTTTCCTAAAGAGACGATTAAAGCCGCAGGCGAGCTTGGTTTTTGCGGATTATACACGCCAGAGGAAGCCGGCGGCCTTGGTTTATCACGTTTAGATTCAAGCATTATATTTGAGCAGCTTGCTATGGGCTGTACTGCAACAACGGCCATGTTAACTATTCATAATATGGCGACCTGGATGGTGGCAAGTTTTGGTACCGACGCAGTTAAAGACACATACGTAGAAAAACTAGTAATGGGCGAGCTACTTGCTTCTTATTGTTTAACAGAGCCAGGCTCGGGCTCAGATGCGGCATCACTAAAAACAAAAGCCGTACTTGAGGGTGATGAGTACGTTATTAACGGCTCAAAAATGTTTATATCGGGCGCGGGCGAAACCGAAGTATTAGTGGTCATGGCGCGCACCGGTGGCGAAGGCGCTGCGGGTATTTCGGCATTTGTAGTACCGGCCGATGCACAAGGTGTTGAGTACGGCAAAGCAGAAGAAAAAATGGGTTGGAACGCACAACCAACACGCTTAATTAGTTTTGAAAATGTGCGTATACCGGCACATAACTTATTAGGTAAAGAAGGCGAAGGCTTTAAATTTGCAATGCAAGGTTTAGATGGCGGGCGCATTAATATTGCAACGTGCTCAATTGGTACTGCACAAGCTGCACTTAATACAGCAAAAGAGTACTTACAAGAGCGCACTCAATTTGGTAAGCCACTGGCTGCGTTTCAGGCTTTGCAGTTTAAGATTGCAGATATGAATACCGAGCTTGTCGCTGCACGGCAAATGGTTAGGCTTGCGGCATTTAAACTTGATACCGGTGATAGTGAAAAAACCACCTACTGCGCCATGGCTAAACGTTTTGCGACGGATGTTGGCTTTACCGTGTGTAACGAGGCACTGCAAGTACATGGTGGTTATGGTTACATAAAAGAATACCCGCTTGAGCGCCATGTACGTGATGTGCGCGTTCATCAAATTTTAGAGGGCACAAACGAAATTATGCGCGTAATTATAGCGCGCCGTATTTTAGCTGAATCTGCAAGCGACGTTTTATAAGGAGCAAGTTATGTCACAATCAAAGCCGTGTATTGAATTAACAACCCAAGGGCATGTTGCAATTTTAACTATGTCTAACCCGCCAGCTAATACCTGGACAAAAGACACCTTAATAGATTTAAAAAACAAAGTTAACGAGCTTAATAACAACAAAAATATTTATGCTTTAGTGCTAACTGGCGAAGGCGAAAAGTTTTTTAGCGCCGGTGCCGATTTAAACGTATTTGCTAGTGGCGATAAAGGCGTTGCTGCTGATATGTCGCGTGTGTTTGGTGAAGCCTTTGAAGCATTGACTAATTTTACAGGGGTATCGGTTGCAGCAATAAATGGTTATGCCATGGGCGGCGGGCTAGAAGTGGCGCTTGCATGTGATATACGCATAGCAGAAGAGCAAGCACAAATGGCATTGCCAGAGGCAAAAGTGGGCTTATTACCATGCGCAGGCGGGACACAAAATTTAGCATGGCTTGTAGGTGAAGGCTGGGCAAAACGCATGATTTTATGTGGCGAGCGCCTAAAAGCCGATAAAGCCCTACAAATTGGCTTAGTAGAAGAAGTTGTACCCCAAGGCGAAAGCTTTGCAGCGGCGTTAAAACTTGCCAACCAGGTAAGCGAGCAAAGCCCAAGCTCAGTTTCTGCGTGTAAAACACTTATACAAAAAGGCCGCCATCAACCTATGGCCAGTGTATTACCGCTTGAGCGTGAATTGTTTGTTGGTTTGTTTGATACACAAGATCAACAAGAAGGTGTAAATGCCTTTTTAGAAAAACGCCGCGCTAATTGGGTAAATGGCTAATGAGTAATTTAACGTTATTAAATAATGCCGACGACCCCGTGCTATTTGAAACGGCAATCGCAGAAAACGGCAGCTTAATTGGGCTTATTACACTCAACGTACCTAAAGCATTAAACGCCCTCAATTTTGACATGATCAAATTACTCGAGCCGCAGCTGCGCGCTTGGCAAGACGATGATGCAATTGCAATGGTTATTTTAAAAGGCGCAGGCGATAAAGCCTTTTGCGCCGGTGGCGATGTAGTGAGCCTGCATCATGCAATGGCGCAAGGTAAACCTACAAGTTTAGTTGAAGAGTTTTTTACCCTTGAGTACAAACTTGATTACCTTATTCATACCTTTGATAAACCAATTCTAGTGTGGGGTAACGGCATAGTAATGGGTGGTGGTTTAGGCTTAATGGCTGGTGCTAGCCACCGCGTAGTAACCGAAACATCGCGCATTGCCATGCCAGAGCAAACCATAGGCTTATACCCAGATGTAGGCGGCAGTTACTTTTTACATAAAATGCCACAAGGTGTGGGGCTATTTTTAGGGCTAACGTCGGCTTCTATTAATTGTGAAGATGCACGCTTTGTATCGCTTGCCGATCACTTTATCGACAGCACAAAGTACGATGCCATGCTAGCGCAAATTTTAGCTGCTAAGTGGGGCAAAACTCCAAGTTTAAATCATGAGCGTTTAACAAAGTTATTAACCGATTTAGATAACCAATCTGCGCGTATGCCAAAAGGCTATATTAAAGCTAATTTAGCAACCATTCAAAAATTAGCTGAATTTAATACGCTACAAGAACAAGTTGATTATATTTTAGGCCTAACTACTGACGATAAATGGCTGCAACGCGCCCAAAAGTCACTCAAGCATGGCTGCCCACTAAGTTGTGCACTGGTTAGTGAGCAATTAAAAGCCAGTAAAGGCCAAAGCTTATTAACGTGTTTTAAAATGGAGCTGGGTATGTCGATACGCGCTGGCGAAGTTGGTGAATTTCAAGAGGGCGTAAGAGCACTACTAATAGATAAAGACGGCGCACCTAATTGGCAATACAAAACACTGAGTGATGTACCACAAACAA
The DNA here is from genome assembly GCF_001401855.1 of Pseudoalteromonas sp. P1-7a. NCBI lineage: Bacteria > Pseudomonadati > Pseudomonadota > Gammaproteobacteria > Alteromonadales > Pseudoalteromonadaceae > Pseudoalteromonas > Pseudoalteromonas sp. P1-7a. Next base: position 24,812 of record NZ_LKDU01000017.1, on the reverse strand, counting down.
TAATAGATAGCTTTTTTGCTAACCGTTTTGGCGAAAATCACCCACTCAATGGCTTACACACGCCATCACACACATAAAGGAAAGACGATGACTAAACTCAATATTGGTTTTATCGGCTTAGGTAATATGGGCGGCCCTATGGCGGCTAACTTAATTAAAGCCGGTCACACTGTTACGGCATTCGATTTAAACCAGTCGGTCTTAAATGAACTTGCAAGTAAAGGTGCACACGCCGCTGAAAATGCAAAAGCATGTGCAAGCAATGCCGATATACTCATTAGTATGTTACCCGCAGGCAAACATGTTAAATCGCTTTATTTAGGCAATAACGACGATAGCGGCTTAATTAATGTGCTGAGCAAAAACACCTTAGTGATAGATTGCTCAACAATAGATGCAGAGTCGGCCCGTGTGGTTGGCAGCGCACTTGGCGAGCAGGGTATTAGCTTTGTAGATGCACCGGTATCGGGCGGCGTTGCAGGCGCAGCGGCTGGCACGCTTACGTTTATTGTAGGGGGGAGTAAAGCCGCGTTTAATACCGCACAACCTGTGCTTAATGATATGGGTAAAAACATATTCCATGCAGGTGATATTGGCGCAGGGCAAGTTGCAAAAATATGTAACAACATGCTACTTAGCATTTTAATGGCAGGCACCAGCGAAGCACTACAAATGGGTATAAATAACGGCCTCGATCCTAAAGTACTTAGCGACATAATGACCGCAAGTTCTGGCCGTAACTGGACGCTTGAACTTTACAACCCGTGCCCAGGTGTAATGGATACAGCCCCTGCAAGTAACGATTACAAACCAGGCTTTATGGTCGATTTAATGGCTAAAGATTTAGGCCTTGCCATGGAAGCCGCGCAGCAAAGTAATTCATCAACCCCAATGGGGTCAATGGCTAAAAATTTATACACTATGCTTCAGCACCAAGGTGCAGGCAGTGATGATTTTAGTGCCATTTTTAAACTGTTTTCTAAGTAGGAGCAAGGCGTGGAAATTAAAAATAACACGGTAGTAATAACTGGTGGCGCACAAGGCTTAGGTTTTGCAATGGCGCAAAAATTTGCCCTTATGGGTGCTAACATTGCACTTATAGATATGGCGCAAGAGTTATTAAACAAAGCATGCGAGCAACTAAAACAGCTTGACGGTGTATCTGGCACTATTAAAGGCTACGCTGCAAACGTAACCGCAGAGAGCGAAGTAGAAAACGTATTTAATACCATTAATGGCGATTTTGGCCACATTGGTGTGCTTATAAATAACGCCGGTATTTTACGCGACGGCATGTTTATAAAAGCTAAAGACGGCAAAGTGGTAAAAAAAATGTCCCTTGAGCAATTTCAATCGGTGATTGATGTAAACCTTACTGGCGTATTTTTAGCAGGGCGAGAAGCTGCAAGCCACATGATTGAATCAGGCAAAGGCGGTGTAATTGTGAATATGTCAAGCGTAGCGCGCGCAGGTAACATAGGCCAAACAAACTACGCAGCATCAAAAGCTGGCGTAGTAGCACTTACCACCACATGGGCTAAAGAGCTTGGCCGTTTTGGTATACGCGTAGGGGCTATTGCACCAGGCGTAATAAGCACCGCGATGACAGACGCCATGAAACCCGAAGCCAAACAGCGTATGCTTGCAGTCACACCCGTAGGGCGTTTGGGCGAAAGCAACGAAATTGCCCATACTGCACAATACATAATCGAAAACGACTTTTTTACCGGTCGCGTGGTTGAAATAGACGGCGGTATTCGTTTGTAAAGTAAGTTTTTTACGCTTGAATTTAAAAAGCATGGCGCTTTTGGGCTGTGCTTTTTTGTTTTGAATAGGGGAGGTTTATAATTTTGAAAAAGGGCTAACAACCCCGTTAGCACCTTGTTGTAAAACATGCGTAGGATACCCGCTGAATTAAAACGTTGATCATTTTAGCGCTCTAAATAACTCATTAACTGCGTTAAAAACTTCTCATGTAGAAAAACTATATAACTAACTTTTTGCCTTGTTACTGAGCTATTTATAATCTTGAAAAAGGGCTAACAACCCCGTTAGCACCTTGTTGTAAAACATGCGTATAAATCTGTGTAGTACGTACATCACTGTGACCTAACTGTGTTTGTACTGTACGTATATCAGCGCCGCTTTGCAGCAAATGCGTAGCGAAAGAGTGACGTAAAGTATGTGGGGTAACGTGTTTATTAATTTCAGCTTTTGTAGAAGACAGTTTAACTGCCTTTCTTACCCCTGAACGATCTAAGTGATGGCGTCTTATTTCTCCTGTTTCAGGGTCTGTACTTAATTTATGTGATGGGAACAGAAACTGCCATTGTAATGACTTATTAGCACTTGGGTATTTTTTACTAAGTCGATGAGGCATCCATACACCGGCGTAAGCATCATTTTTTAAATCTAACTGTAAATATTCATCAACTTGAATTATTTGATTTCTTAGCATTGGTATTAATTCTTCAGCAAGTGTCACAATACGATTTTTATTACCCTTACCGTTCCATATGCGTATATTTTTATAGTCGAAGTCAATATCTTGAACTCTTATTTTTACTGCTTCCATCAGCCGTAAACCACTTCCATATAGCAGGCTTGCTATCAAATAATGTCGCTTATTTATATTTCTAAAAAGTAGCGATACCTCAGTTTGTGTAAGTACGACAGGAAGCTTCTGTTGGCGGTTACTTTTGATGAAATTTAAATCTAATGAAAGCTCATTCTTGATAATATGTTTATATAAAAAAGCAAGTGCATTTAAAGCGGTTGCTTGTGTTCTCGCTGCCACTTTTTTAGTAACTGTTAAGTGATTTAAAAATACTTCTACTTCATTATTGCCCATACTGGTAGGGTGTCGCTTATTATGAAAATGGATATAGGCAGTAATCCAAAAGACATAAGTTTCAATAGATTTTTTAGCATAATGATGGCTATACATATAGTCGATAATACTATTAAGGAAAGGGGACTTAGTTTTCATTTCAAACCCTATTTGCCTGTATTTATATACAGTATTAGTGTTTTTCCTCCTAAGTCAAGAAATGAGGACGTTTTCCTCTTTTCTTCATTTTAATAAAAGAACAGCCTGACTTAAAGTTTAAAGCTGGCAATGTGTTACAGGATTTGTTATTAATATTAAAAGTAATTAAGAGGACATATATTACTCATAAAAAGAGGAAAGTGTCCTCTGATAAAGTTGTTATGTGAATAGAGCAATTAAGTCGTACCCTGCAAATGGAGTGTAGAGTTTTGTCAGAAAAACCAAGACGTGCCAGTGTAAATGACACGGTTAAAATGAGTTTACTCTGTGGAAATAAATGGGGTCAAATCTTGACTTCAGACATCAAATTGCAAATAGCTAAAGCGCCCTAATATAACCTCTCTAAAAGCGAAGCGCCTCTAACTCTCTTTGTGAATTAATCAGCTTTAAACAATATAAGTTTAGCATTTTTCCCATCGGTTAATATCGCTATATGACCTTGCGTGGTTACATAAACATCTCTTAATCTTCCTGTTGCTTGTGGAAATACGTGAGACTGGGTGAATTCACCATTTGCCAAATTAACGCTGTAGAGCTTTTTATCAACAAGCGTGGTGATGAGTACGTGTTGTGCAAGTGAAGGGAATGCAGAGTGTTTAGAGCCGTAATACGCCATGCCAGATGGGGCGATTGATGGCGTCCAATCTACGCTTGGCTTTTGCATTCCTTTATATTCGGTAAAGGGCGAAATACGTGCTTGCGAATAATCTTTGCCGTAGGTGATCACAGGCCACCCATAATTAGTGCCAGCGGTTAAATAGTTTAGCTCATCGCCACCTGCGGGGCCGTGCTCGTGGCTGACAATTTGCTTGGTATCGTAATCATATACTAAGCCCTGTGGGTTACGGTGACCGAGCGAATAAACAGCGTGTGCATTTGGGTTTTTGTGATTAATAAATGGGTTATCTGTTGGAATGGTGCCATCTAGGTTTATACGTAATAGTTTGCCAAGTTGGCTGGTTATTACTTGTGCTTGCTCTCTAAAATCAAAGCCATCACCGGTAGAGAAAATTAGGGTGTTGTCGGGTAAAATAAGGGCGCGGCCAGCGTAGTGCTGTGGGGTGTTTTTATCAGTCGTTACTTTATAAATAACGTTAGGCTTTGAAAAGTCAGTGCCATTAAAGGTGGCTTTGGCAATTACAAGGCGGTTAGCTTCAGCAGTGCCTTGAGCATAAGTAAATATGACTTCTTTGGTGGTGTTAAAATTAGGCGACAGCACTATATCAAGTAAGCCGCCTTGGCCTGCAACGTATAAGCCTTCAAGGTTTAAATTTACTCTTGTTTGCTTTTTGTTTTTTACAATAACAATGTGTCCGTCGCGCTCTGTGATTAGCCATGTCCCGTTTGGAAGTTTAACCATGCTCCACGGCGAATTTAATTTGGTAGCGAGTGTGTGAGTACTGTACTGCTCTTTAGGTAATGTAGATGCACTGGCCGTTGATGCAAAAAGCCCTACATATAAACATAGTGCGAACTGAGAGAGTCGTTGTTTACATTGCAAGCCTTTGCTACTGTAAGAAAAAAGCTTTATTTTAAGTTGAGATAACCATGCCATTTTTAACACGTGTACTCCCTATATTTTTAGTTTCTTGGTTACTTACCTTTACTCTTGCTAGCTTGTTTCATAGCCAATACGTTGTCAATCAATTAGTTAATGTAGGCGTAGTCGTCAGCTTAAGCGAGCGTATCAATTTAACGCTAGATGATTGGTTAGGTTTATTACCTACCTATGGCGCTATTATTGCCATAGCGCTTGCCATTGCGTTTTTAGTGACTGCAAAGCTTACTAAAAAAGTTAAACAATACAGTATGGCGTTATTTATTGCTGCGGGTATTACTGCTTTTGCTGTGGTTTTAGTGGCTATTGAGTCGATTATGAATATTCATATTATAGCGGGCGCACGTGGATGGGGCTTTTATTTGCAGTTACTAGCAGGTGCGCTAGGTGGCTTGCTGTTTGCCCTGTTAACTAAGGCGTTAGCCCCTAAACAGTAGGTTAAATAAAAAACTCAGTGGCTACGCTAAGCATTAACCACCTCGTAAAAATACGATGTAAAACGTTAATTAAAGCGCTACATAATAAGCGCTTTAATTGCCTCTAAACCTTTTCTAAGGGTGGCTTCATCGTTGGCGTAGTTAATACGTACGCACTGATGTTTGTGCTCCCAGCTATCTTCAATGCCAATAAAAAAGTTATGCCCAGGAATTACATATACGTTTTGCTCTTTTAGTTTTTGATAAAGCATTTCGCTGGTTATTTTAGAGTTTTTAAACCATAACCACATAAAAAACGCGCCTTCGAGTTTATGTAAATAAACAGGCAAGTCTGCAAAAATTTCATCAAACAGGTTTATGGCTATCTCTGCTTTATTTTTATAAAAAGGTAATACCGTATTTTTACATAAAGGCAGTAATTCGCCTTCGTTAATTAAGCGGGTTACTAAGCTTGGGCCAATAGCGTTAGGCGATAACACCATTGAGCCATTAACACGGCCAATGGCTTTAATTATTTCGTTATTGGCAACCACAATACCTGTACGCAGGCCTGGCAAGCCCAATTTTGAAAGCGACATACATAATATAATGTTTGAGTTCCAAGTAAGGTTTGCATCGGTGTAAATACAGCCTGGGAAAGGGTCGCCGTAGGCGTTATCAATAATTAGGGGAATATTGTACTTGTGTGCTAGGGCGTCAAGGTGGCGTACTTCCTCATCGGTAATGACATTACCAGTTGGGTTGGTAGGGCGCGATACGCACAGCGCGCTAATACTGCTATCTTCAGCAAGTACATTTTCAACCGCACCAAAATCAATCACGTATTTAAATTGCTTAGAGCCACTGGGTGTATTTAAAATTTCGATGTCGGGCTTGATTGCCACAAACATATCATCAGATAAACCTTGGTCGGCGTAACCTACGTATTCAGGTGCAAGCGGAAACAATATACGCTTATTAGTGCCATCACTCATTTTGCCCGCAAGCATATTAAACAACACAAAAAAGTTAGCTTGGCTGCCATTACCCAGTGCTATGTTTTGCGTTGTTAAACCCCAGTCAAACTCGCTATTTAGCTGTTTAGCAAGGGCAGCTCTAAACTCGTCATTGCCAGTTGGCCCATCGTACAAACCAAATACTTGCGATACTTTATTACTGGCTACTAGCTTTTGTAATTCATCTAAAAATACGGCATTAACCTGTGATACGTGTGCGGGGTTACCGCCACCTAACATAACAATATTTGGATTATTGCTTGCGTTAGCGCTGCCTAAATCTTCCATAAGCTGCGTTATTCCGTTGGGTTGTGTAAATTTAGTACCAAAATTTGAGTAGTTCATAATACCTATGTGTGCGCTAATAACGAGGAGGGCAGTATAGCGTAAATTACGGCTTTAAATTGCATGTTGAGAATAATTCACGGGCTTAGAACTTTAAACTCTTTAGGGTATAATTAACGCACTTTAATACGCTAGGCTATTGTTATCAGTAATTTTGAATCGACTTTACATCACACTGCGCTTGAGGCTGAATCTGCCGACGATTTAAATGAGCCAGTAGTAAAAAACACGCAATTTAAAATGGCTACGTTTAATTTGTTTAACTACCTTGAGCCGCCTAATGCGTATTACGATTTTGAAAAAATTTATACCGCAGAGCAATGGGCCCGCAAACAACGCTGGATTGTAGATTATTTAAATGAGTACGCGCCTGATGTAGTCGGTTTTCAAGAAGTATTTAGTATTGAATCGCTAAAAGCGTTAATCGCGCAGCAAGGTTACGCGTATTTTGCTGTGGTTGATATGCCAGAGGTGGTTGACGACTTTATTTTTAAACGCCCGGTAGTCGCTATAGCGTCTAAATTTGAGATTGTTGATGTTGCTGCGGTTAAGCACAGTAATGCCCTTGCAAGTGACCTTGGCCTTTGCAGTGACTTTACGTTTAGCCGTAAAGTTTTAAGAGCCACTATTTCATTGCCCCATGTAGGTAATACTGATTGCTACGTTGTTCACTTTAAATCTAAACGGCCATTATTAGAGCCTGACGAAAACGCGAAATCATTGGCAATCACAGATAACGAACTTTCGCCCGAAAAAAGCATAATTGAAGCGTTTAAAGCAAATGTGGCCGGTTCATGGGGCTCCACCATTCAGCGCGGCAGTGAAGCCACCTTACTAATGATAGAAATGATTACCCGACGCGAAGCCACACAACAGCCAATGGTGTTAATGGGCGATTTTAATAACGACCTAGCAGATGGCGTGTTGAGCCATTTATTAACGAAAACGTTGCGATTTTCTCCAGCGTTTGACGTTAAAGCCTACCTTGCTAAATATTGTTTAAATGACGCGTGGCAGTTATTTAAAACACTAAAAATGAGCCAACTTACGGCGCACAACACACAGCAAAACGCTGGCAGCCATACAAATGCTCAACAAAGTAATGGCTCTGCTGCGCTGCAACAGTCAATAAACGAAGCTACTTCGCAAATAAATAATACTGCGCCGTTATTTATGCGCAGCCCCACCCATTACTATGGACCAAGTAGTTCGGTACTTGATTATATTTTACTCTCGTGTGAGTTTGACCCAAGTTACGATGATAGCTTTTATGAAGTGAGTGATTATCATACATACGACAGGCATTTAATAAACCCAGAATACGAACGAGACGATTTAACAACCGATCATGCAGTGGTATCAATTACGCTAACGTTAAGGAGTTAATACGTGAGTAACATTTATAAATAGGTTTGCAGCTTTTACATTATTACTGGCCCTATAAATTATAAGTAATTAATTATAAATGACTTATTTTAGGCTTGAAACTTGCTTTAACTACTAAGTTAAAACAATTTTAAGGACATAAAAATGACTGAAGTTGCGCTTTCTGCCTATATGGCGTTTTACGTTTATTTAATAATGTTAGTGGTACAGTGGTCGGTTGCTACCTTTAGCAAAGCTAAACAGCCTAATGCTGTACCAGGTAAAATAAGCGATGATTTATCGCACGACAGTTTTATATTCAGGGCTCATCGGACTTTTCATAACACACTAGAAAACAGTGCGCTATTTATTGGTACTGTGCTGTTTGCATTTGTTATAAATTACCAAAGCCCTATATTTGCTATGTGTGTTTGGGTGTATGTAATAGCGCGATTAATTCATATGGTATTGTATTACGTTATAGCTACCGAGAAAAACCCAAGCCCACGCACTTACTTCTTTTTAATCAGTTTTATTGCCAATATTGTCATGCTAATTTTAATTGGCTTAAGGTTACTGGCTTAATATCACGTGGTTAAAGGCTATTTAGGCGTTTGTATAAAAAAGCGAAAGGGCTGTAGTTAGTCCCTTCGCTTTTTTGTTTTTATCTGAAATTAATCTACACCAATAAATCCACCGGTTTGATGCGCCCAAAGGCCAGCATAAATACCATTTTGTGCAATAAGCTCTTCATGACTGCCTTGCTCTACCACACCACCTTTATCAAGTACGATAAGTCTGTCCATTTGCGCAATAGTCGATAGCCTGTGGGCAATTGCAATAACCGTTTTTCCTGTCATTAAGTCATCTAAACTTGCTTGTATGGCAGCTTCTACTTCTGAGTCGAGCGCACTGGTGGCTTCATCGAGTATTAAAATAGGTGCATTTTTAAGTAATACCCGCGCTATAGCGATACGTTGGCGTTGCCCGCCAGATAGGGTGACACCGCGCTCGCCAACTTGTGCATCAAACCCTTTATTGCCTTTGCTATCTTCTAAATCACTTATAAAGTCGAGCGCTTTAGCTTGCTTGGCAGCGCTGAGCATTTCAGCTTCTGAGGCATCGGGTCGGCCGTATAAAATATTATCTTTTACAGAGCGATGCAGCAGGGAGGTGTCTTGGGTAACCATAGCTATATAACGGCGAAGGCTTTCTTGGCTTACATCGGTAATGTTTTGGCCATCAATTTTAATGGTGCCAGAGTCAGTATCGTAAAAACGCAGGAGTAAATTCACTAAGGTTGATTTACCTGCGCCAGAGCGGCCCACTAAGCCAATTTTTTCACCGGGTTTTATATGTAGGTTTAGGCCGTTCATTACAGGACCACGATTGGTTTCGTTAGCGGCTTTACCATAGTTAAAATGCACGTTTGTAAATTCAATATTGCCCTTAGTAACTTCAAGCGTGCTCGCATTGGGTTTGTCAGCTACTTTGATTGGCGTCGATAAGGTTTTCATGCCATCGGTGGCGGTACCAATGTTTTCAAACAAACTGCTTATTTCCCACATGATCCACTGCGCCATGCCATTTAATCTAAGCGATAAACTTACAGCCACTGCAATTGCGCCTGCGCTAATTGCACTTAACGACCACAAATAAAGAGAGAGTGCGGCCACGCTAAATACTAATAAGTAATTTAGGCTATTAATAGCAAAGTTAAGGCTGGTTACTAACCGCATTTGCTTATAAACCGGTTTTAAAAAAACATCCATGCTTTGTTTAGCGTATTGTTCTTCGCGTTGCGTGTACGAAAAAAGCTTAATGGTTGATATATTTGTATAGCTGTCGACTATTCGGCCGGTCATTTCTGAACGTGCATCGGCCTGCGAGCTGGCAATTTTTTTAAGTTTTGGCACAAAGTACATTTGAATGGCGGCATAAGCAATTACCCACACTAAAAGTGGCAGCATTAAACGCCAGTCTGCTTCGGCAACTAAAAACACCATAGCGCCAAAATAAACCACTATGTACATTAGTACATCGAGCAGCTTCATCACGGCTTCGCGCACGGCCAGTGAGGTTTGCATTACTTTTGTGGCGATACGCCCTGCAAACTCGTTTTGATAAAAGCTCACACTTTGACGTAATAAGTATCTATGCGCCAACCAACGAATCGACATAGGGTAATTACCCAGTAATGCTTGGTGCACAATAGCCGAGTGAAAAAACACCACAATAGGCAACACCACTAAAAGCACTACTGCCATTTTTATAAGCTCGGCTTTTTGCTCTTCAAACAGGGTTTGTGGTGTGTAGGTGCCCAACCAATCAACCAATTGGCCCATATAGCTAAACAACGATACTTCTAAAATAGCAAGCAGGGCAGCACTAACAGACATTAAAACTAGCGACAATTCCATGCCTTTAGTGTAATGACGACAAAACGCAAATAAGGTAGAGGGTGGCTGAGTTGGCTTTTGCTCAGGAAATGCGTTGGTCATTTTTTCGAATAATCGATACATTTTATAAACTTAAATGACAAATAATAGAAAAGGATCATATCATTTAAGGAGCGCACTGTAGAACTTTAACGACTAAATGATACCGCTAATTTTATCGAAGAGGGTTTGTAAGGTTTACGCCTTTAATCATGTAAATGTCGTCATAGCGTACCCCCCCATTTCCGTAAGGATTTTTGTGAGGGCCCGTATTGCAGGTAGCTAAAAAGTAGCTAAGTGGGCGTTCGCGTTTCATTCTAAAGGTGGCATTTTTATATACTAAGGTTTGGTTTTTAAATTCGCCGCCTTGCACGTATACATTGTATTGCTGACCTTGCATTTTTACCGATGCATTATTAACAACGTACCATATGTTGTACCAACTGTTTGTATCAAGTGGTTGAGCCGATTGCGCTTGTGCATAGTTTTGGATATTACTATAGCCCTTATCAGTTTTGACCATTAGCGCACCGGTATTAACTAAACCGTTTGATTCGGTTTTATCTGTAACCCGAAGAGTGGCTTCGAAGGCATCGTAGCCATGAACGTTTATTTGCTCTGGCTCTAAATTACTTAAGCCAAAAGCATGGTTATTTGGAAAAGAGGCAACATTAATACGTGTAAAAAAAGTGTAGGTTTCGCCAACTGGCACTGTTTTTGGCAGCTTTTTATAGCTAAGGGCTTTACGGTTTCCAACAATCCCCTTTTCGGCGGGCTTTTTAATTAAAAAATGGTTAATCCCTTTGGTTGTCTCCTCAACCTCTATTTTAGTCACTTGTGGGTTAGCGACATAAGGTTGAGTTTGATTGTCTGTGTCGGCCTTTGTCCAGCCTTTTAGTGGTTGTTCAAAGTTATCTACTAGTAGCCACTTTGCAGAGGGGGCGTTTTGATTGTTTTGGCTACAGGCTAATAATCCTGAGCAGGCCACTAATAGTAAGCTGTATTTAACGCGCATAATCCCTCTTTTACTAATGTAAGTATATAAATTGGTATACCAATACATGGGTTTTAATTTTTAAACCTTGAAATCTATGTAACCAATTTACTGTAAATTAGTCAACCAATATTGTGTTGTATCTAATCTGCTGACGTTTATATTTTAAACGGGTAAAATAGCTAACAACACACAAATTAAAATAATAAAGGGATTATATGTATACAGGAACGTGCCTATGTAAAGCGGTAAGCATTGAAATTAAAGGGCCTATTTCTCAAATCATTCATTGCCATTGCTCACTATGCAGAAAAAACAGCGGGACTGCTTTTGCCACAAATGGTTTTGTAAATACTCGCGATTTTACACTTACCAAAGGTAAAGATAATTTAACTGAATTTAATTTTAAACCTGGGCGTGCGCGCTTTTTTTGTAAAACATGTGGATCACCCATTTACAGTGCGAACGCTCTGGATGAATCACGCTTGCGTATACGTTTAGGGTTGATAGACAGTGATATTACTGAACAGGTCATTTCGCATAATTTTGTTACCTCTAAAGCCAATTGGGAGCAATTAGAAACCCGTTTACCATGCTATGAAAAACACGAACCTGGGCGATAAATTACTCTATGTGATAAATGCTGTTTATGTCGGTGTGAAGGGTGGGCGCCCATGTTTTAAATAATAGCGAATGAGCTATTTCTTCTTTATTGATGTGCATTAAGCTTAGCTGAGAAAGTATCACGACAATATTTTTGTACTCGTTAAACTCTATAAGGGCGATGCAGCTAAAGTGTTGCCTAAACAGGACGAGTAAAGCTTGAAGCTCTTTTCCTGTTTTAGGGTTTAAATTTATAATAATTTGTGCGGTTTGCTCACTGCAGCGACGTATGTTTTGCCAAAATACACTATCGGATAAAAAGTCTTGGTGTACATCGCCACTAAAAATATCAATTGTGATGACATTGTATGTACGCGTGCACGTTGCAACAAACAACTCTGCATTTTGTACGTGCACCGTATGATTAGCGGGCAAACTAAAATGCTCCTTAGCAACGCTTATCATCGCGGGGTTTATTTCTACACTGTCAAACACAGCTACGTTATTTATATAAGCTGTTTTGTTATGTAAATAATGAATGGCTCGTTCAATGCCCGCAGTGCCTAAACCTAAATTTAAAACCCGAAGTGGCTCTGCTGTTTTTAGTAAAAATAACAGCATACATTGATTAACCGCAATCAGTAGTTGTTCATTTTTATTAAGGCTCATCACCCCTTGAATAGTAATATCGCTTTGTGCATTTTGGGAAAGTGTTAACCAGCGATAGGCCGTATTTTGATAAACACAAATAGGCCCATATTGGTTGTTACTAGAGGCTATTAAATTGGCAGAGACCGTATCGGCTTTAAGCTGGCGCATAGATTACAATTACAAATAAAACACCTTGTTAGTTTGCCACGAAAACACGCAATGTATATAACATATTTATGTAACAAGGTTTGTAATACGCTTGGTGCATAAACGAGGGAGGCGTGTGTAACTGTGGTTAATTTTTACAGTTGAGCTTACTTGTATAAAGCTTTAACTCAAAATAGTTGCACTAACTAGGTTGTTGAGTAAAGGTAAGGTAAAAAATAAGGAGCTTATAATGCGCAAAACCCCTTTTTCTATTACAACTAAACTTATTAAATTGAGTGCGTTAGCTTTTGCTTGTACGGCAGGGTTAATAGCACACGCTCATGCCAGCATAAAATATGAAGAACAACAAAAGCTACATGATATTGCAGCCGAGGTATCAGCTAAGCGTATTGGGAGTGATATACAAACGCTGGTGGATTTCGGAACTCGCCATACGCTTTCTGACACTAAGTCAGATACGCGGGGCATAGGCGCTGCAAGGCGTTGGATCAAAAAAGAGTTTGAGAAAATATCAGCGCAATGTGGTGGCTGCCTAGAAGTAATTGAAGTTAAAGACACCATATCAGGTGAAAAACGAATCCCTAATCCTGTTGAAGTAGTAAACATTGTTGCAATTCAGCGCGGCAGTACTGAGCCAAACCGAATGGTGATTATGTCGGGCGATATTGATTCGCGCGTGAGTGATGTTATGGACTTTACCAGTGATTCACCAGGTGCCAATGATAACGCCTCGGGCGTGGCAGGTGTTATTGAAGCTGCACGTGTACTTAGCAAATATAAATTTAATGGCTCAGTTGTATATGCGGCACTTTCGGGCGAAGAGCAAGGCTTGTTTGGTGGTAAAATACTCACAGCGTATGCGCAAAAGCATGATTGGCAAGTTCATGGCGTTTTAAATAACGATATGATTGGCAACATTACCGGTATTAATGGCGTTACCGACAATACAACGGCACGCATATTTTCTGAAGGAACACGTGTAGTAGAAACTAAAGAGCAGGCGCGTACGAGGCGATTTACCGGCGGTGAGGTAGACTCAGCGAGCCGTAATTTAGCCCGCTATATAGATACTATTGCTGATAGGTACATCCCAAATTTAGATACAATGTTAGTTTACCGGTTAGATAGATTTGGCCGAGGTGGGCACCATAGACCCTTTAACGATGCAGGTTTTGCTGCAGTCAGAATTATGGAAACTAACGAGCATTACGACCGACAGCATCAAGACTTGCGCACTGAAAATGGCGTGGTTTATGGCGATACAATAGATGGTGTTGATTTTGACTACACTGCAAAACTTACCTCGCTTAACGCTGTAACTATGGCTTCAATGGCGTGGGCCCCAGCACCCCCTAAGCAGGTGAAAATTGAAGGCGCGGTTAAGGCTAATACTACGCTTTCGTGGCAAAAGTCAGATGATGATAATATAGCCGGTTATCGTATTTATTGGCGCTATACCAGTGAGCCACAATGGCAATTTAGCCAAGATGTTGGGAAAGTTACAACGGCCACACTTAAAAATGTGGTTATTGATAACTACTATTTTGGTGTTGCAGCGATAAGTAATGACGGGATTGAATCGCCAGTGGTGTTCCCAGGAGATGTGGGCTCGTTTGATCATAATATAAAATAACAGCGATTTATTATTGTTTAAACGTAATTGTGGCTAAAAACAAATCAAATGATGTATTTAAGGTGCAAAGCAGCTGTTTTATGCTTGCACCTTATTTATTATGCACTTAGAGTGTAAAAAAAAGCAGTAAAGGTTAATAAAATGCAGCAAGAAGAAAAAAAACCATTAACAGCGCAAGAGCAAGCACAAATAGAGCAGCAACGTGTTGCTTGGCAACGCGAATGTTTTCAAAACGCTCAAAAATATTTAGCAGAAAAAGGCATTATGCCTAAATCAGTAATAGACAAAGATAGCCGTTTTTTAGCGCCACTGTGTGCTATGTGGAAATTTAAAGCACAAAACGGCAAGAGCTATTGGGTAATAACAGGGCGCTTACCAACAGATCATGCTGAAGTAAGTGCAGCAAAAGATGCACGCGATGCCATGCGTTATTTTTCGTTACAATGGCAATTAAAAGCCGATCAAATAATGAGTGTTGGCGCTCGTGATAAAACCCAAGTCGATTTTGCTAACTTACTTATAAACCGTGCTCATGGTTTATACGAAATGCATGAAAACGAGCAACTTTGGGCCAATGAGCCAAAATAGAAAGACGCATGTATGAACATCTAAAAGGGCAATTTACGCCCTTTTTTAATGTACTAACGTAAAGGGTTTGGTAACAAACTGCGATACTTCACAGAGCATACGCTGTCTGGGTATGCCTGCTTCCATAAATACAGTGCCTTGCTGCTTGAACCCATTTTGCTTAAAACGCTCTACTTCATTTAATATGCAATTAATACTAATGGCTTTATGGCCGTCGTTTGCGGCTAGTTGAACAATAAAGGTCAGCAGCGATGTGTATACATGACGATTTCGGTGCTCTGGCAGTACAGCAATTCGGCCTATTAACCCGTCGGTACAAAGCCTGCCTGTAGCAACAGGCAATTTGCATTCATCAGTCACTAAAACGTGGTGAGCAATTTTATCGAGGCTATCAAATTCTATGCGTTTGGGGATGTGTAATTCGTATACAAAAACCTTTTCACGTATTTGTTGTAGCAGGTCTTTTTGTATATCCCACTCTACTTTATTAACTTGATAGCTCATAGAACACCCCTAGTTAAACCAAACTCCCTCATTAACTAGTGTAGTAAAGGTTTGAATAAAAACTAGGCTAGGTTGGGCTTGGTCTAAATCTTCAGTGTTAAAATAACTATTATCAGTTAAAAGTCTAACGGCTTTTAAATCCGAGAGGGGTAATAAATAGTTCTCACCATTAATGCTTAGCAGTAAGGTATCTTCACATTGCTGAAAAATAGCACGTGTGCCACCTAAACGCTCAAACTCATCGTTATTGCAGGCTATTAATTCACTCATTTGTTCGCAAGTTAAAGGGGCTTCAAGCGGTGCTAAGTCCATTTCATGCTTGGGCTGACTTAGGGTGTTACCCAGCCATTGTTTAAATAACTCATCGTTATTAAGAAGCGCTTGCATAAGGGTTTTAACTTTATTGGCTTCGCTATCTAAAAGCTCACCTTTAGCGTCTCTTAGCGTTAATGTGTGATCAGAATAGCGTTTTTGGCCGCTGTCAGTATCAATAATATGATCGGCAAAACTCGAAAATAAGTCTTGTTGGTTAGGCGCTCTAAAACCCACTGAATAATTTAAGGCGTTTTCTATAGCATAGCCTTCATGTGGGCACCCAGGTGGTATATATAAAATATCGCCGGGTTCTAAAATACAATCTATTACCGCTTCAAATTGCTCAACCTGGAGTAGTTTTTTATTTTGTGTAAATTGCTTAAGAGTAGGGTCGGGCAAGCCAACACGCCAATGGCGCTTACCTTCACCTTGGATTATAAATACATCATACTGGTCTAAATGTGGGCCCACTCCACCTTTAGGGGTAGAGTAGCTGATCATTAAGTCATCTATTCGCCAGTTAGGTATAAACCTAAACGGCTCTAACAGTTGTGTAGCATCGCTATGCCAATGATCAACCGCTTGT
This sequence comes from Pseudoalteromonas sp. P1-7a, assembly GCF_001401855.1. NCBI lineage: Bacteria > Pseudomonadati > Pseudomonadota > Gammaproteobacteria > Alteromonadales > Pseudoalteromonadaceae > Pseudoalteromonas > Pseudoalteromonas sp. P1-7a. Next base: position 8,583 of record NZ_LKDU01000017.1, on the reverse strand, counting down.
ACCAGTAAAGTTGCGTGTTGCTCAGTGAGTTTTTCAAAGTCTTCAAATGGGCCTTGGTATGCTTGCCAATCGTTATTATGGTTAGTAACAATACGCGACTCTATGCTTTCTTCCATTGCAAGACCGGCAAGCTCTTCTGCCTCTATTGGGTCTTGAAAGTCTGTAAAACCTTGTTTAATCAATAGCGGCTTTTTTTGCCAATATTGGTTTAAAAATTCTTGTTCACTGAGGGTGTTTATTTTTAATTGGTACATAGAGTAGGCCTATAATTTTTAGTACAAAAAAAGCGAAAGGGATTATCCTTTCGCTTTTTATATTTGCAATTGACTACTTAAACTAAATCGTCAATAAACTCAACAGCGCGGCCAATGTAGTTGGCTGGTGTTAGTTTTTTCATTTCAACTTTTGCATGCTCTGGCAGGTCTAAACCATCAATAAAGTCGGCCATAATCTCTTGATTTACACGCTTACCACGCGTTAAATCTTTAAGTTTTTCGTATGGTTTTTCGATACCGTATTTACGCATAACCGTTTGAATTGGCTCTGCAAGTAATTCCCAGTTTTGATCAAGCTCTTGGAGTAAGCGTTGCTCATTTACTTCAAGTTTGCTTACGCCTTTAAGTGTCGATTGATAAGCAATAAGCGTGTAGCCCATGCCCACACCTAAGTTACGCAGTACCGTAGAGTCGGTAAGGTCACGTTGCCAACGAGAAACAGGCAGTTTTTGAGCAAGATGAGCAAATATAGCATTTGCGATGCCTAGGTTGCCTTCTGAGTTTTCAAAGTCGATAGGGTTTACTTTATGCGGCATCGTTGAAGAGCCGATTTCACCAGCAATGGTTTTTTGCTTGAAGTGATTAAGGGCAATGTAACCCCAAACGTCACGATCAAAATCAAGTAAAATAGTGTTAAAGCGAGCAATAGCATCAAATAGTTCGGCAATGTAGTCATGCGGTTCTATTTGGGTAGTGAACGGGTTAAACGTTAAACCAAGGCTTGTTATAAAGTTACTTGCATGAGTGTGCCAATCGTAATCTGGGTAAGCACTTAAGTGGGCATTGTAGTTACCTACAGCACCGTTAATTTTACCTAGCATTTCTACCTGTGCGATTTGGTCGCGTTGGCGTTTTAAACGCATGTATACGTTAGCAAACTCTTTACCCATAGTTGAGGGCGTAGCTGGCTGGCCATGGGTACGCGTCATCATAGGCACTGCTTTGTACTCAATGGCTTTTTCTTTTATGGCGTTAAGTAATTGGTCACAGTATGGTAATAAAACTTTATCGCGAGCTTCTGTAAGCATTAAACCATGAGATAGGTTATTAATATCTTCCGAGGTACAAGCAAAATGGATAAACTCGTTGATAGCGTTGATTTCGCTGTTATCGGCTACTTTTTCTTTTAGTAAGTATTCTACCGCTTTAACATCGTGGTTTGTGGTGCGTTCAATGTCTTTTACACGCTGTGCATCTGCTTCGCTGAAGTTATCAACAATGGCATTTAATAGTGCATTGGCTTGTTCGCTAAATGCAGGTACCTCTTTAATATCGCTTGCTGCAGCTAAGGCTTGCAACCAACGCACTTCAACGGTTACGCGGTATTTGATTAAGCCAAATTCGCTGAAAATACTGCGTAGTTCAGTGGTTTTGCTGCCGTAGCGACCATCCACTGGAGAGATAGCGGTTAACGCTGAAAGCTCCATAATAACTCCTAAATTTTAGTTTTGAACGATAATTAAATTTTTGTTTTTGCAATAGCGAGAATTTTTCTTTTTGCAAAGAAAAAGTGACGGCGTTTACCGCCCATTTGTCGCCATAATACAGCACTGCGAATTCCTGCTAATAAAAGTGCACGAATTTTATTTTGCGTTTGCTGCTGTTTTAATAACTCGGGTTTACCATAAACCTGAATTCGGTGCCCAAGGGGGCTTAGCACCGACGAGTATATATCTGCTAAACCGGCAACTACGGTGTCATCGGTTATGGCAAAGTGATCTAAGCGACGATGAATGTCGTCGATACGGCGGCCAAGTTCAGCTAAGCTTTTTGGCTCGTTATTTAAAATACGTTCAAGTTGCATTAAACCACCTACGTACTTAACTATTTCGACATCTTTTTGAGTGCCAGCAGTCAGCTGTGCCATTAATGTTTTATAGCCGTCGCGTAAGTTATGCGTACCTTGATAAACATCAACCGGTGATGCGGGAGATGTTTGTACAATACTTGTAAAAAGCACATCTAAATCTGAATCGTTTGCACTGCCGTACTGGGCAATTTTTTGTACTTGTTTAGCCACTTGGCACATGGCGGCAAGCGCCATGACTTGGTGTTCATTCATTACTTGATCACCGAATCAATAATACCACCACCTAAACACACCTCATCGGTATAAAATACAGCTGACTGACCCGGTGTAACGGCTTTTTGTGGCTCATCAAACAATACGCGTGCCATACCATCTTCGCCAACGAGAAGGGTACAATTAATATCTTCTTGGCGGTAACGAGTTTTAACGGTACAGCGCGTGGTGCCTTGCGGGCCAACACGGTCTACCCAATGTAATTGATTAGCGTTTAGGCCATTGCTGTAAAGGCGAGGGTGGTCTTTACCTTGCCCTACAACCAGTACATTGCGCTCAACGTCTTTATCTACAACATACCATGGCTCGCCAGAGCCTTCTTTCATGCCACCAATTAGTAACCCTTTACGCTGGCCTAGTGTATGATACATAAGCCCTTCGTGTTCACCTACGTTGTTGCCATCTGTGTCTTCGATCACACCTGGTTGAGCAGGTAAAAACTTTTGTAAAAAGTCTTTAAATTTGCGCTCCCCAATGAAACAAATACCGGTGCTGTCTTTTTTATCGTGGGTGATTAAGTCTTGCTCTTCTGCGATACGGCGTACTTCAGGTTTAGCTATATCACCTACTGGGAAAAGGGTTTGGCCTATATGCTCATGGCTTAAAGTGTATAAGAAATAGCTTTGATCTTTGTTATCGTCTAAGCCTCGGCACATAACGTACTTGTCGTCGCGTAATTCACGACGAACATAATGGCCTGTAGCAATAAAATCGGCGCCAAGTGCTTGGGCAGCAAATTCTAAAAACGCTTTAAACTTAATTTCTTTGTTACACATAATATCAGGGTTTGGCGTTCGGCCCGCTTTATACTCTTCTAAAAAGTACTCAAAAACGTTATCCCAATACTCTGCTGCAAAGTTAACGGTATGAAGCTCGATGCCTAATTTGTCACACACTGCTTGCGCATCTTTTAAATCTTCAGCGGCTGCACAGTATTCGTCATTGTCGTCTTCTTCCCAGTTCTTCATAAACAGGCCTTCTACTTGGTAGCCCTGTTGCTGTAATAAATATGCAGATACAGAAGAATCAACACCGCCGGACATACCAACGATGACTTTAATGTGACTATTTACGCTCATGAATAATTTCGCTTATACAGATTGCTGTTAACTTGGAAAGGCCGCGATTATAGCACGCATTTTGTTTTTGCTTAAAGGGAGGAGTAGCGCAAACGCACGTTTTTGTCGTTATTTTATTCATATAACAAATAGCAAATAAGACTGAATCGCATTTGAAATAAAAAATGATGAAAAATTTAAATAAGCCATTGTAAAAAGTTATTTCGGTGCCATTATTGTCCGAGCACATAATAATGTTGAGCATATTACCTTGTGTTTGCAGAATAATTTAAGAGGCAAGCAGGATTTTTGTATTAACTCTGCATTTATAGCCTTAATATTTTCAATGGAATGAATATATGAACTACGCCTTTCAGGTAAAAAAACTTTCGACTTTAATAACATTTTATACCACAAATTCTAGTTTTCACGTGAAGCAGTTACTAGAAAACCCGACGAGTGAGTTTAAGCAATCAGCCTATAAACTTTTCCATGAAATTTTTAAACATACCTTACCTGTAGATTTTCAACACGCTTGCCCAGTTGATGATATTTTTAATTCTGTCTCCAGTTCTCTAGATTTAATAAACCAATCTGAAGTAGCTTTAATTGAAGCAACACAAAAGTGGTGGAAAGAGTGGTACTTTGTATTAACAATGGAACATTCACTTTCGCACGAAAAAGAAGATGCGCCGTACAGTTTCTTATCTAAAAAAATGCATCATCCTATGAAGCGCCACGAGATGAGCCACTACGCCCATTTATTTACTATTTTGCCTATGCCTATCTCTAATGTATGTGCGAAAACAGGTGATATTATTAGGGTTAATCAACGCTTTATAGATGTATTTGGTTATACCGTCGATGACTTACCTAACTTAGAGCAATGGTGGGTTAATGCATACCCAGACCCTCACTATCGAGAATCTGTGAAAAAAACGTGGCAAGCGGCGTTAGAAGTGGGCAATGAAACAGGGCAAGACATCCCCGCGCATGATTATCATGTTACATGTAAAAACGGTAATACGATTACGATGGAAGTATCTGGCATTAACTTAGGGGATGAATATATTGCTGTATTTAACGATGCGACCAAACGTTTGGAAGATCAAAATATTTTACGCGATATGGCGTTTTTAGATTCACTAACGCAAATAGCAAATAGACGTCGTTTTGATGAAAAGCTAAGTAAAGAGTTTGAAAAAGCTGTTGAATGTGGTGACGATTTAGCGATTATTTTAATTGACATTGATCACTTTAAACTATTTAACGACCGCTACGGACATGTTGAAGGTGATTTATGTTTGTATAACGTGGCGCAAGCAATAGCGTGTACGGTAAGCCGTACCGAAGATTTTGTAGCGCGTTATGGCGGTGAAGAGTTTGTTGTATTGCTACCACAAACAGATAAACAAGGGGCTTTGTTTATAGCTGAGCATATTCAAAAGGCAATTGAAGAGCTCCGTATCCCTCATGAAGATAGTTTTACCGGTTACTTAACCCTTAGTATGGGTATTAACGCGATTGGTGAAGATGATAATTGCGATCAAAAAGAGTTTGTTAAGGCCGCCGATAGCGCACTTTATTATTCAAAAAGGCAGGGACGAAATTGTTTAGCATTAAGTTAATTTATAGCCTTGGACTATTTATATAGATTTGAGAATTATACAAAGTGAAAATGTTTAATTATCGTCATAAATAAAGCTAACGTCCTGAATAGGGCGATTCAGGCTGTCTTCAATGCATTTTAAAACGAGATGGCTTCTGAGAGGCAGCGTTTTTATGTCCTCTAAAGTGTGCCAGCCAGCACTCATTATATCTGCATCTTTTGGGCAGGGCTCAGTAGTGATTTGAGCGCCATCAAACAGAAAACAAAAGCGCAAATAATGTATTCCGTTTGCTGCATGTAAGTTGTAAATACCGACTAAACCAATTGGGGTCAAGGTTAAACCTGTCTCTTCAAAAAGCTCTCTGCTGGCTGCTTGAGCCAGTGTTTCCTCTAGTTCTAAATGGCCGGCAGGTTGGTTATAGCAAATAGTAGCAGTAAATTTATCTCGCTCTTTTACTAGTAAAAAGCGGTCTCCTTTTTTTACTACAGCAGCAACCGTCACATGGGGCTTATGCATTTTTACCACCTTTGATAACACTGTACTGAGCGCTCTCAATGCCATCAAGCGTATAATTACCAATGCTGTAGCGAATAAGCCTTAATGTGGGGTGCCCAACATGCGCAGTCATACGACGAACTTGCCTATTACGTCCTTCGTTAATTGTAATGCTTAACCACGTTGTAGGAATCGATTTTCGCTCTCTAACCGGTGGCACGCGAGGCCAAACTTCAGGCTCATCAATAATTTTTACATTTGCGGGTAAGGTAATACCATCTTTTAGTTCAACACCTTTACATAGGGCATTAATAGCGTCTGCACTTGGCTCGCCTTCAACTTGCACCCAATAGGTTTTATTGGTTTTTTTACTTGGTGCGGTAAGGGTATTTTGAAGCTTTCCGCAGTTTGTTAAAAGTAATAACCCTTCACTGTCGCGGTCGAGTCTGCCTGCTGCGTATACATCTTTAATGGGAATAAATTCAGCTAACGTTTTTCTATTGGCATCATCTGTAAATTGACAAAGCACATCGTATGGTTTGTTAAATAAAACAATTTTTCTATCTTTAGCTGCTATCGCGGGTTTAACTTCACGCGAAGTTGTGCTTTTTTTAGTGAATGCACTGCGTGAGTAAGTTCTACCTGTAGTGCGTTTGTTAGTGCTTTTAGTTGCGCGGTTATGCATTGGTTTATTCACCATTAAATACACCTAGCGGGCTTAGGTAATCCGGCAATTTTAGTCGCTTGTTTTGCAGGCCCCTTCGGGAATAATTTATACAAATAAATACTATTGCCTTTGTCCTCGCCAAGTGCTTTAGCCATGGCTTTAACAAGCATTCTTATCGCTGGGCTGGTGTTATATTCTAAATAAAAATCGCGAACAAAATTAATCACTTCCCAGTGTTGTTCGCTCAAGATAATGTTTTCTTGCTCGGCAATAATAGGGGCCAACTCTTTTGTCCACATGGTGTAATCGAGCAAGTAGCCTTGTTTATCTGTATCGATTTGTTGATTATTAAATTCAAGCATAGGTTACCAGGTAATAGATTGGTTAGTAGATAGTGTCAGGGCAACAAACTCATCGTAATTAATAATTGATTGGCCAGGACTTAGTTTAACCCCGCGTGCATGCGCATCCTCTAAAAGCAACAATAGCGAATCGTTTAATTGAAAATATTGCTTAGCGGCGTAACAGGCATCACCAACAAGGAGTACTTTATCAGTGTCTTTGATTAAGTTTTCAAGCTGGGTTGAGTCGTAATAAGCCAGTGGCTTAGAAAAAATATGTAATGTACTCATAGGTTCACCACAAAATCTTGCTGGCAGATCAACTGTTGTTGCTCAGTGTAATTGAGGCTGATTGAATCAATAATTAATTGAGATTTGTTTAAGTTGTAATCAAGTAATGATTTTTCACATACGTATATGTTTTCTACTTCATAGATTTCAAGCGTTTTGATGTTTTTAAAAAAATCTTTTACACCCAGTTGCTCTGTTGATTGATTATGTTTTAAAGCAAGCACGGCGGGGCCGCTAAATAGCCAGCTAATATTTTGATCAACTGCGGCAAATATAAGCGACATGTCTAGGGCATCGCGGGTATTAAGTTCATCAAAGGGACTGGATTGGCTCATGACTAAAACATTTTTCATTTAAACTGTATCCATTTATCTGCATCACTGGCTAGCATGGCAAATTCTGCAAGCCCAGCAACTGTAAACACACCGGTTTGGCTTGTACTTAAACCGCGTTTTTCTGCTGCAGTAACGCAAAGCATTAAATTAATATTTTTGTCTGCAAGTTGTTGCCAGTGCATAGGGATTTGCAGCTCGTCAGAGGCCAGCTCAAAATGAGTTGATGCGTGATAAATACCATTTTGATACAAAAAAAGTGCATCTATGGTGTGGCCTTGTGCTAAACATGCATGTGCAAACTTTATAATACGTTGCGTTGAGTCATGATCTGAAGGAGGAGTATGTAAAGAAAGAACAAATCGCGCCAAAACAATTCCAATAAAAAAGCCCCAATAAAGGGGCTATTTTAACAGAACTATTTAATTAGTCATCACTTGCGCCAAGAAGGTGCAGTAAAGAAGTAAATAAGTTGTACACGTTTAAGTATAAAGCCACTGTAGCGCGAATGTAGTTAGTTTCGCCGCCATTAATAATACGGCTAGTATCAAATAAGATTAAGCCAGACATAATTAACACAACAGCTGCGTTAAGCGCCATAAACATTAGCGAGCTGCCAATGAATATGTTAACTATGCTTGCGACAATAACCACTAATAAACCTACTGTTAAAAAACCACCCATAAATGAGAAGTCTTTTTTAGTGTTTAATGCATAAGCCGATAGTCCAAAAAATATTAATGCAGTAGAACCAAGCGCCTGCATAATAAGCATTGGGCCATTAGGCATAGCCGCATAATAGTTAAGAAGTGGGCCAAGGCCTGCGCCCATACAGCCTGTAAAAGCAAACACCCAAAATACGCCTGAAGCTGAGTCTGCTTTTTTGTTTACAACAAATAATAAACCAAACGAAACCAGTGTGAACACAATTCCCATAAAGTAAGGTAATTGTAATGCCATTGAAATACCCGCCGTAACAGCACTAAATGCTAATGTCATGGCCAGTAAGAAATAGGTGTTTTTAAGTACCTTGTTTGTTTCAATGGTCGACATTACCGGTTTAGCGGTATTGTACGAATGATTAAATGCCATTGTAGAGCTCCTTTAAGTGAAACATGTTTGTTTCGATAATTTAACTAAAATTAGATTACCAACTCTTATATGTTTGGGCAAACCTTTGTAGATCAATAGAGTGTTATTTTTTAATTAAAGTTCATTTAACCACCAAAAATGAGTTTTTTGTTTTATCTTTAAACAAATTAATTGTTTTTTAAGCACTTAAACAATTTTTTTAAAAAAAAGCTTCACAAAGCCAATGGGTTTCCCTATTATGCAGGCCGTGCGGAGAGATGGCAGAGTGGTCGAATGCACCGGTCTTGAAAACCGGCATAGGTTTGTAGCCTATCTAGGGTTCAAATCCCTATCTCTCCA